>CAZPUD010000135.1:0-10474 GCA_964589115.1 uncultured candidatus Brocadiaceae bacterium | reverse complement strand
TCGCAATGACAGATACTATATAATCTATTATTAACTATTATGTTGACAGTGTACTGGCGATCTTGTCAAGTGCAATTACAAGCGAGTCTATTTCTTCTTCTCTATTAAAATATCCCGGACTTATCCTCACAGTACCATCCGGAAATGTTCCTAACATCTGATGAGCAAATGGGGCACAGTGAAGACCGGGACGTACGGCAATGTCAAAAGCCTGATCTAATATGGCACCAACCTCTGCCGGCTTAAATCCTTTTACATTTATAGATAATATGCCTACTTTTTGGGATATATCTGTCGTCCCGTATATGGTAAAACGCTGATCCTGTTTTATGGCATTGATAAGTTTATTGGTTAATTTTTGCTCATGAGATCTGATAACATCGATTCCCTGAGATAAAATATATTCAATTCCTGCCCTGAGACCTGCTATCCCGGCAATATTTGGTGTACCGCTTTCCAATTTAAAGGGTAATTCTTCCGGCTGGGACAGCGAAGCAGGCTCAAAACCTGTCCCTCCTTCTCTCCAGGCATTAAGGGTCAATCGTTCTCCCACGTACAGCCCCCCTGTTCCTGTAGGCCCCAAAGTACCCTTGTGCCCGGTAAAGGCCAGCATGTCGATGCATTGCCTGTGAACGTCTATCTCACATACGCCGGCCGTTTGCGCAGCATCAACCATAAAAATAACATCACGCTCCCTTGCAATCTTTCCGATTTCCTCAACCGGCTGTATTGTACCCAGGACATTAGGGGCATGTGTCACAGCAATTAACCTGGTCTTCGGTGTAACAGCATTCTTTATATCATCCGGATTAATAAAACCATCCGGAGAGTTTTTCACCTTAGTTACCGTTATAATGCCGGCATTCTCAAGGCCGTAAAGAGAACGGGATACTGCATTGTGCTCCAGATGGGTTGTGATAGCGTGATTACCCTGTTTAAGCAAACCTTTTATCCCCATGTTTATTGCATCGGTGGCATTAAAGGTGAAAATAAACCGGCCCGGATTTTTTATTCCAAATAACTTCGCAATGCAAAGCCGGGTATCTTCAATTTCCTTTTCTGCTGCAACTGCCATTTTATGGCCTGAACGGCCAGGATTTGCACCAAGTGTACGATAAAATGTATCCATCGTTTTATATACTATCTCTGGTTTTGGAAACGTGGTTGCTGCATTATCAAAATAAATCATATCGTAATTCCTCTATTTTACATGCCTATATATTTTGCATAAAGTGCCTTTGCTATTGATGCGTCATTAGTACCGGTAATAATTGAACGTCCATCCGGAAATACCGTCAGATCATATTTATCCACCTTCAGCCTCAATAAAAAATTATTTAAAGATACATTTCCCACATTACAAAGCCGCGATGCAAGCTTTTCCAGGTCTAATTTTGATCCGCTGCGCTGTAAGATTTGTATGGCATTTCTACCACATAATGAGGTTGCTGTTGAAAATCTGTCTTTCGATAAGAATTCATAACGATGCTGTTTGCACGTTATGCAATCGGTCTTCCCCATTATTTCCCCGGTATGAAGTATTTTCATCTCGTTACGCCAGAGATCGATCTTTAAGAGACCTTTTCTTAATGTACTGAGATTATCTGTTAACATCTTAAGCGCTTCTGCCACCTGGACAGATGCAATCAAGCTGGCAATCGGTGCGATAATTCCGTCTGTATCGCAGGTTTCTGTGGTGCCAAAGGGCGGGATGTTTTCAAGTATACATCGCAGGCACGGGGTTTTGGACGGGATAATATTCATGGTTAAGCCGGTGCTGCCAATGCACGCACCGTAAATCCACGGTATTCCATTTTTCACACAATAATCATTTATCAGGAATCGTGTTTCAAAATTATCTGTCCCGTCAATAACGACGTGGGTATTTCTCAAAATGCAGTCAATATTTGATGGGTTGAGATCTGCAATAACAGATTCTATTTGTATTTCAGAATTAACTTTCTGGAGTTTCCGTTGTGCGGCAACAGCTTTTGGAAGGTTTTTCCTTATGTCATCTTCATCGAATAAGGATTGGCGCTGAAGGTTACTTTCTTCTATATAATCGCGGTCTACGATTTTCAGGAATTGGATTCCGCTGCGTATCAGTAGATTGGCAGAGGTACAGCCTAACGCACCACAGCCGATAAGCACAGCGGTCTTTTCCGAGAGTTTTCTTTGTCCCTGATTCCCTATGCCGTAAAATGCAGCCTGTCGTGCATAGCGTTCTGACATATATCAATCTTGTATTTCAAAACTACTTAAACACGAAGAGTCTCCCGCCGCAAGGGCTTTTTCCCGCCTATATTTGATCTTGCTGTTTACTCCTTCACCGAATCCGGCAATCCATTCATTGACAATATTGCACATGGTGAGAAAATTAGCCCCTGCATTTTTCCAATACGGTTCATGAACACAGCTTTCGTGATCCCATGTAGTTCGCTTTTCAGCCTCTGTAACGATCTGTGCCCCCCGGTCACATGGCATACCGTCGCAGTGTAAATCGCCCATAATCTCAAATGCCTTCGAAGTATTGTTTCGGTCTGACTCTGATAATCCTTTGCTTTTAACGGCCTCTTTGCCGCAGCTAATACCATGTTTACGGGCAGCTTCTGTTGCCACACTTGAAGCATCATTGTACTTAGCACAAAAAGCAGCAATTGTACTTGCTTCCCGGGTTTCTACCTCTATTATGAGATTTTGAATTCCCTGGTGAATAGGTTTATTGGCCAATAATTCTTCGAGGGGTTTGTCCCCATTCATCTTCGGATATTTTTTATACACCTGTTCAAGTATTTTGTCTGCCTCTATTCCGTATTTTGATTTAAATGCAGAGACAATGGCTGACTCGCGTGCTTCGGTGGTTTTGATTTTCCCATACATCCAGTAGTGAATTGGTCCTAATACTAAACTCATTCAGAAACTCCTTATGTTGTTGGGGCCTACATTAGCATTTGGCAGCTTTATTACAGAATACTTAAGTGCAGAATACACAGGGAATACAAATAAAAATTTTCTATAGACTCGGCAGCTGCTGAAATTCATTTGAAATCCCTTAGAATTAAATTAGAATTCTCATACTTCGTAAGCTACTAATCGGACTAATCATGCGAGTTCTACAGATTCTACTTCAGGAATTTCTTCCTTAAGGCGTTCCTCTACACCATATTTTAGTGTCATAAGTGCACTGGGACAAGATCCACACGCACCCCTTAAACGCACCTTTACAACCCCTCCCTGCACATCTACCAGTTCAATATCGCCGCCATCTGCCTGTAAGGCGGGTCTAATATTTTTTAATGCCTCTTCTATTCTGTCTCTCATGATCATCTCCCTGAACATTATAAAAAATTTGTTAATAAAATTAACTGTTTTTCTTACTGATAACTTCGTTCAATTCTTTAATAATAACCTCGGGATCAATATTGTGCATGGCAGCACCAAATGAAATATCCTCCATTTTTGACCCTGGACAGGTGAAACAACCTGCTCCAAAATATTTTTTTATAACAGGTTCAGTCTCAGGATATTGTTTAATTACATCACCAATACTTGTTCTTTTTGTTATTTTTTTTGTATCATCTGCCATAAATTAATAATTCCTATGTAAATTTTTAAGGCTATTTTATTGCTTTATCACTAATCCCTGGTTATTTATTATAAATTGTTAGGTTATCTAACAACTAAGTTTTTGTCAATTAAAAAACCCGAAAAAATACGTTCGCTGATGATTTAAGATTTTGGTTGATTAATAGATATTTATTTTTTACATTATTATACTTATGGTTACGATACCTCATATTCCCTTTATAATAGTCATAATTCTATACTTTGTATCCTCCATTTGGTCTATCGGATACATCAAAAGGCCTTCCTTTTTTAATAAGAGAGTAGCTAAATGGTGTATGATGATGGGATTCTTTATCCACAGTGGATTTCTGATATTCCTTGGCTTAGAATCAAACAGTATCCCGATAACAAATGTTTATGAATCATTTGTATCACTACTGTGGTGTATTCTATTTGTTTACATTAACCTGGACTATCTCTATAAGTTACCATCTTTAGATACTTTTTTAATTCCTATTGTCACAGCACTTTCTATTTGGGCACTTACATTTGATGGGGGAAACCTGTTAGTAACAGTAAGCCTTCAAAATTTTTGGCTCATAGCGCATATCATACCTATATTTATCGGATATGCAGCCTTTACCATATCTTTTAGCCTCAGCGTTATGTATCTGACACAGCAAAGGCAGTTGAAACTCAAGCTGTTCGGCCCACTCTTCAATAAATTACCATCGCTGGAAGGGATTGATAATCTTATGTGGAAGACGATTTCTTTTGGCTTTCCACTATTAACGCTTGGTCTTGTTTTTGGCACATTTTGGGTGAAAACGCAAAATATTTTAGGTGATCTATGGTACCTGGACTATAAAGTCGTTCTTGGTTTGGCTACATGGCTTACATACGCAGCGCTGTTACACATGCGACTTGTTGCATCTTTTCATGGTACCAAAATAGCATGCTTAACCATTGCAGGTTTTTGTCTTGTGCTTTTTACTTTTATCGGTACATTCTTTATGGGATCAAAGCATGCCTTTCAAAGGGTTGACGAACATACTCATAGTGAGATTCTGCGGAGATGAATAGGCGATAATTAAATTAGGTTGGATTTTAAAAGGCAAAACCCAACGGCTTTTATTTTTACCCACCCCTAAATCCCCTCCCAAGAGGGGAATCAAAAAGTCCCCTCTTGGGAGGGGATTTAGGGGTGGGTTGAAGGCATAATAAAAAACTTTGAAATCCCCCTATACATTTAATTAGGCTGCCTTTGGCAGCGACTATGGTTGGTTCAATCTTACAGATTGAACCATACGTTTAGCATTGACCCGCACGTTTTGGTTCACTCCAGGCGTATGAGACATGCTAAATGTTTCGGTTCAATCAGGGACGATTGAACCAACTCCGAGGCTTTTTTTTCTCCCTGAAAAAGGGGGGCCGGGTATGTGTCTTAAATGTTATATTTTATAAACAGTGATTAGTGTATAGTTGATAGTGAATAGTAGATAGTGGATAGATGGCTATTAACAATCCAACCATATAACCATTCAACTATTCACTAACTATTATTCACTATTAACTGTCTTTTACACATCCCTTAATTCCCTCTTTCCAGAGGTAAAAACATAATTGAAATTCCTGTACAATTAAATTAAGGATTTGATATGAGCATCTTAGTAGTAGGGCTAAATCATAAATCGGCCCCGGTGGAAATCAGAGAAAAACTAGCTTTTAATGCTAATAATATTCCTATCGCTTTATCCCTGTTTACCCAAAAATACCAAACAGCAGAGGTTGTCATCTTATCAACCTGTAATCGTGTTGAGATATATGTATCATCTTTAGAAGGTACTATTAAAGTTGAAGATCTTTTTTTGTTTCTTGCCGACTTTCATAAGATTGAGTTAGATACATTTTCCCATTATTTGTATCACAGTGAAAATGAGCGGGCAGTTAATCATCTCTTTTTTGTTACTGCCAGCCTCGATTCCATGGTATTGGGTGAGTCACAGATCCTTTCACAGGTTAAAGAGGCTTATAACACGGCATCCATGGAAGAGTCTACGGGAAAGGTCTTGAATCAACTGTTTCAACAGGCATTAAATGTAGCCAAGATTGTACATACTAAAACTTCTATTGGAAAGAGAAAAGTCTCTATCAGTTCTGTAGCTGTAGAATTCGCCGAAAAGATATTTCAAGATTTTACCGGTAAAATGGTTCTTGTAGTGGGTGCCGGTGAAATGTGCGAACTCTTGTTGAAACACCTCTATGAGGAAGGTGCACGTACCTTCATCGTTGCAAACCGCACGTTTGAGCGTGCACAAGAGCTTGCCAATGCATTTCACGGGCAGGCAATTAAATACGATTCACTGGGTGAATATCTTGCAAAGGCTGATATTATCATCAGTTCCACCTCTGCCCCGCATTATGTTATACATGCACAGCAGGTAAAAGAGGCAATAAGACACCGGAGGGGAAATCCTATGTTCCTTATCGATATTGCCGTTCCCAGGGATATAGAACCTGAGATTGCCAATATCGATAACGTATACCTCTATAACATTGATGACCTTCAGTCCGTAGTAAATCAGAATATTGACGAAAGGACACGGGAAATAGAAAGATGCCGGGTTATCATTGAAGAAGAAGTAGAGCACTTCATGGCAAAACTCGAGGAGATGAAGATAGAACCGGCCATAACCCAGTTACGTAACCATTTTCATACTATCGGGAAAGAAGAATTGGACCGTTTAAAACCGAAACTAAAGAATTTCAATAACGGAGACTGGGAACAGGTTGTTTACACTATGGAGCGGACGATTAACAAGCTTCTTCATCATCCTGCAAAAGTAGCAAAGCAGGAGGCAAAAAACGGCGGCGGATATCGGTATGTGGAGACAATCAAAAGACTATTTGGAATAATTCATCATACAGACCATTCCCAGCATTAGCCTTTTCGCAGACAGTACTGCGAGAAGGAAACCCGAAATACTAAATACGAAACCCGAAACAAATTCGAGATATAAAATCTCAATGACAAAAACTCGTTTCGAATAGAAGGGAAAAGATTTTCTTTGTATGTTTTTATACCTTTTATTTCATAAGCGAATGTATTCTCTTCGTATCAAGTAACGCCTTCTCCATTGGTACAAGAGGTATGATTTCTATATCAGTAAAGAATGGAAACAGGGGCAGTTTGGAAACAATCTCATCCATTTCATCATTTGATTCGGCCTCAATGATAGCGGCAGCCCCCCTCTTTCCGGCCAATTTTCCTCCGGCCAGGATCTTTCCCCGGCGTTGAAAACGTGAAAAATATTCCCACTCCTTTATTACATATCCTAAAAAATCTTTTACGGATATCTGCGGCATCTGTTTTATCTCAACTTTTAATAAAAATAACATATCCTTTCCTTTTCAATTTTATTTGTTAAGCAGGCTGGATTGAAAGACCCTGACAAAACCCTAACCCGAACGAGCCGGAAGAGTAACTAAATTGGATTTACGATTTTAGATTTACGATTTACGATTTAGAATTTGGGATTTAAAAAATCGTAATTCGTAAATTTTTGCCAAAAATGTCAAAATTATTTTTGGAAGATACTACATTGCCAGACCGCCATCTACACTGATAACATGACCGGTAATATATCTTGCATCGTCTGATAAAAGGAAGGCGGCTGTTTTTGCAATCTCTTCAGGCTTGCCAAACCTTTTTACAGGGATCATCTCAATCATCTTGTCTTTATACTCTTGCGGCAGGACTAATGTCATATCAGTTTCAATAAAACCACAGGCAATGGCATTCACGGTAATATTTGCCTTCCCCACCTCTTTGGCAAGGGCCTTTGTAAAACCAATCATACCAGCCTTAGAGGAGGAATAATTTACCTGTCCTGCCATTCCCATGATGCCACTCACTGAAGTTATATTCAGAATGCCACCGGATTTTTGCTTAATCATATGGGTAATAACCGATTTGGAAAAGTTATAAACACTTTTGAGATTCGTATTGATAACATCATCCCAATCGCCTTCTCCCATTAAGGCAAGGAGTTTATCGCGTGTAATTCCCGCATTATTTACAAGAAAATCAACCCTTCCCAATCTTTCAACAACCTCTTTTACCATATTTTTTGCACCCTCAAAGCTGGCCGCATTTACCTGGAAAGAAATAGCCTTTGCACCTATTGATTCAACCTCTTTTATCAATATGTGAGCTGCATCAGTATTTTTATTATAATTGAAGGCAATATTACAGCCATTTCTTGCTAGTTCCAATACGATTGCTCTTCCTATACCCCTCGTACCACCAGTGATAATAGCCACTTTACCTTTAAATTCCATGACATACACCCCCTCTATTAGTAATTTCTAATTTTATCAAAATGTAAGTTGGAGTTATAGTATAGAAACAGATTTTGAAATGCAAGGTAAAAAATATTGAACGAATACTGGAAAATACACTTTTTTAATTCTTCCATGTATTGATACCTGGCACGTACATACGAATAGTATTTATTGTAGGGGCAGGTTTGAAACCTGCCCCTACGCGGCATGTATACACTGTTCTTGTCTAAATTATTCAAAATTGTTACAAGTATTTGTGTAATCTGCAAGACTAGTAATTTTAAACGTTTTCGCCGGTTAGAAGCCTCATTTTACTGATTTTTATTCAACAATTTTAATCGCATTATCTCGGCAAATAAACCAACTTCATATTCAATACCCTTTACAATATCATTTTCTTCAGCAAAATTAATGCACTTCTTTATATCCTTAAGCGCCCTTGCATCCCGTTCTAAAAGGGTTTTTGCCAGGGCTATGGTCTGATTGAGCACCTCCTTATGCGGAACAATCTGATTAACAAGCCCCCAGTCTAAAGCCGTTTCAGCACGGATCATCTTTCCCAGAAACAGCATCTCTTTGGCGCGGGCAGCTCCGATAAAGCGCGGCAGACGCTGTGTTCCTCCAAGACCCGGAATAATACTCAATTCGGGTTTAGCCTCCGGCAAACTAAAGAATGAAAGTTCAGATGCAATGCGCAAATCACACAACATGGCTATTTCAAGGCCTGCACCAATCGTAACACCGTTAATGGCAGCAATGACGGGTTTTTTACAATTTTCAATCTCAATAAACATTTCCTGGGCACGACGAAAACGCTCGTAGTTTTTCTCTGCTACAAGACCGGAGATCCAGGAGCCAAAAAGCTCATCCCGGTCGGCACCGTCACTAAAAACCCCCCTCAATCTGCTGCTCAGAATAACGGCACCAATCCTGTCATCGCTCTCGTACTGATCCATCTTATCGTAAATGGCATCCAGCAGCCATGAACCAATAGAATTTCGAGGTGGTTTATTCATGTAAATAATGCCAACAGTCTTACCGTTATCCGATCTGATTTCTTCAAATTCTATATGCTCATATCCCGAGTTATCACCTCGGTTCATGCGGATATCTTTCATACTTCCAGGCCCTTGCTAAATATTATTGTATAAACTGAGATTTTGGGATTACCTCTAAACAATTACTATTCCACTTATATCTGCAAAGCTACTCTAAAACCCTCGTGAATGGCCTCAAGTGCAGTACGTACCTTAACACAATCACCTACATAGTGTATTTCCTGAAATTTCCCCTCTATTTGTTTTTTAAGGTTATTATCGGAACTATATCCGACGGCAATGACGATAGTATCGGCCTTTATAAAGTATTCTTGCCCATCCTTTTCATAAACTACTCCTCCATTCTTTTGTCCGTTTTCCCCATCATTGCTTATAATCCCCTTTACTCTAACTTCCGTTAGCTCTTTTATCCCGGTATGCTTTAACTCCTGCAGGATAATCCACCGCGTAGAAATCCCAAATCCGCCACCGACCTTCTTCCTCATTTCCAGTATGGTGATATTCCGATTACCCTTAGTAGTATAATCAACTGCTTCCTTTGCATCGATAACCTTATGCCTGAGGAGAAAACATGCAGTATCAGGCATCATGGCACCCTGTTTAACCGCATGCAGGGCAACCTCACATCCAACAGTTCCACCACCAATGATAACAACATCTTTTCCCAGAGGAACATTCCCTTCTAATATATTCCCTGCTGTATATACATTTTTCCCATTTATTCCAGGGAGATCTGGTATTATAGGCTGCCCACCTGTGGCTACAACTACTGCATCAGGACGTTCTTCCTGTAAAGTGAATAAATCAACTTCTTTTCCGGTTTTTATCTGTACACCCAGTTTTGATATCTGTTTCTCTAAGTATGTTATAATATTTTGTATTTCTTCACGTCCGGGTGGTATAAAGGCATAATGCAATTGGCCGCCCAGTTTATTTTGCCTTTCATATAGAATGACTTTATGCCCCCTCAAGGCAAGAACACGTGCTGCTTCCATGCCAGCAGGTCCCCCTCCAACCACTACAACTTTTTTGGGCTTACCTGTCACAGTAATCTCATATTCACCCTCGTGCCCTGCCATCGCATTATAGGTGCAGGATACAGGTTTAAAATTAAGCAGGGAATCAAAGCATCCCTGATTACAAGCAATACATGTCCTGATATCATCAAATTGCCCGTTCCTATGCTTGTTTGGCAGTTCGGGATCCACGATGAGCGGCCTGCCAAGTGATATTATATCTGCCTGTTCATTATTTAAGATCTCTTCAGCCAATTTAAGATCGTTTATTCTTACAGATGCAAATACCGGAATCTTTACCTGTGACTTAATTCTTTCTGAAAAAAATACGTAGGCCGTCCGTGGAATAATCATCAACATGATAGGTATCCTACTCTCATGCCAACCGGGAGATACATTAAAGGCATCAACACCTGCCTGTTCCAGCATTTTTGCAATTTCCATACTTTCGGATATCTTAAGACCTTCTTCAACGAAATCATCGCCTGA
>CAZPUD010000134.1:0-10589 GCA_964589115.1 uncultured candidatus Brocadiaceae bacterium | reverse complement strand
GATTTAGGTAATTCTACTTTTGGTACCTGGTAACCATAGACCTTTCTCCGTTCACGGAGTTTTTCTGTAGAAATGCCGAATTGATTATCACGTTTGTCTATCATCTCTTTGCTGATCTGCCCGTCAGCACCAGCAGACCACATAAGGAGTGGTTCTCCCATTGGAATCTCAGTGCCGGGGTCGGGCCAGGTATGGAACGTCTTACCCCAGCTTGTTATGAAGCCCCCAAGAGCCTTGTCTCCCATATCTGACAAATCAGGTACGATAAGCTGCCCGGATATTATCTCATAAGCGTGAGGATGCCAGTATTTTTTTTCCTGTGCTGGAAGTGTTTGGTAGGTTTCATCGCTGATGATATACTCAATACCAAGGAGTTTGGCAGGGGCTTCTTTGGAGTCATATACGACACATTGATGGATCTCACCGGCACGAACGTTAAGGCTTCTCATCGAACAATAGTGGTGAGCCTCTATCTGAAGATCAGGGTTATTTTTGGCAATATGAAATGCACACAGATAAAGGTGGATATCCTTAACAGGGTCAGCATATTTCAACCTGCTGACATTATCAACACCATTCTCTTCTTTTCCCACTACAGTACCTTTTGGTACAATAAACAATAAACCAAGAAAAATAACAATCCCGATTACCGTCATTTTACTCAACATCTTTTGACAGGAATAGTGAAGCATTTTTATCTCCTTTCCTTTAACAATATAAATAATTACTTTCTTTTTATGAAACACGTAGACTCTTTTTAACGGCAAATGATTTAGATGATTTTGGGAGATCTGACTACTTTAGAGTATAATTTTGTTTTCTGATTTGTAAACCTGAAAAGTTTTAAACGGAAATATAAACACTCTGGTAAAGTGAGCAAATGTTTATATCCGGGTACATACAAAATTTGATCTTGAAGATACATATAAAATTCTGGCAAAATCGGCTAAGGATGATACAATTCATTATATAACCGAATAATTTTACATAGCAGTACGGGTGAAATATTAAGGAGGTAAAAGATGAGAAAAATAATTTCTGCCCTTTTCATTGCAGTGATCGTATTTTCCGGCGTTACTTATGCCCAGGATTCTCCAAGGGTAGTTGTGGAGAAATACCTGGATGCTGTGAGAAATAATGATTATGACCGGGCCTATTCATTCATCTCTAAAACTGATACTACGATTATCAATTGGCTGGAGCTAATAAAATTTGTAAAAAAGGTAACCCCTCCAAAACTTACCGAGATTATTAATCTTGCCCACAGAGCTGTCAGGCAGGAGATAGTAAGTTCATCAGTAGGTAACAATATTGCCCTCGTAAAAATACATTCCAGGGTTCCGGATATGGAGGAAACCCTTAAGGCTACTCAGAGTCCTGAAGACATAAGATTTCTTATAAATCGTGGTGGATTACCTATTAAGGAAAGAATTGGAGAATGTACGTTAGTGGTTGAGGATGGTGTCTGGAAGATCTCAAAGGTTAAGGGTATTTCTTCAGATCAGGCAGCAGAAATTGCTACTGACTTTGCCGAGCTGATTTTGGGAAAGGATGAGGCGAAAAGGATAAGTAAAGAAATCAACGAGTTCATGAAGAAACAGGAAAAGGACGTTTAATCACTGATGTTGAGCTGTGGCATAAGGCTAAGGATTTCTCTTTTTAGGTATTCAACTCTTTCTCTGGACTGGTTTACTCTCACGGGAATCAAACCACGGATATTCCCGAATAATTTAATTGATTCCCGTTCATCTATAATACCCATATAGGCATTTATTGCTTTTTTATAATAATCTGCCTGCTTTTCCTCATACAATAGACCCAACTCCTCATATAAATTGCCAATACGGTATTGGGCATTAACCGGAGTTATTCCTTCGAATTTTTCTACTATCTCATGAAAAAATGTTACTGCCTTTTCATAATATAATCTCGCTCCATAGACGTCTCCCTCATCATAAAGCGATAAACCTACATAATGATAAGCCTCAGCCACTGCATAAAAATGTTCCTGTGTTTCTTCTTTATGTCCTTCTCTTAATTCTTTAAGCATATTTCTATACCTTTTCTCCATTGCTTCAACAAGGCTTATACTCAATGGAACATTGGCATCTTCCAGTTCATTCTGGCTTTCTACTTTCACGTCTGGGAGAAGCAGTTTTGACAAGCCTTCCTCCGACAATCCTTTAACAAAATATAGATCACTTACTGAGTAAAATCTTTTGTATATTTTTATATACTCCAGGATAAGATGTATTTCCTCTTTTCTTATTCCAAACTCTTTGTGTAAGAATAGAGAAAGCCCGGCTTCGTCCGATCGATTCAATTTCCTGTATAATCGTAACACCTTGACAAGAACTGCCAGTTTGTAAGAAGGCTTTTCCCCGTGTAATACTGTCCTCCTGAAGAAGATGAGCCATGGTTCCCTGCATGAGAAATTCAAAACGTCTTGATTCTTATAAAAAATTTCCAGGGCGATTCTCAATTTTTTCTTTTTCCAATCTCCCGGCTCTTGATAGTTAGACTTCAGATACTCTTTATCGATTCGTTGAAAATATTCTTCTGTTATGCCTCTCATTTGAATAACGTTTATCTTGCGATAAAGTTTTAATTCGTGGGGGCTGTACTTTAAGGCCTTCTCGTAATAAGTAAGGGCAGTCTCATACTGCTGCTTCCGATAATTCTTATCTCCGAGATATTCACAAAATCTTTTGACTATTCTCCATGATCTTAGCCCCGTATCACTTCCATCATCTAAATAGAATATCCTTTTAAAATGCGCTATTACTTGTTCTGGAGACCTCATGGACCCATTAGTCAAAGAATCCAGTCCTTCGATATATTCATAGATCAAGCTGCACCCACGCAGGAAGTCTTCGCCAAGGTCTTTGCGTTCAGTACATTTACGCAAACATTCTTTTGCCCTCTTATACATTCCAAATTCAGCGTAAGCGTTTCCCAGCCGGACAAGGACACCTTCTGCCGCCCTGTCTTTAGTCTCTTCCTTACTATTAAATTGCTTTGAATATTCACCAATTACTGTCTTATATATGACAGGCACGATCTCTGTCTTATTCTCTATAACCCGTACCACGTGGACTATCACATTTCCTGTTTCTAAATCCAGTTCTGCTCCCGGTACTTCTTTCCCATCCGGCAGGCGTATCCACGGATTTTTTTTAATAACACTAGCGGTGAAAACCAGGTCCTTACCCCTGGCCAGATCTCTTGAAGTCCAAACCTTATTCCACGGCATTTCATCTTTTCTTTCGGTGCCGGGTTTTACTATCTTGAAATTTCTTAAGATATCTATTTCATTCTTTTTAAAGAGATCCCAATTACTTAATACCCCAAGCAACTTTTCATCCTGTGCAACACTGGCTGGCAATAATCTTAAACTCATCTCGCCTCCTAATTGTTCAACGATCATTGCACTAAGCACAGCCTCAGGAATACCGCCGACTCCGATAATCAGATCGATCTCATTTCTTATAACTGAAAAGGTAGGTGTAAGGTCGTCGTCTTTAACAAGGATCAACCGGGCACCGAGATCTCTTATTGTCCTGACAAGTGTATCATGCCTTGGTCTGTCCAGAACGACGATTTTCATTTTCCGGATTTCTTCATGAATATTATGTGGTGATATTTCCTTTTCTTTACCTTTTAAAGTATTTTCTGCCATAGAGCGCAGATTTTTTGTAATACTATTAGTTACAGTAACGCCTGCACCTTTATATTTACTTCCGACTATTGTCTTGACCCCGTACATATCGGGAGAATTGAACAATCCTCCCCTTTCACTATATCCGACAGCAAAGATCGTCCCTCCCTCTAATTTCTGGTCGACTATGCACCGATCGTTTTCAAAGGCACTCAGCACTATATCTACCTCATTACCCCCGTCTCCTGCGGCAGTGCCAAATTCCTCCCCTATATAGAGCATCGGCATATCTTTCCTTTCGCCCTCTGCATTTACAACATATGCCTTCCACCAGTTGAAACTATTATAGATATGCCTGAGCCACCAGACGGACATAACCCTTGCCCTGAAGATATTAAAATCCTCACCGTTTGAGCTAAAGTATCTTAATGACTTGGCAGCGACGGCACCTACCGGATGGCGTAATTCGTTCCTTTTTGTTAACTGAAGACCCTGACCGGAAATCTTTAAATTATACTCTTCAGGAATATACGCCTCAGTAACGTAAGGCTCGTCTATTTTCTTAGAATCAAAACTTTCATCCCTCATAAACATAAACAGACCTTTATTCGTTATTTAAGTACGAACATTTTGATTCGAACAAACAGTATGAGAAAAATACAATCATATATATTATATTAAAATACAAATTAAAACCGTAATAATTTAGTTTTTTTTAAAAATTCATTACCAATAAGCTCCATAGGAGCGACCTGTTTATCTGTTAATCATATACAGGTCGCTCCTGACGGAGCTACATTGTTTTTATATGTTTCCTGTATTTTCAAAAAAACTAAATTGTTACCTAAAGTCTATAATCCATATTGTTAAGTATACGATGTATTATTCTTTAGAGCAAAAATTCTTTTTGTAATCGCTTTATAATTTAGAATTTATAGTGTAAACTTAGATTGTTACAAAATATTTAATTGGTAACTGTATCATAATACCTATATTTGCATATGGTACGTCATAATGCAATAGGTACAATATGTTATGTGGTAAATCAAGTAAAAACTAATAGGGTGGTCTTATTTTAAGAAAGAAGATACTATGGCCCTAAGGCTTATTTTATTATTTACCATTATTCCTTTGATTGAGTTATTTCTATTGATACAAATAGGAAAGCATTTAGGTGCGCTTCCTACAATAACGATAGTATTCATAACCGGTATAGCGGGAGGATTGCTTGCCAGAAGCCAGGGACTGAATATTTACAGAAATATAAAAAAAGACTTACAGGATGGAATTGTTCCGACTGATAGCCTGCTGGACGGTTTGTTTATTTTGACTGCCGGTGCATTGCTTATTACACCGGGTCTGATAACTGACATACTAGGTTTTCTTATCATGATACCGGTTTTTAGGCGGTGGTTGAAAAGACAATTAACCAGGAAATTTCACAAGATGTCCGAAGCAAGAAAATACCACTTTTATTATCAGGACCATAAATAATAACTATAGATTTTCTCGTGTCTGAATATTTAAAACAGTTTATCGAAAATATAGCATATTTTCGTTTCTACGCAGAGTTAAATGATTTTCTCCCCCACGGTAAGAGACAAAAAACCTTTTCCTACAAATTTAAAGGAAATCCCTCTATAAAAGATCCGATAGAGGCTATTGGCGTGCCCCATACAGAAGTTGAACTTATTATTGTAAACGGGGCTTCCATTGGATTTGATTACAGGCTGCAGAGTGGTGATCTTGTATCGGTTTACCCCGTATTTGAAAGTATTGATATTTCACCCATTGTAAGGCTCAGGAAGAAACCGCTGCGTGAAATTGCATTTATTCTGGATGTACATCTCGGAAAACTTGCCAGAATGCTCCGCATGCTCGGATTCGATACAGAATACCGTAATGATTACCATGATATTGAAATTATCCGGCGTTCTCTTGCAGAAAACCGTATTATTATAACTCGTGACAGGCGGTTGTTGCATTCAAAAGCGATTACCCACGGATACTGCATCCGGTCGGAAAATCCAAAAGAGCAGGTCAGAGAAGTGCTCAATCGGTTTGATCTCTATACCCAGACAAAACCTTTTCACCGGTGTATGATATGTAATGCCATAGTAGAGAATGTTGGGAAGTCTAAAATATTAGACCGCCTGGAGCCTAAGACAATACTATATTACGATGAATTTTACATTTGCCCTGAATGTGAAAGGATTTACTGGAAGGGATCGCACTATGCGAAACTAAAGGAACTGTTTAAGGAAGTCACTAGCGGGATGAAACATAAGGCTGATAAGAAAAAGGATTTTAACCACGAAGGGCACGAAGAACACGAAGAAAAACTTTACTAAAACTTGTGGTCAGGTACTTATCTGTACATACCAGGAGAGGAACCTCCGGGCAGTGCACCTTCTTCCGGGTCAACTTCACATATACTGCCAAGGCAGGCAGACTCTTTTGCCCCAACGGTGAAATCTTCTTTCTCGTATATCACGATGTGAGAAAAATCAATCCTGGGCAGATTTTTAACACGCACTCTGTATTCATCTGCTGAGATTTCTTCAAATGGTGCAAGATGATACACTGTTTTTGACTTTGGTAAGAATGATAACCCGCCGAGCATGTCCCAGTTCTGGTAAAGCCAATGTGCCGTCTCAATCCATTCATCCTCTTCCACGGAGACTGTGACAGAAGGGTTATGTTCGGTATAGTTTTCCTTTACCATTCTCCAGTATTCTAGCTGGCCAATAGCATTGAGGTCTTTCCCGGTTACGCTCCCTTCCGGAGAATATACCGGAAATTCTAACACATATGTTGTAGCCGTTGCTATATCCTGCCCTACTTCCGGGTAATATGGAAATTTCTGTTCTTTTAACATAATAAACAACGGATCCTTTGCGGAGATGCGTACTCTCCTGATATAATACCTGGCAAAACGAGGGTGCATGCCCGAAGCTGCATTTACAAGTTGAGAAACAGTCCCGGAAGGCTTGACGCAGGTTACTGCAGTTGATTCATTTATACCAAACCGTTTGGCATATATGCGGTTAATTTCGATGGCATGGTCCCTTAGCCTTGTTAAAGTTTTCGGATCACGTACTACGGGGGAATCCCATTGTCCCGTGATAGAGACTCCAAGGAGCCGTTCTTCTTCACAGTTCATTTTCCATTCAGGTGAAAGATAGGGAAAGTCTGTCAGCATGGATTGATAAGTACCAAGTATTGAAGCGATCCTGATTTTTTCCAGCAGGGTTGTTTCAGTATCATCCGGACGTGCAACAACCTCACTTAGATTACAAAACTGCTTCGAACGCAAAATAATCTCACCGCACGGGTTGGTACCGCTTGTCATCCAGTATGGTTCAAATTTTTCCCTGCGGCGGACTGGTATTTGTTTAAGCAGGCTGCCGCGGTTAAACAATCCCCGCTCACCGGTACCAGCCATTGCGAGGGCAAGCCACTCATTCAGGAAATCAGTAGCCCTCGGTTTTGCATTATAAACGGCTGAATTATTCGCCATCGCCCGCTGAGGTTCGTTAATATAAAAATATCCACTCTTGGCCTGACGCATGTCATCATCATCAAAATCAGATAAAGATATCAGAGCAGATCGGCGCACTCCTCCCATTTCTACTACCTCACCGATCTTGCAAATGATATCATGTACATCAATATTGCGTAAACGTTTACCCTGGGCGCCGAGGATTTTTGTACGTGCATAATTGAACAGGGATTGAAGTGGTCCCGGACCGGAGCTGCGTCCGCCCATAGTATGCAGCCGGGAGCCGGCCGGTCTGACCTGTGAGTAATCAAATTGGATATCTTTTCCCTCGTACCAGGCATGCAGTCCGATTTTAAGTGCATCTGCCCAGCCTTCTTTGCTGTCTCCAACTTCATGTACTGGAAGTAATTCCCCCGTCTGCCTTTGAATTATTGGCAGCTGCTGAACGTTTTGGCTTTCTACGGAGAATCCTACTCCAACACCTGACATCAAAAGGTACATGATTTCAGACAAATCCACTAGACGTGAAGGGGCAATGAATGAGCAGTTGTATGCCGAAACGTTGTTCGTCCGTGCTGCCTTGCCGGCGGACCATAAAAGCCGCATGGAAGGCATTACATGCTGATTCAGGATTGCCTGCCTGACTGCTTCGTACTCCTCGGTGGTCAAGCGATTGCCTAACTTTTCGTGCATGAAATTCATGTATCGGTCTATCGTTTCTATCCATGTTTCGCGTCTTCCTTCCTCTTCGATCCAGCGTGAGTAGGTCCGGTAATAGATAAATTCGGCAAGTGCATTGGAGAAATATTTTTTGCTTTCCGTAACAAGCTGCCTTATACGGCCAGGAACGGCCATAGCCCTTTTGCGGATTTCCGCCCGTTCATGCCGGTAGAGTATATAGGCCTTGGCAGTTTTAGGGAATTCAAGCAGAATCAAAGTCTCTTCAACGAGATCCTGGATTTCCTCAACGTGCGGAATATGTGCTGCCGGATAATATTTGTTGAGTTCTTTTACTACTTTATCTGAGACCCGTGCCGGATCTTTTTCCAGATCGCCTTCTTTGCTTGCCTGCATAGCATGGTAGACTGCGTTCGTAATACGTGTATGGTCAAAAGGCACAATTCTTCCATCCCGCTTTCTTACATGACTAAATTTGTTTTCTGTCGAGTTCGACATGGCTGTCTCCAGGAGAAAATTTGCAGTAAGTACCGTATGAACAATTTTATATTAATCTGCAGAAAAAAGAAATGGTATTATGTTTTCTGTGAAAAGTGGGTAAAATCAAAAGGGTAAAATCTTTCTTATACGATATAACATACAAACAAGTCCGGACATCAAAAGTAAATATCGAATCCTACGGGCACCAACTGTTATAGTCCTGGATTCTTTTGGTACTGATTATCATCGGTTTAACGGCTTTTTGCCGTCCGACGAATTTATTCCTCAACTGGAGTTTGGTATTGCTAAAATGGCTTTAGAAAAAAGGGATTTGAAAACTGCACGGACGCAGTTTGCAGGTGTGGTAGAAAAATATCCGAAGAGTGATATTGCCCCGGAAGCCCAATATTGGGTTGGTGTTGTTGATTTTCAAATTACCAATGACATTAACGCAGAAATTAATGCAATATTTAAGATGTTCATTAAACCTGTCTTTTTACATCTTCTGCAATAGCCCTTCCAATAGTCGGAACTTTAGACAAATCTTCAACACGGGCTTCTTTAATATCCCGTAGGGTCTTATATCCGGCGTGGTAAAGACTTCTTGCCCTTACCCTTCCTATTCCTTTTAAGGTAACAAGCTGGAGGATCTCTTCTCTGATGCCGTACAATACCCTTACTCGTAGAAGGGAGAGGGGTTTTTCAATTTCATGCAGTTTGAAGACCTTGCATATTTCAGATGCAGCGTATAGAAGCCAGTCGGAAAGTTCCACAAGGGCATGGAGGTCACCGGGTCCTATATTGAAACGGCTTACTATAGTATCCTCGTGTTTCTCTTCAATCCATTCCATCAATACGGAGGCAACCTTCAGTTCTGAAAGGATTTTTTCTGATGGGTAATTTTCCTCTTCGGTAATCAAAAGCTCGTCGGTATGTTTGTAGAATATATCCATCATCTCTTCGTAATCTTTTTTCCTGAGTGGAAGTGACATCATATCGGGTGTGTGAGCTATTGTATGAAATAATGGCAATAAACTTTTCTCTTTTGGCAGGTGAAAGGCGTCTCTTATGATTACTCCGGTTAATGGATCTATGTAAAGTTCCGAAACACGGCGTCCAAATCGTGTAGCATAAATACCGTTTTTCTCGGAGACCATTTCTTCACGAATAAGGAAATCCACTATTCTCTCGATTATGTGCGAAAGATATTCGATTTCTCTTTGCCGGGCAAAATAGGTTTTTTTGAAGAAATCCATCAGCTCAGCCCTGCTCCTTATGAACGTGCCTGCAATCGATGCAAGGACATGTGCTCTCAGGGCAGGCTCATTAGCCAGTTGGGATTCTGTCTTTTCAAGTGTTCCTTTTATATAGTTTTCAAGTAAATAATCATCATCCCCCTTGTTTTTGGCAATGAGAATGGCTTCTCCATATTCATCAAATCCGGGTCTTCCCGCCCTTCCCGACATTTGCTTTATTTCTATAACCGGAACAGGCTGCATACCAAGCCCTTGCTCATACCTCCACCAATCCCTTACGATAACCCTTCTGGATGGGAGGTTGAGGCCCATTGCCAGCGTAGTAGTTGAGGTGAGTAGTTTTATCTTATTAGCCCTGAAAGAATCTTCAACGATCCTTCTTTGTGAGGAATTAATGCCTGCATGGTGGAAGGCGATCCCATAACTTACACATTCAGCAAGTTTTTTACAAAGTTTGGTTGGTTCCGGAGATGCCTCAAGAACCTCCTGTGAGAGCCTCTTTAAGAATTCCATTTCCTGATTGGAGAATATTTGAGAAACGAATGATGTAGCCTTGTGGGCCATCGCCTCTGTGGATTTCCTTGTATTTAAAAAGACAAGCGCTTGCCCGCCGTCTTTTAAAGTCTCAAGGGCAAGGTTCAGGGCATCAAGACTGCTTTCTTTCGGTATCTGTTTTATGCCATCCCCGTGGAACTTGATAGTACCATCAAAATATACACCTTCTTTCAGGGGAACCGGCCTCCAGTTGGATTCTATAAGCTTTGCATCAAGCCAATTGGCAATATCGGCTGCATTGGGTATTGTAGCGCTCAGGGCTATAAACCTTAGTTTAGGGTTTATCCACTTCAGACGGGTAAGCACTATCTCAAGGGTTGGTCCCCTGTGAGAATCTGCAAGGAGATGGACTTCATCTGCTACGATAAGACTTATCTCCCTGAGCCACGAGGCGTGATGCCTTAGCAGGGAATCCATTTTTTCATTTGTTGATATAATAAGGTCTGAGCGATAAAGCCAT
>CAZPUD010000133.1:0-10644 GCA_964589115.1 uncultured candidatus Brocadiaceae bacterium | reverse complement strand
TTCAATCGTGGACGATTGAACCAACTCTGAAACTTTGAAATTCCTATACATTAAAATAAAGAAGCCTTACTGCAAAGATGTTTTGTTAGAAATCTTCGGCAGTAAGGCTGTCTTTTTCTTTAATTGCCTTTTTCCCCTTTATTAAGATGAATTTACTGGGGATGTAAGACCCTTTACTTTGCGCCCCCTGATTGCTCAGAGTTTGCCCTTATCGTACTGTATCTATTTATCATGTAACATGCATATTATCTTTAATTCAAGCAAAAATTTAAAATAATTTTGATTATTACCTCTTGTTTGATATAATTTCATTTTGAAATGGTGCTGTTATAAATCTATGTAAAATACCTAATTAACGCTAATGTTAAATTGTTATGTAATATCTTTATTTCGTTATTTCTTCTCTATGTCTCTGGGTTGTTATCTGTAAACTTTTAGGAGATTTTTACCCACATGTCTGAACAACGGAAAAAGGTGGTATTGGCCTACTCGGGCGGTCTGGATACCTCTGTGGCAATCAAATGGATTCCCGAAAAATACCATATGGATGTTATTACGGTGACCATTGACCTTGGTGCTGTGAAGGATTTAGAATCTATTCGCCAGAAGGCATTAAAAATCGGTGCAAAGAAGGCTGTTGTCATTGATGCAAAAGATACCTTTGTCAAGTATTTCATATTTCCTGCCTTACAGGCAGGTGCCCTGTATGAAGGTGTATATCCACTGGCAACAGCGTTAGGCAGGCCGCTGATTGCAAAATTATTAGCAGATGTAGCACATGAAGAGGGTGCAGATGCTGTATCCCATGGTTGTACAGGAAAAGGAAATGACCAGGTGCGGCTCGATGTATCTCTCCAGGTACTCGATCCCAAGCTGCAGATTATTGCCCCTGTACGGGAGTGGAAGATGACGCGTGACGAAGAGATTAAATATGCCGAAGAGCATAATATTCCTGTAGAAGCAAAGATTAAAAGTCCATATAGTACAGACGAAAACCTTTGGGGAAGAAGTATTGAGTGCGGTGTATTGGAAGACCCATGGACAGAACCGCCGGAAGACGTTTATAAATGGACAAAGAACCCGAAAGATACCCCTGATGAGCCGGAATATATCGACATTCATTTTGAAAGAGGTATCCCTGTTGCCTTAAATGATGAAGAGATGGATGGCGTTACCCTTATTAATACCCTGAATGCAAGGGGTGGGAAGCACGGTGTTGGCCGTATTGATCATTTAGAAAACCGGCTTGTTGGCATCAAATCAAGAGAAATTTATGAATCACCTGCTGCTGTTATACTGCATACTGCTCACAGGGCATTAGAAGGTATGATCATGACAAAGGATGCGTTAAGGTTTAAGGACATTGTTTCTGCACACTATGCAGATTTGATCTATAACGGGCTTTGGTTCTCTGCTTTTCACCAGGATCTAGTGGCCTATATATTAAGCAATCAGCGCCTTATGAAGGGGACAATTCGGGTAAGATTGTCGAAAGGTACATGTACGGTGGTGGGACGTAAATCACCTTTGTCCCTTTATAGTGAGAAATTAGCAACTTATCAAAAAGAAGACGGATTTGATCACGATGCGTCTCTTGGATTTATTAAGATATATGGTTTACCTGTGAAGATACAGGCCCAGAAGCAGATGGATATCCTGGCCGGCAGGCAGTCATTACACCTCGATTCAATTATGCCGCCAAAGATAAAATCCGCTGATACCCCAAAGGCAGAGACGTAATTATCGTATAAATCCTTTTCACCGCAAAGACGCAAAGAGCGCAAAGGGAAGACTTAAAAGAGAAAAAACCTTTACAGAAGAGGTGTCTTCAGTAAGAAAATCAAAAGTTTTCAGGAATTCCAGCATCAACTTTATAAAAAATAATATCTTTGCGTCTTTGCGGTAAGATTTTTAGAAAAAGGTGAAATAATGAAAGTATTGTTATTATTCCCTCCATCATGGCATCCCTCGCAGCCATATCTCAGTTTACCCTCTTTAACAGCATTTCTACGGCAAAATGGTATTGGTGATGTTGTACAGAGGGACATGAATATTGAGTTACTGGACATACTCCTTTCCAGGGATACCTGTAACGAATTTTACCGGAATATTATTGATGAACTAAGGCGCAGTGAAGGAGTATCAGGAAGCTCCCCGTACTATCGGGAAAAATATCATGCCTTACACGAAGCGGCAGAAACCATTCCTGAGATAATAAATAAAATCGAACCTGCAAAAGATATCCTGAGATCAGAAGATTTTTATGATCTTGAAAGGTATATGGAAAGTGTCCATATCATCAATGAGTCCCTCAGGGTTATGTCTGCGCTTTATTATCCTTCATCATTGAGTGCGCTCAATAATGACATGCGGTATTCAGTATATTCATCACAAGAAATTTTTAGGGCACTGGACGATGAAAGAGAAAATATCTTTCTCCATCTTTATAAGACTCATATACTTTCTTCAATTCTCGGATCTCCTCCGGATTTAGCAGGGATCTCTATTACCAATACCTCTCAGATTATTCCGGGCTTAACACTAGCGAAACTGATAAAAGATCAAAATAAGGAAATACACATTACAGTAGGCGGAAGTGTTTTTACAAAGCTTATCGAGAATTTGCAAAGGGTAAATATGCTGTTTTCGATTGTTGACAGCTTTATCGTTTACGAAGGCGAACATGCCCTGCTGGAACTTGCAAGACAGGTGGACGGCAAGCGTGACTTTAAAAAAGTGCCTAATTTGATTTATCGGGAAAATCATGAAACGAAGGTCAATGAACCATTCTGCACGGAAGACCTGAATGCACTGCCTACGCCGGACTTTGACGGACTTCCGTTAAAATTGTATCATTCCCCTGCAACTGTTTTACCTGTACAAACGTCACGTGGTTGTTATTACAGGAAATGTTCCTTCTGTAATTTGCATCTTGACCACAGGAACTTTCGTTTACGCCGGACGGAATTGCTCATGAAAGATATCCAAACACTTTCTCAAAAGTACCATACACCATATTTCTTTTTTACAGATGAATCTGTTCCCATTAATACACTGAGAGAGATATCTCAAAGCCTGCTGAAAAACCGGTGCAATATAAAGTGGATGGGTGGGGTGCGGTTTGAGAACGTCCTTGATAATGATTTGCTGGAAACGATGTCAAAGTCCGGATGCCAGAAATTGGTGTTTGGCCTGGAATCATACAGCCAGCGTGTATTGGACTTAATGAAAAAGGGTATAAAGGCCGAAGTTGTAAAAAGGATATTAGATAAATGCCTGCAAGCAGGCATATCGTTTCATCTCTATATAATTGTTGGATTTCCTACAGAAACTGAAAAAGAAGTGATGGAGACACTTGATTTTGTAACTCGCAAGGAATATTTAGATTCGTTTGGTTTCTCGTGTCTGCCGTCCCTTTTCGGAATGGAGAAGGATTCTCCAATCACCTATAACCCTGCGGGATATGGATTAAAAAGTTTAAAAACACTTAAAAGTGAAGATTTAGGATTGGGTTATTTTTACGAGGTGGAACATGGTATGTCACCGCAAGAGGCAGAAAAGATGTATCACTATACCATTAGCAGGTTAAGTGATGTGCTTTGCCCGTTTCCTTATAATTATTCTTTATCAGATGGACTTTTATACATTACCCGTATAAAACAACAAAATGCTCTCACTTAGATCTATAAAAACCAAGTTAATAATAATATTCTTATTGTGCTTGTTTGTGCCTTTGTTGCTGCTGAGGTTTATGGCATTTCCGAAAGCACAGAAGGATTTGGAAGAGGCATTAATAAGGAATCTGGAAGGGGTAAAGCAGAAACAGGTGGAGATTTTAAGGATGTGGTTTGAGGAGAGGAGGCATGATGCAAAGGTCGTAAGCAAAAACATTTCTACCATATTGGGACGTGATATACACGGTGAAGATGGTAATTTTCTCAAACTCTATGATTATATTGAAATGTTGAAAAAGGATCATGGACATCAGGGTGTTTGTATAACATCAACTGATGGAACTGTAGTAGTTTCTACAGAAAAAGAATGGGTTGGGTCCAATATCATGGGCTCCGATTACTGCAGAGAGGCGTTGAATGGAAATGTCTTTATATCGAAGATTCAGCCTTTTATTCAGGCCGGAAGTGAAAATAAGAGAATTGGCGGTAATAGTCTGACAATGTTTATATCTGCCCCTCTTATAGGGACCGATAATGTTATCATAGGTGCAGTTGTTTTTAGGGTAGACCCTGTATCCCTTAGTGAAATTATGAAAAGCGCGAAATTGGGAAAGACAGGAGAGACCTTTCTTATTAACAGGGAAGGTTTCATGCTAACGGAATCGCGGTTTTCGGATGAGATGAAAAAGGCGGGTCTAATTCAGCGGAGGACGGCATTGGAATTAAGGGTGGTAAATCCCCGCACAGGAATGCTTACAGACGGAGTACAAAAATGCCTGAACTGTCAGGACGGATATGATACAGAAGGCTACATAAATTATGATGGTACAAAAGTCCTGGGTGCATGGTGCTGGATCCCGGAATATGACTGCGGCCTGATTGCACAGATTAATATCCTGGAAGGATACGAGGCAGCATATGGTTTAAAGAAGTTTGTTCTTTCAATGTTATTGGTACTGGCCTTCCCCCTGACACTTTTTGCGTTCTATCTCGGCAAAAGAATTTCTGCCCCTATTCTTAACATAACGGAAGCAACAAAAAAGATAACAAGTGGTGAACTGGGTCAGAGGGTAAAAGTTCGTGGTAAAAGTGAGATAAGCGAACTGGCGCATGCGTTTAATGTAATGGCGGAGGCCCTGGAGGAAAAAACAGTTACATTAAGGAATTACACAACCGGCCTCGAGAATATGGTGAAAGAAAGAACGCTTAAACTGCAGGCCGCAACTAATTTCTTGAATAGTATATTGGCCGGTTCTACTGAATATTCGATTATTGCAGAGGATCTTGAAGGTAATATCCTTGCATTTAACAAAGGGGCTGATCTGATATACGGCTACAAAGCTGAAGAAGTAATTGGTACGGCTAATGTAAGAATGCTTCATACCGGGGAGGATATAAGGTCAGGAATGGTAGACCGTATTTTAGAAGAGGCACGCAGGACGGGGCGGTACGAAGGGGAGGTGATGAGAAAAAGAAAGAGCGGTGAAGTCTTTCCTGCCCATGTTACTTTTACATTACGCCGCGATGAGAATGGCCAGCCAATTGGTTTTGTTGTAATATCTAAAGATATCACCAAAGAGAAATTGGTAACGCTTGAAAAGGAGATTGTAAATAATATTAATAAAATGATCGCTTCAGGTCTGGAAATAAAAGAGGTCTACAGGAATATTTACATGGAACTGAGGAGAATGATTGATTTTACCTGGCTGGGTGTGGCATGTTTTATCGATGGAGTGGAGATTACGGAAGATTCAAACATCGTTGAAGGCATATTATGCACAAATTGGTTAAAGACCCCGGGAAACTCCTTTGGTACAACGGCACAGGGAGGTGCTATCAGGAGGGGTGTACCTGTTTGCGTTACCGATACATCCGAGGGGAAGTATTTGATTGATAGGGAATTGAATAAAAAAGGTATACATTCTTATCTCTGTTCACCCTT
The DNA here is from genome assembly GCA_964589115.1 of uncultured candidatus Brocadiaceae bacterium. GTDB lineage: Bacteria > Planctomycetota > Brocadiia > Brocadiales > Brocadiaceae > JBDIVL01. The sequence continues at coordinate 5,028 of CAZPUD010000133.1, read as the reverse complement.
AAAATCGAAAGGTGTTACCATTGGAACGATTACCCTGGGAAGTAAGAAACAGAATGCTTTTTCAGAGATACACATAAGTTTGTTAAATCAAATTACTCCGCAATTAGCCATCGCTATTGAAAATGCGAAGCTTTTTGTGTCTATAAAAGAATCAGAAAAGAAATATAGAGACCTTGTAGAAAATGCGCCGGAGATGATTCATGAGATTAGTCCTGAAGGGAGATTTATTCACGTAAACAGAACGGAATTAACTAAATTGGGATACTCCCTTGAGGAAATGAGACAGATGACACTTGAGGATATTGTTCCGAATGAGTATCGCGAAGAAATAAAGAGACATATTAAACGGATTATAGAGGCCGGGGTTAGTGAACTGGAGACCGTTTTTTTATCAAAGTCCGGCAAAGAGATCAACGTAGAGATCAACGGGACCGGCCTTTATAATAAGACAGGAGAATGTATTTGTACAAGGGCATTTGTAAGAGATATTACAGAAAGAAAAAAGCTGGAGGAGCAAATGCGCCGGTCGGAGAAATTAGCATCTATGGGTGAACTGGCCGCAGCAATAGCACATGAGATAAGGAATCCGCTTGGGGCAATATGCAATTCAGTCGGAATTTTAGACACTCATTTGAAATTGGCAGGTCAGGATAAAAATTTATTAGAGATGATTGTAGAACAGTCTGAGAGGCTTGACCGGATTATCAGCGATTTTCTGACGTTTGCTCATCCGAGAGAACCTTCTTTTTCTTTACAGGATATTAGGGAAGTGATTAAAAGCACTATCTTCCTCCTGGAACAGGACAGCCGGTATACTGATCGGGTAGAGATAAAAGAGGTTTACGAGAGCATATTGCCAAGGGTTTATATTGATATGGATTTAATCCATCAGGTGTTCTGGAATTTATTTATAAACGCCCTTGATGCCATGCCCAACGGCGGACAGATCAGAGTAACAGTAAGGAAAGCGACGTTATTTTTAAGGGATGCTGTCGAAGTCGTGATAACGGATACAGGGCTTGGGATATCACTGAAGGAGTTAGGCAAGATATTTGAACCTTTTTATACTACAAAATCGGAAGGAACCGGTTTGGGTCTTTCTGTAGTCCAGCAGATTATTGATGACCACGGCGGTACGATCGATGTAAAAAGCAAAGAAGGCAGAGGAACGACTTTTTATATTAAATTGCCTGTTGGGCCTGTTGGGAATGAAAAAGAGGTAGTATATGATAACATTTTTATAGGATAATGAAGTATGGAAGACGGTAAAATACTTGTTGTAGAAGATCAGGATGCAATGAGAGAATCCCTTATGATTGCATTTAAGGATGAGGGATATCGGGTGGAATGCGCATCAAATGGAGAAGAGGCAATTCAAAAATTATGTAATAATAATGAATATGACCTGGTCGTTACAGACCTGAAAATGAAAAAAGTGGATGGTCTGGAAGTACTCAAGGCGGCGAAGACCTCGAATCCTTCTACAGAAGTTGTACTTATCACTGCTTATGGTACAATCAGCACGGCAGTTCAGGCAATCCGTGACGGTGCCTATGATTATGTGACAAAACCGTTTCGTCACCAGGAGATTTTAAAAGTTGCAAAAAAAGCGATCGAAAAGAAGTATCTGAAAGACAGGGTCAGATATCTGGAAGGCGAGATCAGGGAAAAGTATAAATTTGAGGGCATCGTGGGCAATTCCACCGCCATGCTGGAAGTGCTCAAAATAACATCACATGTGTGCCGGACAGAAAGTACCGTTCTGATAACCGGGGAAAGCGGAACGGGAAAGGAATTGATTGCGAGGGCAATCCATTATAACAGCCCGCGAAAAGATGGTCCGTTTGTTGTTATTAATTGTGGCGCATTACCTGAAAATTTACAGGAAAGTGAGTTGTTTGGGCATGTAAGAGGCGCCTTTACCGGCGCCATCAGGGACAAGATCGGGCTGTTTCAGCAGGCCCAAAAGGGGTCTATCCTGCTGGATGAAATTGGTGAAACCTCACTTTCCACCCAGGTAAAACTCCTGAGGTTCCTGCAGGATGGTGAAATCCGCCCTGTTGGGGCAAATAAGGCAACGTACGTAGATGCGAAGGTTATTGCTGCTACTAATGAGAATTTGGAAAAAGCCGTTGAATCGGGGAAATTCAGAAAAGATCTGTTTTACAGGATTAATGTAATACGCATTCATCTCCCTCCATTAAGGGAACGAAGGGAAGACATTCCGCTTTTAGTAGAGTACTTTTTAGATAAGGTTATGGAAAAATTGAAAAAGGGAAAAAGGGTATTTTCTAAAGAAGCAATGCATGCATTAGTGAACTACGATTGGCCCGGTAATATCAGAGAATTACAAAACATGATAGAAAGGGCTGTTGCCTTATCGAAGAACGAGATAATAAATGTAAATGAACTTCTGGTCCCCGCAGAAGGATTTACTGCTGTAGATATGGGCCCGTTAGAGGATGAGAAGAGGAAATCGTTTATTGTAACAACCCTTGCAGAACAGGAGAAAAATGCTATTATCGATGCCCTGAATAAATACGATGGTAACCAGACAAAGGTGGCACAGATACTTGGAATATCAACGACAACACTGTGGAGAAAGATTAAAAAGTATAAGATTAAACCCCAGCATGAAATCCCGGACGATATTGATGAGTAATATCTACCACTGATGATAGCAGTTACAATGGTTGGTTCAATCTTGTAGATTGAACCATGTGTTTAGTATATGCCTGTACGTTTTGATTTATTTCAGGCATATGAAATATGCGAAACGTTTCGGTTCAATCGTGGACGATTGAACCAACACGGAGTTACAAACTTATAACAATTTGGCCGTGTAGGGCAGGTTTGAAACCTGCCTCTACAATAAGTATCATCCATGCGGTGATTTTTAAAAAGATTAAATTGTTACCAAAATTTCTAGTAATTATACGACTTTTACGTGAAAATAAATAATTATTTACAATCGCAACTAAATAAATTTCTAAATACCTTCCATCAGTATCACTCTGTTTTCAGATGGTTAATTGTTGATTCGGTTTTAAGGTTTAAGAAAGAGTCATTCTTTATTCTTATTACAGGTTTCCTCGGTATTTCTTTCCAGATATTAACTATTGGTGTGGTTCTTTATTACGCAAAAGCAATGGAAAAAGGCGCATCAATAGACCTGATATTTTATGAATTTGATGTCCGCAATTCTATCATATTCCTTTTTGTATGTGGTGCTGTTGTACTGTTTTTTCTATTACTTGCTGCATGGCTGACATTTTTTTCCAGGACAAAAAGCCTGACATTCAGGCGTAAATATGAGGAATTTTGTTCAAAGAGAATTTTTATTTTATTTGGTTCCAGTTTTAAAATATGGGCCCCATTTGAACAGGATTTTAATAATGATAAAATTATATCGAAACTAGCCAGGAAAGATGCCAGGTTTTGCGGCAGGGCGTTGTGGATGCTTATGGATCTGGTAATACCCTTCGTCACCTTTTTGGTATCAATTGGGGCTTTACTATATATTAACCCTTTTTTAACGTTCTTAATTTTTATCCTTATCGGGATCTCTGCTGTATTCCTCTATAGAGTAAGTACTACAGCCGCTAAAAACACTTCACTAATGGAAAGGTTTTCTAAGCCGGCAAACAGGGAATACCTGCAAGTAATAATGAGACAAAAAACAATTGCTGTCCTATCACGGGAGGATGAATCATGGCTGGAGAATAATTTCTTTTCGTCTGGTGCCCCAAAGAAGTTTTTAGATGCATACATTGGGCGATTAAAGACGCTGGAGTATAGTCGTCTGATTAGTAATATCCTCTTTGCCGCGGCAGTATTCATGATCCTGCTCATTTTAGGGGAAAAGACTATTTTTGAGAGACAGGGATGGGAGAAATTGATTGTTTACCTCGTGGCTTTGCGTTATATGATAACGAACGTCAGACAAATAAATACGAAGATAACAAGTATAAACCGGTTTTATCCCCAACTAAAAAGATATTTTCAATTTCTTGAGTCTACGGTAAGTTTGCAGAATAAGGAAAAAGCAATACAACTTCCAAAATACTCGTTACTTGTATCTGCAAACCCGCCTATAGAAGGCTCGCTGGATAGATTTGATATAAAGGAAGGTAACAGGGTCGGTATCATTAATCCTATTGTATTAAATCGTTATACCTTGTCTTTTTTGTTAGGCTGTACGTTGAATTACTCGCAGGAGGAAGCTAAATTTGCACTTGGTTCAATGTTGTTTGTTACTTCGAAATATAATAGTTATCCAAGGCGCTCGTTAAAAGAATCATTTGGCTTTCCATCCTTTTACAACTCCGATGATTTAAGAAAAGATATGGAACAAGTAGGGTTGTGGGAAAAATATAAAGGGCAATTAACCGGTAACTTTGAATTTCCTGTAAGTGGAGAGGCCTGGGAATATTTTGGGCCTGATATAAAATTTGCGCTGGCAATGTTAAATGCACTGCAATCCGATCATCAATGGCTCATTATAGAAGAAAAAGGACTACGTTTCCTTTCAGATGCTGCACGTAAGTTCTTTTTTGACCGGCTTTCAAACAGAATAGCAGTAATTGTCTTCAATGAAGATTTAGAATCGATAGGACTATACCGGGAAGACGTCATTGCTGTAATTGCACAGGGTAAGGTTATTGGATTAGGATACGTTGACTGGTTTAGAAAGAATCAAGATGCAATTAAAGATATCTTTAATGAAGATAAACGTAAATTTATGGACAAAGACAGTTCAGATATCGATCTTGATGATGATTTGGATGACGATGATGAAATTTAGGTAGTTACTCACAAAGTTCTGTATTTCGAGTCAAGTAGGTTGGGTTGAGTGGAGCGAAACCCAACAGGAAATGTCCGAAGTGCCTCCGGCGTTTTCGTTGGGTTTTGTGCCTCAAGCTACTGTGTCACATTGATAAAGTTGCCGAAGGCCTAATTTAATGTATAGGAAATTAAAAGTTTCAGAGTTGGTTCAATCGTCCACGATTGAACCGAAACGTTTAGCAT
>CAZPUD010000132.1:0-10688 GCA_964589115.1 uncultured candidatus Brocadiaceae bacterium | reverse complement strand
ATATTAAAGGAGAAGATAGATGTGTAGAGAAGCTGCAAGTGAAAAACGCGGGATTCATAAAATATTTTTGTTTTCTATACCGGTTTTAACCTCGTTTTTTCTCCAATCTACTCTGCTGTTTGGTGAAATACAAGAGGGTTCTTTGACTAAAATCCAAGGGTACGCTATACATAATACGGACAATAAAAAAAATGCAAAGGGGGATATTATTAAATTAATGGGAGCCTTTGCTACTTCGGACTTGCCTGTGTCACAACCCATATCCCTTAAGTTTGAATATACAACCTTTGAGAAATTATATATGGGCGTCGTCATAATCAATTATAGTGGTAATGACAAGGATGTAACGGTAACTTTTCGACTCTCCGGACCGAGAGGAGGCGTTGAAAAAGAGGTTATTACTATCCCTGCTTCTTCTACATATTATGCTTACATCTATGATACACTTGGCAGGCCTGGTTTTTATACCTTCCAGGGAGGCGTAAAAGATATTGGAAGTTTAAAGGTGACGATGCTGTTTACAGAAGAATAGTTCTATTTTGGTTCTGGCAGTATGAATATCAATAAGAAAAGACTAATCGTATTATTTGCCGTAAATATACTCATTATTGTTCACCTTGTATTATGGTACAAGCTTGGTTATCAGAGAGTTGGAACTTTTAGTTTAAATGGAGTGGTTAGCCTTTTCGGTATGGGTTTATTAAACTCTGCCGCCATATTTTTTATTTTTGTAATTTTTATTACGGTTTTTTTCGGTAGATTATTTTGTGGATGGGGATGCCACTTTGCTTTTTTTCAGGAGGGGGCATTAAAGCTCCTTAATATATTCGGGATAAATCCCAATATTATCCATTCAAGGGCAAATATCATCCAGTACGTCTTCCTTCTAAAGACGTTAGCTGCAATTTATGAATTTTGGCTTATCTACGATTTACCCCAATTTCACATAAATATCAGAGATACGCAGGTAATGACAGTAGATCTTCCCAGAAGTCCTGTTATTATTGCGCTGTTTATCTTATTTGATGCATTTCTGATTATTTACCTAATGGGGTCGAGGGCGTTCTGCAGGTATGTATGTCCATGGGCAGCCATGCTTGCAGTATTCGATAATTTCAGTTTCTGGCGTATTCGCAAGGTTAGCGAATGTAAAGGATGCATGAGCTGCACGAAAAGTTGTACCATGGGGATACAGGTACATGAAGAAATTGCCCGGTACAACGCTGTCGTTAATACACACTGTATTCGCTGTCTTGCCTGTAAAAACGCCTGTCCAAATAGTACACTGCGTTATCGGTGGGGTTTGAATGCAGCCTCTATTACACGCCGGTTTAATTGGCTAATTCCTGTGAATTCCAATTACAACTGGTATTGTGAAGTCATCCTGATTTTCTGCGGGTTGATTATTGCATATTATACGCAACTGTGGTTAGGAAGTTTTCAAACGTTTCTCGGTGCTGTATGGGGTCTATGTTTTGGTGTTCTAATTATCAGGCTCCTTCAAGGCAGAAGAATACTGCTATCAGAAGCTGGACAGCAGAAAAGAAAGTTATTGACCGTATGTTTACTAATCTTATCCGCCGGGGTTTGGTGCTGGTCAACTAGTGTCTCTTATGATGTCCGTTTGTTATTAAGGGGAAACAGATTTTTTGATCTCATGGAATATGATAATGCTATTTCAATATACAAAGAGGCACTGGAAGAATTTCCCTCAAACGATGAGATACGCGCTGCGCTTGCACTGGCATATAAAACAAAAGAAGAATATGCCCTTGCAATAAAAGAGTACAAGACCCTTATTAATAATAATCCAGACAATGCAGCACTGCATAACAATTTGGGAACTGTTTACTATAGAAAGGGAGATTATGATTTAGCTATAGAAGAATATAAAAGATCTATTCAGTTAGATGTACATTTGATGGCGGCTTATGGCAATATCGGTTTGATATTTTTAAAGCAGGGGAATGTTACGGAGGCCATTCCCTTTCTCAGGAAAGTCTTCCGGAAGGAAGAAGATGTATTGCATTATATTTTAACGTTTTATATGTCTAATCAGAAACCAAAGGATAAAATAGAGGGGTAATTTATGAATAATATATACACCTGTCAGACATGTGGTTTGGTAACTGCCGATAAAGGACATCTTTGTAATCCGATACCGGCGAAAAGAGCCGTATCTTGCAAGTTTTGTGGTACGGTAACAAGTAACCCCAGACACGTATGTGCACCAAGAGTCGTTAATTTAAAATATGCTTGTGATTCTTGTGGTCGGCTTGCTCCTAAACGTGAACTACTCTGTCATCCATCACCCATACCAAAAGCAAAGCCAAAAAAAACAGTCAAAAAAGTAGTAAAATCTAAAAAACTAAAACCAAAATCTAAATAATTGTACTTATTTCTTTTCCTTCAGTTAGTTGTATTTACTGATTATTTATATAACCTTTAAAGTCTGAATCGTTAAAATCTGCCTTGCAGCTTGTCTTTAACCGCAGGTAAGGATGAACCTGTTAAGTTATTTGAAACATAAGACTTGTAATTTTTAACCATTTAAGGGTAAATTCAGTAACTCTTTATTTTTCATAGGCTTATTGGCCTGTTATAAAGATATGCATCAAAGAAGGTGAACTCAGCGTATATAGTTGCCAAATTTTGGTGTAGGGGCGAACCTTGTGTTCGCCCTTACCCTGTAAGATCAAAAAGACGTTTATGTTCATTTCCCGTTTGTACAATTACTAAAGTTCACCCTGCGTAGTCGTCACAGTAAAGTCGATGAGGTTTAACTAAATTGATCCTCTAATTTGTGCCAGTCACACTTTTGTAATGGCACATTTCTGTGTCATGTCACACTTTTTATCGTTTTATCGCAATAATTCATGACCTCTACTTGATACTAAAATTTAGTTGAATGATATAGATGTTCAGGGCGTTTAAATTTTTTCCTTATATCAGACGAGAACTCTCTGCTAAGTTTTGCTAACTGTTTTGTATGGTCATACCTCGCTCCTCCTTATTATCCACCTTACTGACAAACTCTTATCTCTCAATAGTTACAGCAGCATCGTTTTTTCCAGAATATATCCCAATAGGAAGTATGAACTCTTTCTTAATTTTGTGTCCGGAAAACTTGTAAAAGTTTATTTCCGGAGTAAGGTTCTAAATATTTTTTCTTTTAGCGTGGATTGGCATATATTTTTCTAACAACATTACCTCAGTAGTTAGACACGCGTGATCTAAAGAAAAAAAGAAGATACGAAGTGGTTAACTTATGAACTTTAAAAAGAAAGGGAGGAAAAGGCAGGTAAGCATTACATTTCACAGTTGAGGTAAAAGACATACAAGATGAATATACTCATTGTTATATGGTCGGGGCGAGAGGATTTGAACCTCCGACCTCCTGCTCCCAAGGCAGGCGCGCTAGCCAAACTGCGCTACGCCCCGTAAAGTAACTAATGCGGTTTGAGATTTTGAAACGACACATTCATATTGTACGTATCTTCTGTGGAAAAAACAAGAAAAAATAATTTAAATATTGGAACAATGTGAAACGTAGTCTTGTTTTAGACTGTGATTTATATTATGTTAACTTTTCTTAGGGGTACATTGATGGGTGTACAACAAAAAGAGAAACCAAAACGTAAAAGTTCGAAAAAATACAACGAGAAGAGCCTTTCCTTAAAAAATGTTTATACTGACAGAGCCGAGAGGACATGTCTGATGTGTGGAAAGAAGTTCGTAAGCAGGGGCCCGCATAACAGACGTTGCCAAAAGTGTAACCAAAAGATTGATCAGGCTGCGGAAAATACTTTTTATATGCCTACGATCTATACGAATGATAATTCCATCTCAGGGGAATTTCTATCAGTAGTTGATTAGGTAATAACGCCTGCGGTAAATTCTTTAAAAAGGTTGTGCAATAAATTTATTGCACAACCTTTTTTTATTAATGGATCATTTTTACCCTTGACAATTCTTTAATGCAGACATATAATGCCAAAAACTGAGAATGAGTCTCAGTATGTATTTACGGCTTAATAAAGCATTTTAATTGATAAAAAGGAGAGTTTTTGTTATGCGATACTTTATTTTTTTTGTGGTGCCTTTGATAATATTATCTGTTTTTTGTCTAAATACCTTTGCAGAATCTCCTGAAACTGAGGCGCTAAAGAGTAAAGTAGAGACACTTGAAAATGAATTAAGAGAAATAAAGGCTTTGCTTATACAACAGATTGAAAAAGACGCGCAAAAAGATAAAGATATTGCGTTATTAAGGGAAGAGGTACAGAAAAAAGATGTAAAAGTTGTAAACGGGGAAGTAGTTGAGGTGCCTCCGTCTGTCAGAGAACATGTCGGGGAAGATGGAGGCAGGCACATTGCAGAAGAATCTTATTTGGCAAAGAAGGCAAGTGAGCTGGCTGAAAAGAAACTTGCCCCAACCTTCGGGGGTGTATACACCAAGCCATTCTTGAGGAGGTTTGGAAGGAATACCTATCTGGGTGGTTATATGGATTTTGAATTCAGGGCCCCTGAAAACGAAGATGCCCCTCACGGTTTTACACAAAAGAGATTTATACCCTTTATATATTCAGATATATCAGACCGTGTGAAACTTGCCGCGGAGATAGAGTTTGAGTTTGGTGGTGTGGGAGGCGGCAGGTCCGGTGAAGTAATTTTGGAATTTGCTACGGTTGATTTTTTGATAAACGATTGGATTAATTGGAGAGGTGGATTTCTCCTTACGCCATTGGGGAAGTTTAATTTAGTGCACGATTCCCCTCTGCAGGACTTTACTGACCGCCCACTCGTAGATCAGTTGATTATTCCGACAACCCTTACGGACTTGGGAATGGGCTTTTTTGGTACTTTTTATCCGTCAGAGCTGAGTAAGCTTGATTACGAAATTTATGTTATAAATGGTGTATTTAATGGTCTGGATGACGATGGAACTGTAAGAATTGGTGAAACGAATGGTATAAGGGGTTCTAAGGGGGCTGGAGGTGCGTATTTCCATGATAACTATAATAAGAGTCCCGGTGTCGTAGGTCGTGTGGCCTTTAGTCCATTCATCGGTTTAGAGTTTGGCGGATCTGCTTACACAGTCAGATATGATCAGGGAAATGAAAATCAGTTGACAATTTCAGCCCTGGATTTTGCTTATCAAAGAGGCCCGTTTGAGCTGGTAGGAGAAGGTGCTTATGCATTTATAGAAACCGATAGTTTTGCAGAAGCTTCCGGCATTACTGACGATATGTGGGGATATTATATAGAGGCCAGATATCATTTTATGCCTTCTATATTAAAAGACTGGTCTCCTGGAATATTTACGGAGGACTCAACTTTTACAGCGGCCCTTCGATGGGACCAGGTACAGACGGCCGGCAGGGATGATGGCTTTGAAAGTGTTCATTGGCTGAGAAACCGGCTTACACCTGGTTTCAATTATCGCTACACTGAAGATACAGTATTTAAGCTGGATTACCAGATTAATATGGAAGAAAAAGACATGCCTGATGTAGCAAATAACGCATTTTTGTTTTCCGTTGCGACGTATTTCTAAATTTTTGATTTTGGGAATATAGATTATAAGTATACGAATATTGCATATATATGGCTTTGAAAATCTATATTCGTGTCTTCAAGGGAGTGCTGAAAATGAAGAAAAATATAGTGGTGCTTGGTGGTGGGCCTTGTGGGTTGTCGGCTGCCTGGGAATTATCCGGATGCGGACATGATGTTACGGTAATTGAAAAAGATTCTAAGGCCGGAGGGCTGTGTATTACCAATGAATACAAAGGCTTTCGTTTTGACCTTGGAGGACACCGTTTTATTTCAAAGAACAGGGAACTTGTTGATAATGTCTGCAAGATGATGGGCGATGAGTTGTTAACCTCAAATCGAAAGAGCGTTATCCTCCTAAAAGGCAAGACTTTTGATTATCCCCTATCAGCTAAGGACATTTTCTTAAAGATGGATCTCTGGACTAATCTAAAGGCATTTACTGCATATGTGGCCGCTGCCCTCTCCAAGGCTCTCTTCCGGAAAAAGGATGCTTCTTTTGAAGATTGGATTGTTAACCGTTTCGGCCGGACACTTTATAACCTGTTTTTTGGTCCCTATACTGAGAAATTGTGGGGGATTTCTCCTAAACTTATATCATCTGATTGGGCATATCAAAGGATATCTTTATTAAATCTTAAGGATGTGCTTTTCCGTCTTTTTAAATTAAAAAAGGGTACGCCCCGAACCTATGCTAAAGGATATTTTTATCCGAAAAAGGGTATAGGGCAGATGTTCGATATTATGAGTGGTGAAATCTCAAAGATGGGTGGAAAGATAGTTCTGAATGCTGCGGTTTCTGCGATAAACGTACAAAATAATAGCATAGAAAGTGTGTCCTATGTCCAGCACGGTATGATAAAAACAATTGACTGTGATGCTGTTATTTCCACTATACCACTGCCGGACCTTGTAAAGTCATTTCCGGAACACCTTACAGGTGAGATTTTGAACAGTGCGTCTGCACTGAAATTCCGTTCCGTAAGGTTTCTCAATATCCTCGTCGATCTCCCGGATATCAGCGATAATACATGGATGTATGTTTCTGAAGGGAAGTATATTATGACGCGCATCCAGGAGCCAAAACGCCGAAGCCCCTTCAGTGCACCGGAGGGTAAAACATCCATCATGCTTGAAATACCCTGTGATGAAAATGATGAGATATGGAATTGTCCCAAAGAAAAACTGTTGGAACGATGTCTTGCAGACTTAAAAGATCTGGGAATTAATGTCAGGAATAAAGTGATTGATTATTTTACGACGAGCGTGGTACATGGTCATCCCGTTTATAGTCTTGATTATACATCCCATAAATTAAAACTTTTTAACTTTCTCGATTGCTATAAGAATCTGGTCACATGCGGCAGGCAAGGGACGTTTCGATATATTTTTATGGATACCTCCATGGAAATGGGAATCGCTGCTGCACGGAGTCTTGTGCAGGATGATTTTGATAAAAAAGAAGATTTGCAGTCTATGCGTTCAGAAAATGAATTAATTGAAGTTACATCTGTAACAGCATAAAGATCTGAGATGAATTGCAGTGCAGGTAACCGCTAATTATCAGTTAACAAAAATGCAGAACCAAACGGGAAATATTTCTCTGTATGGTTATATAATTCCCACAGCAGCAGTGGCTGTTTGTCTTATTACAAGGTTGTGGTACTTTGGTAAGTACATTGATGAATGGGATAGTGTTAATTTTGCTTTTGGCCTGTCAAAAGGTTACGACATCCTGCATGACCAGCCGCACTTTCCCGGCTATCCTGTCTATATGTTTTTTAGCTGGATTTGGTACAAAATTATAGGATCTGACATAAAGGCGTTGATATTTTCTGGCATTCTGTTTAGCAGCCTTGCCGTATTTCCATTGTATGAGTTGTCAAGACGGATGTTCTCTTATAAAGTTGGCATACTCACAGTCATACTGTATATTATTAACCCGCAGGTATGGCTGCAGGCAGAGAAACCGCTATCGGATGCCTTTGGTCTGTTCTTTGTTATCGCTTCGATCCTGTTTTTCTATATGGCAATAGAATATGCCTATGGTGTACCATTAGCTTTTTTGCATGAGAGAGACAATGAGAACACTACTAAATACCTTTTTCCCCGGGGAGAGGGAAACGATGTGAGGTTTTTAGGCGGAAATGCTAATCCCCGGATTTCCATGAATTACCTTGCATTGGGAGGAATATTATTAGGCCTGGGATTAGGCATCCGTGTTACTTATCTTGCCCTCATACCTATTATGGCATATACTGCTTACATTGTAGGAAGGATGATAGATAACAAGAAAAAAGTATGGGTATGGGGAGCAGCCGGTCTGATTATTGGAATAGCCGCATGGTTAGGATATTTGCTTATCCGTTTTACCCCTTACAAGTGTTACAAAAAATTCTTCAGCCACGCTGATTATCACTTTTATAAAGAAGGAAACTCAATTGTCACGACTTCTGATTATAGTGAACGCTTTTTCGATATCTTTCATAATCTGAGTGCCCATTCATTAGGTACATGGTGGACGGATACTTCTTTTATAAGGATCTTTCCGACTATTTTTATCATATCTGCCCTTGTATTCTTTTTTCTTTACGAAAAATGGAATCCGAGGAATAAATTTCTTTTGGCCTTTTTTATTCCTTATTTTTTGTGGGTTGCTTTTATACAGGATGCAATCAGGCAAATTATGGTACTTGTGCCCTTCCTGGTTATAATTATTAGTGCCGGATTGTCGTATATATTTTACTATGTAAAGGGCAAAAAATATGGTATTCCGATATTTTCTGCTATAATAGCCCTCTTTGTTATTTCTCAAACTGTTGACTCCCTGAAAATTGTTTCTATTAATAGAAACGAGGAACCGCCGTCTGTTTCGACAATAAGATATATAACAGAAAATTACGATAAGAGTAATACAAAATTCTATTGCCTTAATGATTGGCGTTTGTTTCAATATTATGCTCCTGAGTGGTGTAATAAGAAAAATAGTCACGTCTATTTTGTGTCCCGCATGAGCGGTGTAGTGAAGGATCTGGAACGCTTAAAGGAAAAACCGGAAAATATCCTTATTTCGTCCAAACTCTTTGAGCGGCATAAATACAAAGACAGGTTGACAAAGCTTGCAGAATTTAAGAGAAATCGATATGGTGTAGCCGATTATAATTGGTTGGCCTTGTATAGTTTTCAATGGAGGTGATTATCTGATCAGATGTGAAGTTCCATATTGCTATAATTTAATTGTATTGGGGTTTTCATTTTGTACATACAGTTTTTTGGAGGTTAAAAAATGATTAAAAGACTATTCTTGGTTATGGGTTTCTTCATAGTTATGGGTTATCTAGCTACTCATAACGAGGTGATAGCCCAAACTTCAACTCCAATTCCTACTCAGGAGGTTACTCCCACAGCGGAGCCTACACCAGCAACTGCAGGGAGTATATCGGGAACGGTAACAGATAAATCCGGAAACCCGGTTAGCGATGCTAAGGTATTGTTAAAAAGTAGAAAGTTAAAGTTTAGTGATATAGGTACAACAGGGGTAAATGGTGAGTATGAATTTACAGATTTGGGAGCGAGTAAATACTTTATCAAAATAAAAAAGGCCGGCTTTAAACCAAAGAAAAGGGCCTTTAGGTTAAAAGAAGGGCAAAATAAGGAAATTAATTTTAAATTGAAATCCAAGGGTTCAGGAAATGGAAGTGGTTCTGGAAGCGGTAGCGGTTCAGGAAGTGGTTCTGGTAGCGGAAGTGGTTCCGGTAGTGGTTCGGGAAGTGGTTCTGGTAGCGGAGGTGGTTCTGGCAGCGGCTCAGGAAGTGGAAGTGGTAGTGGTATGAGATAATATGCATTTAAATCGCTATATAGTGTTTTAATCGTGTTTACCTCTGGAAATAGAATGGCTTAAAATTGTTGACAGAGGAAGATTGTTTTAGCGTATAGGACTTCAATATTTATTGTAGGGGCGAACCTTGCGTTCGCCCTTGCCCTGTACAATTCAAATTTTTCGCTTGTTTTATATACCAGTTACTGATCGAAACATACAGTCCCATATTAAATGCATGGTTCAATATACAAGGTTGAACCAGTCGTGAGTCCACAGAGGGCGTTAGGTTTATTTGTTATAATAAGGATTTGTCCTTATTTTTATATCTTTATTAATGAGACTGAGTCTAGTTAAAAGGAAAGGAGACTTAAATATGTCTTTATTTAACAAACTTTTTGTACCACTTGGCATTTTTGTTGGCGCCAGTATGTTAGGTGGTGCTCAAATCTTAGATGCGAACAGGTCTGACCTTTTTGCAGCTTCGATTATAGGGATCGTTACAGATGAGAATGGTGATGGTATAGAAAATGCAAAAGTCGTTGTTGAATCAAAAAAGAAATCAGGTAAAAAGAAACGAAAAAAAACAACCCTTACAGACGTAGACGGTTCATTCGAGATTGACAGGTTGAAAAAGGGAAAACATAAAGTTACGGTTAGTTCGGTTGGTTATGAAAATGCATCTGAAATTATTACGATAAAGAAGAACAAGGAAGAATTCGAAGAGGATTTTACTTTAAATTTTTCATCGTATACAAAGACCGCAGACACCAGCACTATTGATGCTGCAGTTTCTGATTTTAAGGAAATCGGTTCTCTAAGAAAAGACAGTCCCATGGATGGCAATGCTATAGCAACCGCTTATGAGGGAGAACTGCAAGATTTAACAAAAGAGATGGACTCAGAATATGGTTTAAGTCTGGATAGCGATGTTACAGATGCTATCGAAGATATTAAAGATGATACTAAAGCTGACATTGATAAAAAACTAGCCGGACAGGTGATTGATAAGACACTTCAGAGAGTTTTTTATCTGTATGTCATGGAGCGTATTACTCATGTTCGTGACGAATTCGATGATGAAGACAGCTCCGATCTTATTCAGGATTGGGATCATGCATACGCTGCCTATGTACCACTCGAAGGTACGGCCGACCGCGATAATAAAGTAATTACCTCGGACCGGACAAATATTGATACTGGAAGTAATCCGAATCTTGAGGATCAAATATTAGTTGCCTTTATTCGCGGTAAGGAAGCACTGCAGAAAAAGGATCCTACAGAAGATGAAATTACAGTTGGTGTGCAGAGGCAG
>CAZPUD010000131.1:0-10732 GCA_964589115.1 uncultured candidatus Brocadiaceae bacterium | reverse complement strand
CTTTTAGAAAAAAAGTGCTTGACATAGAATGTCTAACCCCTCTCAAGAGGGGAATACTAGAAGTCCCCTCTTGAGAGGGGTTAGGGGTGGGTAAAAAGAAAAGCCGTTAGGTTTTTGTCTTTTAAAACCCAACCCCCAGGCGGCTTCAAGTTTGTAACTTGAACCCCATGTTTTATATTGCCCATCATGTCTTCAATTGCTCACAACGCCGTTATCTGTATAAACTCATGGGTTTAGGTTGCAAACCTGAACCCGCTGGGAGACATTTCAGGCTAGCCATGTAAGGGCGTATAGCAATACGGTTTCCTAACGTTGGTGAAAACCCAAAGCGACGGCCCACCGGGCCGTCTCTACAAGTGTTGGTTCAATCATCCACAATTGAACCGACCATGAGGGGTTTTAATGTTTGTTGTGGTTTTATTGGAGACCCTGCGGTATAGCTACTTGCACTTAAAGGCAGAAGTTGTTATAGTAATTCAGGTACTTGTAAAATAATATTGGAGGTGGTTTATCAAAATGTTAACCAATTATATTATTAGCTATAAAACCGATTCAAAACATGATAAGCTTGAAAAACTATTTAAAGACTTTTTTATTTTTAATAAAAATATTCCTCTTGATTCATCTACTCCCTGGCAGCCTCCTACCGATGTATACGAGACCCCGGATGAAATAGTAGTAAAGATGGCTGTTGCCGGAACAAAAGCAGAAGATATCCAGATTTCCTTTTCAGATGATGTCCTCACCATTAGCGGATTCAGAACTGACAACTCACCACATGAAAAAACGTGCTTTTATCAGGTAGAGATTCGTTATGGTTATTTTGAGAGGAAGATGTTCATCCCTAAGCCTATAGATACGGATAATATTCAGGGCACATACAAGGATGGTTTTTTACAAGTTGTTTTGCCAAAGGCAAAACAACAGGCAACAAAAACATTCACAATAAAGATTAATTTTCAACAGTAAACTCTCAAGTCCCTCTATTTTCTAAAATTCTGGAGATTAAGGTATTTTATGGATAAAGAAGATAAAAATTCACCAGAGGTGAAAGACTCTACAATCCTGGAACCTGATTTAGAGATGGAAGGCAAAACAGATAAATTAAAAATTCCGAAAGAGGTTCCTGTTCTTCCAATCAAAGATACCGTAGTTTTCCCAAATATGGTTGCTGCGTTAACTATATTTACGGAAAGAGATATAAAGCTTTTGAATGATGTTTTGGCCGGCAACCGGTTTCTTGCTTTGGTATCCCAAAAGGAAAAAGACCTTAAGGTAGTAAGACAAGCAGATTTGTATGAATACGGTACCGTGGCTGTAGTACTCCAGATGCTTCGTATGCCAGATAACTCTGCAAAAATGCTCGTGCAGGGTATTAAAAGAATCAAAATTGATGAATATACCCAGACTGATCCCTATTTTAAAAGTAAGATAACTGTTCTTAATGATATTATCGAGAGTGATATGGAGACAGAGGCGCTGGCCAGGAATGTCTCGGATCAGTTTATTCGTATGATATCCATGGCACCATCCTTACCGGAAGAACTAAAAATAGCGATTGTTAATATTGATAATCCGGGTCGCCTTGCTGATATGATTGCAGCCCATTTAAACCTTACTGTAAGTGAAAAGCAGCAGGTTCTTGAGGCGATTAATGTAAAAATGCGGTTACAGAAAGTTACTACCTTTATTATCAGAGAGATGGAAGTCCTGGAAATGGCCACAAAAATACAGTCTCAGGTAAAAACAGAAGTGGAAAAGGGGCAGAGAGAGTACTATCTGAGACAACAACTTAAGGCAATTCAGGACGAGCTTGGTGAGGGAGATGAACGCACCGTTGAGATAAAGGAACTGAGGAAAAAAATTGATGATGCGAAAATGCCGCCTGAGGTGAAGAAAGAAGCCGATCTGGAATTGAACCGGCTTGCCAAAATGCCTTCTGCTTCTGCGGAATATACTGTTGCCCGTACCTATCTCGAATGGCTAGTTGCTTTGCCATGGTCAATTACCACACATGATAATCTGGAGATACCAATAGTAAGTAAGGTGCTGGATGAAGATCATTATGACCTGGAGAAGGTTAAGGAAAGGATCCTGGAATATCTTGCCGTTCGAAAGTTGAAGCAAGATATGAAAGGGCCTATCTTGTGTTTTGTAGGGCCTCCCGGTACGGGAAAGACTTCCGTTGGGATGTCAATTGCACGTGCTATTGGTAGGAAATTCGTTCGCATGTCGCTTGGCGGAGTACGGGATGAGGCTGAAATAAGAGGTCATCGACGCACATATATTGGTGCACTGCCCGGGCGTATAATTCAGGGGCTGAGAAAGGTAGGATCCAATAACCCTGTGTTTATGCTTGACGAGGTTGATAAATTAGGGGCAGATTTCAGGGGCGATCCCTCGGCAGCACTACTTGAGGTCCTGGACCCGGAGCAAAATTATGCATTCTCTGACCATTATTTGGATGTACCATTCGATCTTTCTAAGGTGATGTTTATTACTACGGCAAATTTGCTGGATCCTATTCCTCCGGCGTTGAAGGATCGCATGGAGGTACTCGAGCTTCCGGGATATACTGCTGAGGAGAAATTGTTAATTGTAAAGCAGTTTACTTTACCCAAGCAATTGAAAGCACACGGACTTACTAATGAACAGCTAACCATCGGTGATGATGCTGTTCAATCCATTATCACTGATTATACGCGTGAGGCAGGCATCCGTAACCTTGAACGTGAAATTGCTACTATTTGCAGAAAAGTTGCAAAAGACATTGCATCCGGTGAAAAAAAATCAGCATATGTAACTATCGATAATTTGCATGATTTTTTAGGGCCCGTCAAATTCTTCTCAGAGGTAGCCGAACGGACTACCGAGGCTGGTGTAGCTACCGGTTTGGCCTGGACTCAATCAGGTGGCGATATCCTTTTTATTGAAGCAACCCTTATGCCAGGTACAGGAAAACTCACCCTAACCGGTCATTTGGGTGATATCATGAAAGAATCTGCCCAGGCAGCAATGAGCTATATCAGGTCAAAGTTAGATAAACTGGGGATTTCTTTCAAGGATTTTGATAAATACGATTTCCATATTCATGTTCCTGCAGGGGCCATTCCAAAAGATGGTCCTTCTGCCGGTGTAACAATGGCTATGGCGCTCATTTCGCTCATGAAAGGGACACCAATCCAGTCTCATGTAGCAATGACAGGCGAAATAACGTTGCGTGGAAGGGTTTTGCCCGTTGGCGGCATTAAAGAGAAGGTCTTAGCAGCCAAGCGGGCCGGGATTACCACGGTTATCTTACCAAAAAGGAACGAGAAAGATTTAATTGAAGTTCCTGAAAATGCAAAAAAAGGGATGGATTTCATATTCGTAGAAAAAGTTGATGAGATGTTACCAACGGTTTTTGGTACAGGAGAGCCGGAAAAGAAAAGGAAAAAGATTTTTAGTAGGGTTTAAATAAAAGTTTATGCTACCAAGGCATAAAGTCTCAAAGTAGTTTTTTGATTGATTTTATAAAATTTAATTAAGGTAGTAAATTGTATTATGGATATAACAATTAAAAAACAGGCAAAGGAAGCGATTGAAACCCTTTCTGATAAGAAGGCCAGTGTAGCTCTGGATATCATCAATTACCTCGAATCTGACTGCGACAGATTTGTAGAGATAAGCCATGTCGTGTTCTTATATTAGTATAGATTAATAAAGAAAAATTTGGAAGACACACCTGTGTTAAAAATTGGAATCATTGGCGCAACAGCTTATACCAGCCTTGAGCTCATAAAAATCCTCCTGCGTCATCCAGAAGCAAAGATTACCTATCTGGGTATACGTAGAACTGACCGTCCAAGGATATCTGATATTTTCCCAGCGCTCAAGGGTATGATTGATCTGCCCTGCGAAACTATTGAGAAGAAGGATATCCCTGAAAATATTGATTTAGCTTTCGTTACCCTTCCCCCAACCATCTCCATGCAGTATGTCCCTCTCTTTATAAAAAAGGGGATCAGGGTGGTAGATTTTAGTGCCGATTACCGCTTTCGTGATAAATCACTCTACGAGAAATGGTACAAGACACAGCATACAGACGGCAAAGGTATAGAGACTGCTGTATATGGTCTACCGGAGCTTTTCAGGAATGAAATCAGGAAGACCCGTCTGGTAGGCAATCCGGGCTGTTATACCACTGCAACGATCCTTGCCCTTGCACCTTTACTCACAGAAGGACTTATCTATGCTGAAGATATTATCGTAGACGCTAAATCAGGTGTATCCGGGCGTGGACGCGAGCCGAGGGAAGATACTCACTACTGTGAATGTAACGAAAATATCGAGGCATACAGCGTTGGCGGACACCGTCATAGCCCGGAGATTGAACATATATTAACTCTTAAGACAAACCAAAAGGTATCTATTCAGTTCGTTCCTCATCTTATTCCTATGAATCGCGGTATCCTGTGTACTATCTATGTTAAGCCGAAAAGTAAAGAGAATGCTGGAGTAAATGGCATCTCACCTTTCAATGATAATGACGTATTTAATATCTATAAGGAATTTTATCGTAATGAACCATTTATTCGTCTGAAAGAAGGTAACGAAGTGCCCAGGACGAAAGACGTCATCTACACAAACTTTTGCGATATTGCGGTAAAAGTTACCGGGAATCGTATAATTGTCCTTTCCGCTATTGATAATCTTATCAAGGGCGCATCCGGCCAGGCTGTACAGAATATGAATGTAATGTGCGGATTTGATGAGAAACTGGGTATGTTTTAGTTAATCTGTATTACAAATTTATAAAACCTTGCTTTTTTATCAAAGTTTTTCTTGGTGAATCCCATTGTAAAAAAGCATTTTTACACCTCTGGTTGGGGATGTCCAAAAAGTATCATCGGTGGTGCTGTATACCCACAAAAGCTGTGTTTTAACACCTGTTTGTGGGGAAGACACTCTATTATAAACGCCTAAGTGGGGAATAAATTTGCAATAAATTACTTTTTGGACGGCCCCATGCGTTTAGCATTTGCCTGTACGTTTTGGTTTATTCCAGGCATATATAAAACATGCAAAACGTTTCGGTTCAATCGTGGACAATTGAACCAACTCCGAAATGAAGAAAAAATTATAAAACAAATCTTTTTATTCCTCCGTAACGAATTTACTTTCTCCCCCATAAGTGATTCCCACATCATTCTGTGCTACTATTCGATAATAATAAGTCGTTCCGGGTTTCAATCCGCTTATCTTAGCAGATAACGGAGTATCGGCCGCTACGGTTACAGATTGCTTGGATGTGGTATTAGTATATGATCTGCTTGTAGTACCGTACTCAAACCACGCCGTTGTCGATGTTAAATTGGCGTTTACTATTCCACGTAATATAGCTGAATCAGACGTTACATCCTGTGCTGACCCTGTTGATACTACAGGAGGGAAGCTTAAGACTGCTGACTGCCATGTTCCTGATAATGTATACGTCTGAATTGAATCATACTCTCCGGAGTGACCCAAGACCTGGATATAATAGATTCCTTCTGTAGACGCATTATATGTTAATGTTAGTATATCCAGATCCGTTGGAGCATCGTAGGTAGATAAAACGATGTTTTGTGAACTATCATAAAGCTGAAGGATATACCGTTTACCCTTCGGAGTACTTAATGCAACAGATATCCTCCCGGGTCTAGTTAGTATTATTTTGTAATAATCCACATCTGAAGGGCTGCATATCTTTCCGTTATAACTATTTCCTGACAGGAGGGGACCATAGGCTGTGGTAAAATTATCATTAGGCTCATAGTAATCTATGCAAGGGGTAAAAGTTACCTGCCTTCCATATGTAATTCCGGCTTTATTTTGTGCAACTATCCTGTAATAATAAATTGGTTCAGCCGACAAGCCACTTATATCGGCACTTATCAGCGTATCTACTGAGCCACTTATTGTTTTTTTAGGTGTAGATCTGCGATACCTTCCACTTGTTGTATCGTACTCAAACCATACCTGTGTTTCAAGATTTTTAGCATTTACCATCCCGTTCAATGTTGCCGAACTAGGTGTTATATCCGTTGCATCTTCTGTAAACACCTGCGGAGCTAATGTGGGTGATAAGGCAGAAAAATCACTGTCAAGTTTCGATACAAAGGCATCATAACCGCCGCGATAAGAGGTATTGAAGGCATTAATAGTTACTGGAAAATCCGGTGATTCGGTCCAGCCGGCCACATAGACATTACCGGAAGGATCAATAACTATAGAATTACTATAGCCATAATCGCGTAAGGACCCACCAAGGAAAGTAGAGCTGAGGACCCTTGTTAAATCACTGTTCAGTTTTGAAATAAAGACAGCGGTAACTCCATCCTTATAGGTGTCATAAGCATTTGGAGTTACAGGAAAATCTGGCGAATTCGTATAACCAGATACATAGATATTTCCACCTGATATAGTTTTACCTATATCGGTAGTTATAGACTGACCATAATCATAGCTGGATCCTCCCAGGAAGGTAGATGCAAGAAGGCTTGTTAAATTCTCACTTAAGATCGACACGAATACGTCACAAGATCCATCCTTAGAGGTATCATAAGCACCGGGAGTTACTGGGAAGTTTGATGAGTATGTTTGACCAACTACAGATACATTTCTTACTGAATCAATAATTATAGACTCCCCATAATCATAATCAGATCCTCCCAGATAAGTAGATGTAATAAGTTTTGTTAAATCTCCCTTTATCTTTGATATAAAGACATCTGAAGTCCCGTTAATTGTTGTATCATAAGCACCGGAAATTACAGGAAAGTTTGATGACCATGTATTACCCGTAATATATATATCTCCTTCTGAATTTACAGCAATAGATTCTCCATAATCATAGCCAGACCCTCCTAAGTAGGTAGACGCCTTAAGTTTTCTTAAGTCCCCGCTTAACTTTGATATGAAGATATCATAATAACCATCATGAGAACTATCGTAGGCATAATTGCTTATTGGAAAGTCTGATGAATAGGTGTGGCCGGAGATAAATATATTTCCGGTATAATCTAAAGCAATAGACTTTCCTACCTCACCAGAGGTTCCACCAACATAGGTAGATGCAAGAAGTTTTGTTAAATCGCCATTCAGTTTTGATACAAATGTGTCACTGGCACCTCCTTTGTATGAAGCACCGTAGGTACCGGAGGTAGTTGGAAAGTCTGTTGATGAGGTCTCGCCAACTATACAGATATTTCCGCTCGAGTCTATTGTCATAGAGTTGATAAAATCACTAGCCTCTCCTCCTAAATAGGTGGATGCAATCATGCTTGTAAGGTCTCTATTTAGTTTTATTATAAATGCATCGTAATCGCCCTTATTATAAGAATCATCATATGCACCTTTGTTTATAGGAAGGTTTGATGACATTGTCCAGCCCGCCACATAGATATCTCCATTCGAATTCATCGTTATTGTCCTGCTTAAATCATCAGAAGTACTCCCAAGGTAAGTAGATGACAGGAGCGGATCGATAATGAGTTCCTTTGATTTATCGTATGATGCTACGGTAAAACCGTAAACACTTTTAGATTGCAGATTCCGGATTTCAGATTTCAGATTTTCATTACATTTTGAAACCTGCTGTCCGCAGTACGCAATCTGATAATCCACTTCAACCTCAACCCTATTACCATCAATCTCCTGATAAGCTATAGGTTTTGTAAATATGACAGTACCCAACAATGTTTCTATTTCAAGCTCTCCTTTCTTATTTACATGCAGGGATTCTGATCCGCTTAATTTTAACTGTATAGTGTCAGGATTTCCACCCGGCTTAACATGAAAGAGCTTTTCAATTGTATTTCCATATGCCTTCAGCTTTAGTTCTATTCCCTTGTATACTTCTCCTAAATTTACAGTTCCATAAGTTGGAATATCATGCCTCCACTGAAGCGGATCCTTTCCTTTAAAAAGATTTACTACAGTTGCGCTCTTTTCCTCACCTTCTATCTCACAAATTTTCCCGTGTAAAAACTCTTCTTTCAGTAGCAGTTTCTGTTTTTTGGAGCTTGAAAGGGAATAGACAATGTCGCCTTGTTTTGTTACAAATACAGTTCCTCCGAAAACCTTTGCATAAAACTTTACCCTTTCATCTGTTTGGTCTTTATTAGCTACAAAGGGTATTTGGAGTCTATTACCATTTAGTGTTATATTTGATTTTAGAGGTTTATCTGAACTCCGATGTTCGGCCTGAAGAGATGATACTACAGACATTAATAAGAGAAGAGTTGCGGGCACCATAAAAAATTTGAATTCTGTTTTCATCTTGATCTCCTCCATCTAAGGGTTATAAGTGAACCACAGGCTTGTTGTAGTATTATCCTGTAGGAATTTTCCTTTAAAATAAAAAGCCTTACTGCAAAGATGTATGAAAATATCTTCGGCAGTAAGGCTGTCTTTTGAGACGTCCTGCTTGAGACGTCCCGGTGGGACGTCTCTACAGAGATAATATATGTATACCTAAAGACCCTTTACTTTGCGTCCCCTGATTACTCAGGGTTTGCCTTTGTCGCTCATATTTCCTCTAAGGGCTATATTGTTTTTTATGTTCATAACCCGAATGTTTTGGTCATTCAAAATTAGAATTTAGGATTTGTTTCGTATTTCGATATTCGAATTTAGAATTTAGACGCCTCCAATATCGGCAAAATTTTGTTGATATTGAAGGCGCTAAGCGCCTATAGCCTATAATCCTTATATCACAATAAAGCAGATTAAGTCAACTTTCATTTTAGTCCTTGCAGGAGGCCCGGAAGGCATTGATATAAATCCTCTATCCTGTCAACGTCCGTTAAAGTTTTCAAGATATGGCAGGAGAGGTTATTTTTGTGTACCTTTTCTATTGTTTGCTTCAACACCCTGTCAGTACCCCAGTCTATATCCATAAACAAATC
This sequence comes from uncultured candidatus Brocadiaceae bacterium, assembly GCA_964589115.1. GTDB lineage: Bacteria > Planctomycetota > Brocadiia > Brocadiales > Brocadiaceae > JBDIVL01. The sequence goes on along the minus strand of CAZPUD010000131.1, from coordinate 1,802 downwards.
AAAGACCGGTTGCTGGCTGAAACGCAGGGGAACATGTCCTGACATGCCTAATAGGTAGTAGCCGCCATCTTTGCATGGTCCGATAACAATATCCTTTTCTTTTAACACATCAAAGGCGTTTCCGATTAATGCTGTATCTATTGCAGGGCAATCGGTTCCTATAACAAGACCTCTTTTATAGGGTTTTTCCTGGAAAATCTTTTTGAAGGCATTTGATATCCTTTCGCCTAAAGTGCTACCCTCCTGGGGTGCGTACCATGTCTTAATATTCTGATTATTAATAATAGAATTTAACCAATCCTTCGTTTCGTTTTCTTTATCTAAAGGAGTGAAAAATATCCACACATCATACGACCATTCATTTTTTAAAAAAATATTTTTAATGACACCTTCTGCCATTAATCTATAAATAACGCATGCCTTTTCACTGCCAATTACCTTTGCCAGGCGGGTCTTTACCTTTCCGGGTTCGGGATATTTCAGGAAGACAATCAGGGCATTATCAGCTTGCATATGAATATATACGTATAGGAATTTCAATCATGGTTTCCCCTCTGGAAAGAGAGGATTAAGGGGTGCATAAAAGATAATGGATATTGGATAGTTGAATGGTTGGATGATTAATAACTATTCAGCTACTCAATCATTTAGCCACTATTCCTTTTATATACCTTGGGTTGGTTCAATCGTCACGATTGAACCTAAACATTTAGCATGTTTCATATGCCTTGCACTAATTAAAAACGTACATACCAATGCTAAACGCATGGTTCAATCTACAAGATTGAACCAACCTTGTCAAATAACAAGGATATAATGAAAGCAAACAATATTCAGTACTATTGCATTCAGCTATAATGTCTTTATTTCTTTTCATAAATTTAAACATGAGAGTACAGGTCTTAATCGTGACCTAGTATAGTCTGTAGCAATATGATAAATTTCCAACAAATGTTTGTGCCACTCATTCTGCAAATCATTAATATCTGCTTTATTATTATTGACACAGAGGGTACTCATCCTCAACCACATTGGCATATTTGTTCTAATCAAAGTCTGGAAAAATCGTCAGTCAATAAAATTGGCAGATTTATTTGTCGGTAGAGATACAGACATTCTATCTCTCCGGAGTGTAATTTCTCTAATCTTTCTTTATGTGTAAATTCGGAAATCTGCAATTCTGGTAATTTGTGGTGGGTAATATGTATCTCTTTTGATATGTTTTTATTATGTCCACCAATTTCCAGCCACACCGCATGTGGAACATGTATGGCGTCAAATATGTGAAGGAGGGTGATACTGCCGATCTCGCTCAGGTGGATAAGCGGTCCTGCATCAGCTATGGCAGTCTTTATTTCTTCATCGCCCACGCTAGGTCCTCGATTGCGGCATCACGCTGTTTTTCAGCCAGTTCTACCCAGTCTATCCCCACAGCTTCTATAGCTTCACCACGGGAAATTTTTCCTCGTAAATAACGGCTAAGAACAAGTTCACGCATTAATTAGCGTAATCCGGCCTGTAATGCCAACGCCATTACTTCTGTTTCTGATTTATGCGTTTCACGGACCAGTGTTTCTAAATTTGCCATAATATTTTCCATAATTCTAAACTCTCCCACTTTAATGTTGTTTGGTTGCTTACTTCAACTAACTTGATTGTATAGGAATTTCAATGTTTGCTATAGGGGACAGGTTTAAAACCTGCCCCTACTTGTGTTTGCCCTTGCCATGCGCGGTTTAAAACGTTTATAAGTACCTGTACATAAATATTTGTATAAATAGAGGAGGTTTCGTAATATAAAG
>CAZPUD010000130.1:0-10773 GCA_964589115.1 uncultured candidatus Brocadiaceae bacterium | reverse complement strand
AGTATCAGAACAATAAGTCCCTTCGATAAAAGTACCATATTTCTTAAAAATCTCCTTTTTATAAGACATGTTTGCTCCTGCGATATCTTTTAGATATTTTGCATATGGAGAGGGCATCCATTGACTGAACTCACTGAAGTACGCCGCCCAACCAATGTAACAGTCCGGGTTCCCGTTAGCAATGGCACCGCCAATAGCCGGGTGAGGAGATTGATGAGCCTTAAGGATTTCATTAACCCAATTGCGATTGGCTGTACAATCGGCGTCGATGAAAGCGATAACCTCTCCCTTTGCTACAGAGATACCGAAATTGCGTGCATCGCCACAATATTTCCTTGTTGAAAATTGATATAATTTTACATAAGGGAACCTTTTTTTAATAATATCGGCAGTACCATCATATGAACTGTCAATAACAATAATTTCAAAACTTTTGTCTGTCGCCTGGTTTTCCAGGGACTGGAGGCATTGTGCAATGGTCTTCTTTGAATTATACGAGGCGATAACAATCGATAACAAGGGATAGTCTTTTACCATCATAACAGCGGATCCTTTGCTAAGAGACTGTCTGAAAAGTTTATAGTAAAGAGAAATATATCGCTCCTCTGGAGCTAAAATTATGTATGAGATGTTGTTTCTATTTATATTGTGCTCCTCATGGAGCACTCTGGAGGACTTTTCAGACAGTCTCTAAGTATAATAAAATATTTCATTCATTATTCTTTGAGTTATGAAAGAAGGCATCGGCTATAGTCTCATCAATACAACTCCCCCCTTTATAGGCATAACTACATTCACGGCAAAAATATAGCCTTTCATCATTCATCCGGAACTGCTGGCGCATACGTTGATAGGGTGCTCCAAACCAGATATCTTTAAATGAATTTATTTTGAGATCACCTAATGCATACCTTTCATCATAATCATAGGTACAGGGGCATACGATACCATCCCAATGAATTGTACAGGCATTCCATAGATTTTTGCACGGATTCGTACGGTGCCGTATGAGACTCTGTCCATTTCTGGCATAGGTAAAACGCCTGTAACGATGATTATCTGGCAGAAATTTGCTTCCCCTGTTCAGCATGTCGGTTCTTTTATCTCCATAGGTATCATTAGCACAGATATTTAATGTCTTGAAGGTAAGTGCATTCACCCCAAGTGACTTTGCCAATTCCCTGAGTTGTGGTATTTCGTGTTCATTATGTTTCATAACAAGGAAACGGAGATTGACAAAAGGTGTCGGGGACCTTAGCACACGCTTTCTTGCTACAATAGTCCGGATGCCCTCCAGGACTGCTTCAATCCTCCCTCCCTGCCGGTATTGTTCATAAGTTTCCTGGGTTACTCCGTCCATGGCAACAATGAGAGTATCAAGGCCTGATCTTATAAGTTTGTCTGTATTCTCAATATGTGAGAATAGATGGCCGTTCGTACTTGATACGGTTTTAATGCCTTTTTGTTTTGCGCAGGAGATCATTTCATAAATACCGGAATTCACAAAAGGTTCTCCCCAATCCCAGAACATGATAAGAAATACATAGTCTCCAATTTCATCAATAAGCTTCTGAAAGAGATAAAAGTCCATATGACCGCGGGACCGGTTCATACCTTCGGTTACAGGGCAGAGAGAGCATCGTAGATTACAGATATTAGTTGGCTCGATCTGCAAATGTGTAGGCCAACCCCATGGCCGGTCAGGTTTTCTCAGGATGGACGCTTCTGTGCGAATCCAGTTAAGGATCTTTTTCCACGGGATATTATGGAATTGATAGGGTATCTGATCACACTTTATCGTTATTCTGCGCGTTGCCAGCGCCTTTACGACTGTAAGGAAGTTCAAAGTCAATTTTTTTACCATGGTATTTCTCGTGTAATTTTTAAGCTTAATGTAATTATCTGAACGATCTATCATATGCCTTTATTTCCCGCTTGTATAAAAGGGGTTAGCCATCTGAACATCCGATGAACACGCACATTATCTTCAACATAGCAGCAGAATTCACAGTCACATTGCCAATCACGTTGAGGCAGCCCTTTTTTAGCCATAGTGAATACCCGGAAATTCCGATAAGCTGTGCTATTCCATATCTCGCGAAAACTGTTCGTCTTAAGGTTACCCATGGGTGTACTACATGGACCACATGGGATAACAGTTCCATCAACCCTGACCCGTGAGTGAAACCAACCGATGTAACATGGAATCTTCCACTCTGTCCCCCTGCCAAGTTTGTACCGTAAAAGTGTCCGGTCAATATTATGGCGCAACGACAGAGATTTTATTTGTTTTTTCAATTGTTTTAATGATGCGCACACATACTCCTGCTCTTCCGTGGAAAGAATAAACGATTGCAAGGCACCTTGAGTGGATAGAAAAGGGGAAAAGGATACGGTGTTGCACCCTGCTGACTGAGCAAGGCCTACTATTTTGTCTATATTGCGAAAATTGAGACGATTGATAGGATGATGTAAGGTAACAGAGGGTGATTTTGATTTTCGTTCTCTTTTCATGGTTTTTATAAGTTTTAATCCATTTACAACATTTTCGAAATTGACAGGGTCAGTTCCCGGGTATTGCTGCACGTAATCCTGAACTGAACCAGCCCAGAGACTTACCTGAAGGGTGTCAAGTTTTGAATTCAGAATAGACTCTATTGTCTCACGGTTGAGCAAGGTACCGTTTGTGATCACTGTAGTGTGGAATCCCATTTTTTTTGTCAGAGAAATAATATCAAAGATGCGGTTATTGAGAAAAGGTTCTCCCTCACCCAATAAAAACAGTGTATGCGTATTCAATATTTTCAGGTCTTCACATAAATTTTTGAACATCTCAAACTGGATCTCCGGAACGCCCTGATCGCCTGGTGATGGCCTGTGTGCCTTTGATGAATGAAACCTGCAGCCAAAACAGCGAAGGTTACATCGGCGGGTTACATCTATGCTTACATGAAAAGGCCCTGTATGAGCAATGGCACCGGTAAAGAGCCCTTTCAAGAGATTAATTTTTTGATATATTGACGCCATCAGTAACTCCATTTGTTTTAGCTTGTTCCATCTGGTTTAGATACATACAGAATTATTTTTACTCTTCATGTAAATCTTTAGTTCTAAATAAATAGCCCCCGCACTCTCCTGCCATCCAGACAAATAAAGTTGGCAAGAGCAAAGGGGTACAGAGGATAAATTTCTTCAGATACTGTAAATTCCGCCTTGCATGATTAAGAATTCTAAAATATTCAGTGAGTGCTATCACGGGAGAGAGAATGATGTACGCAATTCGCCTCCACAACGCAAAACCCCTTCTTGCAGCAAATAGCCTTCCGTAGTAAAAACGCCCCTTCCATACAACAGGCAAACTGCACTCATTCATATGTCTGATTTCGAGTCCATGGGAAAAATAAAGTTTATTGCCTGCCTCTTTTGCCTTTTTGTGAAAGAGGGTTTCGGTACTGTAGCCCCCTTCCGGTAAAGGTCCGAGTTTTCTGAGAAGTTCTGCATTGTAAGCAAAATTGCAGCCTGGGAGATCGTCTATCTCTCCATCAGGCAAACCCGAAATCCATTTGTTATATTCACAGAAATATTGTACCCAGCCCGTAAATATCTCCGGATTTGCGTTTGTAACAGGACCACCAACGATACTGTATCCCTTTGAAAATTCAGTAACAAGGTTTTTGACGTAATGGCGGGGAAAAATACAGTGATCTGTGGTAAAAGCAATAAATTTTCCACGTGCATACCGGAGCCCAATGTTCCGCAGATAGGATTCCGGCATCAATCTTTCTGTTTGTATCAGTGTAACCCACGGAAACCGATCATGGTAAATTTTTTCTCTCTGTTCGTTATATTCATCTACAACAATAAACTCATAATCAATATCGCCTTCCTGCGGAAAGAATGAATCCAGCAGTGCGAATATCGTATCTATCCCTTTTTCTTCCATAACGGCAACTATGATTGATACCATAATAGAATTTTTGAGGGGTTCTTGCATATACTTAACAGGTTTCATTAATTCGTCTGCTGCAGTGCAAGATTTTGAAATGGATTTCTGAAGCATTTTATCCTCTGTTTCTCTTAAATACCGATGGAAAAGGGAAAAGCCATCTTGCTACATCATGAACGCGTTTATTATTCATAACATGACAGCAGAACCCGCAATTACAGTGCTTGCTTAGTAGTGACAGCCCGTTTCGTGTAATGGTCTTTCTGCGGAAGGCACGATAACCCGGTGCATTCCAGATATTGTGAAAAGTATATTGATTAAGGTTTCCCATAGTAAGACCACACCGGTTACAGGGTAAAACTGTACCATCGACCTTGATACGGCTGTGATACCACGCAATGTAACAAGGGAGCTTTTCCCATACAGATTCTCCAATTTTATAACGCAAGAGAACCTGATCAATGTTATGATTTACGGGGACTGAATCCAGCCTTTTTTTAATTCCCTTTAACGAGAATCTGAGTTGTTTCTCCTCCTCAGGAGAGAGCGCGAATGATGCGAATTTTCCTTGATGGCTATTGACTGGCGAAAAGAAGAGACCGTTGCAACCTGTTGTATATAGAATGTCGAGCATTTTTTCGATTTTCTGGTAGTTATAATGATTAATTGGATTGCACAATTCAACAAAAGGGAACGTAGTCTTTTTTTTACATTTAAAATAAGTTAATAATTTTAGTCCATCAATTACTCTTTCAAAATTCCGCGTATCTGATTTCGGATAATTTTGGGCATAATCTTCAGGGGAGCTTGCCCAAAGACTGACTTTAAGAACATTTACCTTCAAATCTATAATCTGAAGCACCCTCGTTTCATCAAGCAGGATACCATTCGTAAACAACATCACCTGAAACCCCATCTTTTTTGCTGTGGAGATTAAATCAAAGATGCGGGAATGAAGCAGGGGTTCACCTTCCCCTTCTATGATTATTAAACTTGTTCCCATTGTTTTTAATTCACTGCATACTTCCTGAAATAAATCCGGTGATATATCTACGGACTGACCTTCTTCTGCCGATACATCAACCAAAGGAGAGTGATAGAGACAACAAAGGCATTGAAGATTACACCTCCTGGTTACATCTATTGAAACATAAGAAGGGCCACCGAAGGCTGTTTCACCCGTAAGGAGACCTTTCACAAGATTTATCTTCTGAGAGATATTAACCATTTTTTATTTTTAGCCTCCCATATCCGGAAATATAACCCGTACACTCCCCCATCATCCAAATAAACAGTATGGGCAAAAGGAAGGGAGCGCCCTGGATAAGTCTTTCAAACATAAGGTTTAACCCATTTAAATAACCGATGAATACGTACATTATCATATACAGCACTGCAGAAACCACAGTCACAATATTCTCCTAAAGCAAGTAACCCTTTACGCGTGATTGCCTTTCTGCGAAATGCTGCATAGGCATCACCGTTCCAGATTTCACGAAGACTCGCTTTATTCAGGTCACCCATAGGGAGATTACACCGACAACAAGGCATAACAGTACCATCTACTCTAATTTGAGCACTAAACCATCCAACGTAACATGGTAATTTTCTCCATACAGCTTCACCAATTTTATATCGTAAAAGAATTTCATCAATATTGTGAAATATAGAAACTGAATTTAATCGCTTTTTTACCTTTTTAAGAGAAAGAGATACGAATTTTTCTTCTTCTGTTGAAAGGATAAATGAAGGTAATTTGCCCCATCTTGAAACAAAGGCGGAAAAGGATACACCATCACAGCTATTTGCAACAGCAATCTCTGTTAAGTCTTCGATTCTTTTAAAATTAAACTTGTTGATAGGGTAGTGCAATATGATGGAAGGAGATTTTGTTTTTTGTTTCATTTTGAATTGTGACAGAAATTTCAATCCATCGGTAATCTTATTAAAAATATTGGGATTCGATTGAGGGTGCTTTTGTTCATGTTCTTCGGCAGAGGTGGTCCAAAGGCTTACCCGCAGAATATCTAATCCTGAATTTATGAGAGCGTGTGGTGTGTTTTCGTCAAGAAGGGTACCATTGGTCAGCAAAGTAACCTTGCTTCCTGCCTCTTTGGAAGCAAAAATAATATCAAAAAGACGAGGGTGAAGGAACGGTTCACCCTCTCCCATAAGAAGGATACTGTTTGTACCCATTCTTTTCAGCTCCCTACACAGTCTCTTAACAAGATCGAAAGGGACGTCTTTTATTGTTTGACTACCCTGGGATGGAATGCCTATATAAGGTGAATGATACTGGCAGCCTGGACAATGAAGATTACAATTGCGGGTTATATCTATATTTACATGAAATGGTCCTGCATACGCAGTATCACCGCTCATTAATCCTCGAAAAAGATTTATCTTTTGATAAAAAGTAGCCATATTTCTTGCTTACATTTCATAATATTTATTAATTTAATAGTAAGACCGTATACACTTCCGCGCAGGAAGAAATAAGGTATGTGGATAATAAAAAAATATGGAATAAAGATCAGTAAGTGTGTTAGCCTGGCATTGAGCAATTCAAAGAGTAAAAGATTCCTTAAAAGAAGATATGCCCGGCGGAAGATGAATTTATTCATCGTAGAGGCGTTCTTATGCCATACTTGTGCACCTTTTACGACCACAACCCTAAAATCGCCCTTTCTTGCCCTGACATTAAAATCTGTCTCTTCAAAATAGAGTTCATATTCTGTACGGAACAATCCTATTTTTCTGAATACATCGGTCTTTATGAGATTCGAACATCCGAGGATGGTATCCACATCGGCAATTTTATCCGCCCGGTTCCGGAATATATCCCGTCCGTATTTCAACTTTTTCAATCTACCCGTCCAGAAGTTGATCTGATAACCTATGTTATCAATTACATCAGGCCGGTGATAAGAAAAGATGACGGGGGCTATGACACCGGCAGTTTTTTCCTGTTCACCAACTGAAATCAATTCCATCAGTGAATGTTGTTCTACAATGACGTCGTTGTTAAATATCCAGATATAATCTGCATTCATATTCAAGCCGTAATCAATGCCCTGGTTCACAGCTCTTACATAACCAAGGTTTTTTTTATTTTCTATAAGACAAACTTCTGGGTGATCTCTGGAAATGGCTGCTTGTGAACCATCGCTGGAACCGTTGTCAATAACCAGTATCTTATACTTATCTTCCGGATAGTTTAATTTCCGTAGTGAAGCAAGACATTCTAAAATGTCGTCTTTACCATTCCAGTTAATAATGGTTATTAAGACTGTTGGAAAAGTCATTGAACGGGCAATATTCTCTTTATCAACTTTTCTCATCTTAAGTTTGGCACTCATATCTCTTAATTCTAAAAATCAATAATATGTATAAATTCTGCTCGAAGCAAAAATGTAGGGAGATATAAACTCGAAGTAAGTGGGAAGATATATTGATTAATTATTTACAAATATGTAGTGAATAATAATTTTTAGTAATACTTTAGTTTTATGAAAAACCCTGAAAAGCTCCATTAGGAGCGGTATATTAATAGAATATGGATATACACCAATGTTAAGCTCCAGAGGAGCGGCATATAAGGCACGTAAATAATATGTCGCTCCTCCGGAGCTTTATTCTCGTATTTCGCTTTAGCTATTTATATTTCGCCCCTACGGGGTTATTTTTCAAAAAACTAAATTGTTACGATTTTTAAAGATTGAACAAACAAGGCATAATGCTTAAAGTTACCTGTTGGAAAGCACTTCGAGTCATTTCTAGGTCAATGTAGAAAAATATATGCCAAATATGTCGATAAATAAAAAAAACCTTAAATTTACTTTCAGGGATAAATATCTATAGTGTCTTATAACTTATTTTTTACATTTTCGGCAAAAATATTAGAGTTTTAGGTTTAGAGTTTAGGGGTTTAGGAGTTTGAGATCTAAACACTAAACTTGAAACTCTAAACAATTTCCAGTATGTTACTTTTCCGATTCATTCGGATTAGGTCTCTTAGATTCAAAAGGGAAACCCTAGTTTAGTGTCGGTCTCTTTTCATGTTGTAAAAGGAAGTAAATCAGGGAATGGGCTTATCTTGAGACAAAGGGCGTATAATAGATGGTAATAAGAGATACACCTGCAGATTCTAAAATAAAGAATAAAAGTGTAACATGGCACAAGCATGTAACATTACAGAATTGTGACATGATACAGTGTAGAGGAAATGAAACGGGCCATTGATGAATCCAGATGGGGGCGTGCAGCTCTATTCTTTAGGAATGCTTACAGGCTTCGATTAATGAACGTAATAGCCCTGAAATGGTCAAGAATAGGCTTCATAACTCAACGCTAACCATAATGTGAAGCAAAGACAGCATAAACCTATAAGCCTTTAACAATTATTAACTTATAAGAGATATGCTTATTTTAGGAGCAATAATCCGCCCATAATAAGCAGCATACCCATTACCTTAGACACAGTGACCTCTTCACCCAGAAAAAGCCAACCCATGAGAAATGTAAACACAGGGTAACTACTGGTGATGAGTACGATCCTTGATATTTCGCCTGTCTTTAGCGCCTTGTAAAATACTACCTGCGCAACAAATCCTGCCAAAATGCCGGCCAGGACAAGAAACGTAACAGATTTTATTCCCATTTTTCCAATAGATGGAAACTGGGGTATAAAACAAATAACAATAACTGCCCCCAGAAAGACCCCTAAACATCTTACAAGATATGCAGCCATAGGATCAACTGATCCAAGCCCTATCTTTTCTAAGAATGGTACAAATCCCCAAATAAAAGCTGTAAGTAATGCAAGTAAAAACGCTTCCAAGTTAAATACCTCCCGGTAAATGCTATTTTATAGTAAGGATAAATCCATGACAAAGTATTTAAGGAAAAGCCTTGTGATTTGTAGATATAAATTTTTATGATTATATCAAAATAGAATTGGAAATTCTCTTGAAATTTGTCAGGTGAGCTTTAATTCACAAAATCCATGGGGGTATATTAAATTCATAATAGATATGGAGTATCGGAGTGTTGGAGTGTTGGAGTGTTGGAGTGTTGGAGTGTTGGAGTGTTGGAGTGTTGGAGTGTTGGAGCTTTTCACAACAATCCATCACTCCAATACTCCATTACTCAATAATTTTTTGTATTTTGTTATATCCTGGGCCGTACCATATATCCGGATTACTCGATTCTCTCTATCTCCCCATACCGGCTGGGCATAATCACACAACCACCGTATCTCTTTGCTTTTTGTGATAATGCGAAATTCAGTTACATCTGATTGACCGGAAATCAAGCAGTCAAGGTGCTTCATAAATGACGGCATATCATCAATGTAAATGAGACTAAGCCAGCCTCCACATGCATTCAACTCACTAATGGTGTATCCGGTGATGCGGGTAAATGAATCAGTTACACATTCACAGACAATTTTGTTGTCAGGCTCGACATGCAGACCGTATGAATAGCTAACAATGTGCTTGAAGATGGGATAACAGTGCTTTTTAAAAGGACTCATATGTAAGGATAAATCACATATAAAATATTTAATAGATCTTTTTCCAAAGATATTACAGTTAATTTTACAACTTTGCCACATCATTATAGCATTATGTAATAATACTTAAAAGAAAATATTTCTCCACGAAATTGTTTTATATAACAGAGTGCTATACCATATGTTTCATGGAGAAAAGGAATATTGTTGGAAGTAATATACGGAAATTCCGGATTAAGGTGGGGATTACCCAGGAAAGACTTGCCCTGATGAGTAATCTATCGCAGGGCTACATAAACCAGTTAGAAAGCGGCAAGAGAAACTATACACAAAAGTCACTAGAGCTTATTGCCGATGCCATGTCAATACCAATAATAGAATTTTTCAGGGAAGAGAAAGACGATGAGCTTTCTACCGTCTCAGAAAAGGAAAGCAGCTACCAGAAGAAAAGGTCACATAAAAAGGAATTTATACAACTTTTGAATGATTTACCGGAAAACATCGTTGTTCATTATCTTACCCTTTTGAAATTGGAAAAGGAATTGATAATGAGAAAGAAAAGGGAATAACAGCCTTTATTTCATCTATTTTGACCTTTTCACTTCAGCGCATTCCTTTACTATGCATTTTCTATTGTTTGTAAGAAATGTTTTAACAGGCATGGGTCGGCTGCAAAATGGACGTGTGCGTATGAACACAACATGCGGCCTTGAAAGATACCGTCCGGGTGTGTTTCTTTGTTATCACACTTGGAAACCTTATAAGCATATGGTGTACCTCCCGGCACATGGAGTGATGACCAGTGAAATTCATGGGCACTGAATTGTGTACCTTTCCTGCATAGGATGTTATCATGTATTGCCTCAACGTGAATATAACCTAGTCCCTGCCTTTTTTCTTCCATCCTTGTTGTTGCTTTAAATATTCCGCACATTTCATGTGTTATTTTTTTATGGTCTGTCAAATGTTCCAGAAGATACATCATCCCCCCGCACTCACCATATATAACAACACCTCTTTTATAGGCATTCTGTATTGATTCCTTCATGGTGCTGTTTGATGCAAGCATGCCTGCATAAAGTTCTGGAAATCCCCCGCCAATATATAACCCTTTTACATCTGCAGGGAGAAATTTATCATAGATAGGGCTAAAATACGTAAGTTCTACACCGTATGCCTCCAAAAGATCAAGATTATCCTGATAATAAAAATTAAATGCCTCATCCGAGGCAACAGCAATTCTATATTTGAATTGTTTATCTATATTATTGAAAAGTGTTTTCTCAAATGCCGGAATACCTTTTGTGGAGTT
>CAZPUD010000129.1:7531-10814 GCA_964589115.1 uncultured candidatus Brocadiaceae bacterium | reverse complement strand
CATCTGATATGTCTCATTACGAATCACAGGCATCCGCTCATAGAAGAGATAAAATCGCTATTGAAGAAATCCTTGCCCTTAACGAGGACAATTTATATCGGAAAGTACATGACTGGCACATTACGATGTGTGGTATTTGTCCTACCATTGCTATGCTGGCATGTTCTAAGGACCGAGGGGCTACAAAGGCGGAATTAGTGCGTTATGAGACCAGCGGTGATATAACGGGTGATTATGATCAGGTGGTGGGTTATGCAGGAATTGTCGTAAGTTAAAAATATAAGGAGAAATATTTGCATGGTAATGGTTCCAAAAATAAAGTTAAATATTGACGGAAAGACCGTAGAGGTTAATAAAGGCAAAACAGTATTACAAGCAGCTAATTCTGCCGGCATTCAAATCCCAACTCTTTGTCACGACCCACGATTAGAACCTTTTGGGGCATGCCGTGTATGCATGGTAGAAATAGAAAGAGGTAAATCGAATGCACTCATTACCTCCTGCAATACTGAAGCAACAGACGGGATGGTAATTCGTACCGATACAGAAAAGGTGTCAAAGACACGAAAAATGATTTTAGAATTAATCCTTTCAGATCACCCTAAAGATTGTCTGACCTGTGAGAAGTGCGGTTCCTGCAGGTTGCAAGATATTGCTTACCAATACGGTGTACGGGAAAGCCAGTTCTTTGAAAAACCTGACGGCGGTATTGTGGAAGATAGTAACCCTGTTATTCATCAGGATACAAGCAAATGTATCCTATGCGGCCGCTGTGTACGCATCTGCAGTGAAGTACAGCAGGATTATGCCATTGATTTCAAAAACCGGGGATTTAAAACTGAAACAGGTACACCCTTCGGGAAACCACGCCGTGAAACAACATGTGTACTGTGCGGTCAGTGTGTGTCTACGTGCCCGGTAGGTGCACTTGTAGAAAAACAAGCCGTTGGAAAAGGACGCGAGTGGCAGTTTAAACAAGTTAAAACAACATGCTCATACTGTGGTGTCGGTTGTACAATGTATCTGCATACCAAGGGCAATGAAGTAGTTAAAGTAACTTCGAAAGCCGGTTCCATTCCCAATGACGGCAATCTCTGTGTAAAGGGACGTTTTGGATATGACTTCATTAATCACCCTGACCGGTTAAAACAGCCTCTTATAAAGAAGAACGGAAGGTTTGAAGAAGCAACCTGGGATGAAGCACTTAACCTTGTTGCAAGCAAACTTACTGATATTAAAGCAAAATACGGACCCGATAATATCGGGGTAATGAGTTCCTCGCGTTGTACTAATGAGGAAAATTATTTGGCAATGAAATTTGCAAGGGCTACGATTGGCACGAATAACGTAGACCAGTGTGCCCGGACTTGACACGCTCCCAGCGTCGCCGGTCTGGCGATGTCATTCGGCAGTGGTGCAATGACCAACTCCATTAGTGAAATAAAGGACTGCAAACTCATTTTCCTCATCGGTGGTAATCCAACAGAGGCACATCCTATTGTTGGACTTGAAATGAAAAAGGCGTTAAGGAAAGGGTGTACCTTCATTGTTGCGGACCCACGCCAAATCTGGTTTGCACAACATGCAAAATTATATCTCCCTGTAAAACCAGGTTCTGATAACTGGCTGTTAAACGCAATGGCCCATGTAATCGTTTCTGAAGGCCTTGAAAATAAAGAATTCATAAAGACAAGAACCGAAGGTTTTGAAGAATTAAAAGAATTTTTGAAGGATATTACCCCTGAAAAGGCATCGGAATTTACCGGTATCCCCGCAGAAGATATCCGCCAGGCCGCACGATTATATGCTAAATCTGAGAAATCCGCTATTTATTATACCCTGGGCATTACAGAGCATACCTGCGGTACAGATAATGTGCGAACGATTGCAAATCTTGCCCTATTAACAGGGCATGTCGGGAAACCAAGCACAGGTGTCAATCCTATTCGCGGTCAAAATAATGTACAGGGTGCTACGGATATGTGCATTCCTAATAAAATGCCCGGATATCAGGACATCACCGATAATGCAGTCATGGAAAAATTTGAAAAAGCGTGGGGTGTCGCCTTATCGAGAACTCCTGGCGCCATGGCACCTACCATGTTTGAGCGTATGAATAATAGAGAATTTAAGGCACTTTACGTAATCGGAGAAGACCCGGTTGTCAGCGAACCAAACCAGAGTTATACCATCAAGGGATTACAAAACCTTGAATTCCTTGTTGTACAGGACATCTTTATGTCTGAGACGGCAAAATTTGCAGACGTTATTTTACCGGCTGCAAGTTTTGCAGAAAAGGATGGTACTTTTACGAATACAGAACGACGGGTGCAGCGTGTGCGTAAAGCCATTAGTCCAATAGGAAACTCGAAGCCTGACTGGCAAATAATCTGTGAGTTATCAAGCCGGATGGGTTATAAGATGGACTACCCATCCCCCGGGGAGATATGGGATGAAGCTGCCAGTCTTACGCCTTTATTTGCAGGAATTAATTACGCAAGGATTGAAAATAATGGTATTCAATGGCCATGTCCAGATGTAAAACATCCTGGTACAAAATTTTTACACGAGGGTAAATTCCCGCGCGGACTTGGTAAATTTTTTGTTTTACCTTACCGGGCACCTGCGGAAAACCCTGATAAAGAATATCCTTTATTACTATCGAGCGGGCGAACCCTGTACCATTATAATGCAGGCACTATGACGCGCAGATCGGCCGGTATTATCCATAAAACAAATGATTGCTTTGTTGAGGTAAATAAAACAGATGCCGAAGAACTGGGTATCTTTGATGGTGAAATTGTTAAAGTCGCTACACGCCGTGGTGAAATAACCGCCCGTGCAGAAGTCTCCGATAAGGTAAAAAAAGGCGTTATATGGATACCAATGCATTTCGTAGAGGCCGCCGTGAACAAACTGACCAAGGACGCTTACGATAACATAACCCAAACTGCCGAATACAAGGTATGCAGCGCAAAGATTGAGAAAATATAAAATTGGACATACAAAAGTCACTAAAACACGAGATAATTTCAGCGCGGCAAGCGCTCTAACGTCTTCGTGACGGCAACCAAAGATTCGTATCGAACGTCCGGAGTCTTGATGCACTCCTAACCTATACAAAACGTACAGAATTGGCGATGGGGCAGCAGCCATTTGCAATTATACTCGGCTGCTCAGATTCCCGGGTGCCAGTAGAAGTTGTATTTGACCAGGGTATCGGAGATCTTTTCGTTATCCGTGTTGCAGGAAATATCGTTGCACCGTCCCAGGTTGGAAGTGT
>CAZPUD010000129.1:0-7431 GCA_964589115.1 uncultured candidatus Brocadiaceae bacterium | reverse complement strand
TTCAGCAAAATGGACTGGCTGTCGTTGGTGCAGAATATTCTCTGGAAACCGGCATTGTCGATTTCTTCGATATACCTGAAAATATCGTAACAATTTAGTAGAGACGTCCCCGGTGGGACGTCTCTTGCATATCCAATGTAACATATCTTCATCCCCGGTGGGGCATCTCTGCCCGGCTTACTTCAAAAATTCTTTTATCGTATTGAAAACAATATTTTTTTCAATGCTGTACATTATAAGATGATGACTCTTATGAAGGTACCTTAACCGCTTATCCTTGGAGCCAAGATGCTCCATAAGATATCTTGCACCGGCAGGTGCAGCAATAAAATCCTTTTTGGAATGGATAATGAGCGCTGATGATTTTATATCCTTTAATCCCAATCTTATCTTTTTGGAGAACTCTGAGATTTCATGAAGTATCTGTAGTGAATAGTAGTTATTTATTGGTTGAAATAAGCTGCCTGTATATCCCTCCGATTCCATATAACACCTTCTTCTCTTTGTCTTTATCTTTTTCATAAAAATTCTGCAAAAAGCAATGAGACCGTCTATAGGCAGATATTCACGAACCATAAATATTGGTGTACCCATAAGTACAATCTTTCCTATGGAATACTTTGTTGCCAATTGCAATGTCAGCAGTGCACCCAGAGAAAATCCAATTACGGTAACATGTTTGTAGGTATTTTTTAACTGCAGATATTCAAATTCAACTTTCTGTTCCCAATCATAAGGCGAGCGTAACGTAACAACACCGGTATCCTCACAATGTCCTGGTAAGAGTATACCCCTTGCTGTAAGACCCCATCTACATAAATTTTCCGCAAGCTCTCTCATCTGGATAGGTCCGCAGCCAAGACCGTGTACCAGCAAGCATGCCGAGTCACTGTAACTGTCTAAAGTAAATTCCGCTCCATAGAGAGATAAATCACTAAGCATCTGTTCATTAGACAAAGTTCCAGGATTACTTTTAAATCTTCTTAAATACCTCATGTTTGAATTCTAGCAGTAATATCAGGGTGTTCAAGATATTTTCAGAAATTTGATATCAATCACATTTTTTAATAAATTTGGTATTATTTTGTTGCAATAAGAATCTTTCTAGATAAGATAACTGACAATTTTGATATTTAGGTACTTTCCAGGAATGGTTTTTCCTTATTCATTGCACCTGGCGTTTACCTCCAAACGATGATAACTTCTCCACACGCTGGAGATTAATTAATAGACATTTTTCTATAGGTATACAGGAACCCTTATCTGTTAATGGGTTGGATATGGAGTAAGGTGGATTAAATGATAGCGAATCCACCAATGTATTTACTGGAAAAGTAGATTCGCTATCGCTTAATCCACCCTACCTATTACCCATATTAACATAGAAAGGTAAATTCATGCCAAGTTTTATGTTTAAATTTATATGCAACGTAGTAGTCTCATTCACCATATTATCACAGTTAAATTTTCCTGTTTATGCAGACCCTGATAAAAATTGGAATACAGTTAATGACTTTGTATATCAATTACAGGATATAGATATAACATCCATACAAGAAACAGAATTTGATTTGGTTATCATGGATTATTCCTCTGATGGAAGCGAATCAGGCAGATACAACTCCCGCGAGATTTATGCATTAAAGAATAGTACACACGGTTCAAAACTCGTATTAGCATATATGAGTATCGGTGAGGCAGAAAATTACCGATGGTATTGGGATATTACCTGGGACGCAGACGAGGATGGACTCCCGGACAAGGGAGCACCTCCGTGGCTAGGGCCATCGAATCCCGAATGGCCGGGAAATTATAAAGTAAGATATTGGGAATCTGAATGGCAGTCTATTATTTTTCAATATCTTGATAAAATCATTGATACCGGTTTTGACGGGGCATACCTCGATATCATTGATGCTTATGAATACTGGGGTCCCGACGGAGAAAGCGGTTATGACAGGACAACATCTGAACAAGAAATGGTTGACTTTGTCATAGCAATTTCAGAATATGCCAAAGACAAAAATCCGGATTTTGGCATATTCCCGCAGAACGGTGCTGCGCTCGGAAAATATGCAGATTATCTAAACGTAATAACAGGAATGGGGCAGGAGGACATATATTATGGTTATACAAACGACGGGCGAAAAACCCCAAAGAACATTACGAAAATACTAGAAGGATATTTAGATGTATTTAGAGATGCAGGAAAGCCTGTATTGACCATTGATTACCCTTTTTCATGTTCAGAGGACAAGCCTTGTTTTAACGGGAAGACCTTGAAGAAGGTAAAAAGTGCATATAGAAGATCAAGGAAAAAAGGCTATATACCTTATTGTACTGTGCGAAATTTAAACTACCTTACGATAAATCCCCTGAAAGAATATCAACCTGATTAAGTGTTCCATTATAAAGTTACCACTCTTTTGTTTGTCTCCAACCACCACCAAGCGCCTTATAAATATTTACACTAGCATTAAATTGTTGTCGTTTGATGTTTACTAATTCTAATTTCGATTGCAGGGCAGTTTGTTGTATTATTAATACCTCCAGATAGTTTGCCCTGCCGGTCTTGAATAATTCTAATGATATTTCTATTGACCGGGTCAAAGCCGTCACTTTTTTAGTTTCAATGTTGTGCGCCTGTTCCAAATTCTTAATATTATTCATCTCATTATACACTTCTATATAACCATTAATAATTGCTTTTTGATAGTTGTATAATGCTTCTACTTGCCTAGCCTGTGCAGTCTTAAATTGCGCCTGAATTGCACTTCGGTTAATTATCGGCATGGTTAAACTACCAAGTGCGGTGTACGCAAGAGATTCTGGTGATCTGAATAAAAATGAGGGATTAAAAGCTTGAAAACCCATTGCTCCTGTAATATTTAAGGAAGGATAAAATGCCTTTCTTGCAGACCTTACATCTGCTTTAGTAGCTATCAATTTCAACTCAGCTTGTTTTATGTCAGGTCTGTTTTTTAATAAATCTGATGGAATACCTACTTTTACCTGAGGAAAAATTTCTTTAGAGAGAATTGATTTTTCACGAACAATAGACTGCGGAAATCTTCCCAATAAAAAATTTATTTTGCTCTCATCCTCGGTAATTCTTTGAAGGATTTCGACTTCCAATGCCCTGAAATTTAACAGTTGTGCTTCAAACTGCTGCACAGCTAACTCAGTGGCCGCAGCAGCTTCTTTTTGAATGGTGACAATATCAAGCGCCTCTTCCTGTAATCTAATAGTTTCTCTGATAATTTCTAATTTAGCGTCTAAACTTAATAATTCGTAATAGGTAATTGCCATTTCTGAGATCAAATTGGTAAGTACTATATTTTTCCCTTCAATGCTGCTAAGGTAGCGAGCGAATGCAGCTTTCTTCTTGTTACGGAGTTTGCCCCAAATATCCGCTTCCCAGGTTGTTTGCAAACCGATATAATAATCGGGTAGGTGAGTAGGTACAATTTGCCCGGGAGTAATCTCAGTTACCCGGTTTCCGGCACCTTCCATAGTGAAACGTCCGAATCTTCTCTGTGAGATAGAACCAACACCGGAAATTTCCGGGAACAAAGCCCCTCTACGCAGTCTTAAGTCTGCGCGTGCAACTTCGATTTTTTGCAAGGTCATCAATATATCTAAATTATTTTCTAAAGCTGTATCAATCAAACCAATTAATGTAGTATCAGAGAAGAACTGTCTCCAGTTAATCGTTGCTGAATTTGCTGAATCTTTCCTGTTTGCAAATGATTCCGGTATTGGCTTTATGGTATTGTTTTCAATATTCTTTGTTGTCTGACAACCTGTCATAAGCATGCATACAACCATAAATCCAAAAGCTAAGGTATTTTTACGTTTCCTCATTGTTTCAAGATACGAGTAGGGTAGATTAAGCGATAGCGAATCTGCCTTTTCTGGAAATAGTATTGGTGGATTCGACGTAAAAACCAACGCCTTAATCCACCCTACTACTTATCTGCTCAAATAAAATGAAAATTCCTATGCAATTAAATTACTTCAGTCAATGCTATTTCTTCTTTGATCCCTTTCTTCACAAACCTTTCTGCAAGGGTTGCAAAGAGTACATACAGCCCCGGAATAACAATTACCCCAAAAATCGTTCCGAACAGCATACCTCCTGCTGCCGCCGTACCAATGGTTCTGTTACCAACTGCACCTGCGCCGGATGCAAGCATTAATGGAATTAACCCGGCAATAAATGCAAATGAGGTCATGAGGATTGGGCGCAGCCTCACTGCGGCGCCTTCAATGGCAGCTTGCATAGGTGTTCGCCCTTCTCTGTGTTTTAACGAGGCAAATTCAACAATCAGGATGGCGTTTTTACCTAATAAGCCGATAAGCATAATCATGGCTACCTGGGCATAAATATTGTTTTCTAAACCCATGAGCATCAGGAGTAAAAACGCTCCGAATATCCCGGTTGGTAAAGAAAGAATAACGGGCATGGGCAGTAGAAAGCTTTCATACTGTGCAGACAATAACAAATACACAAATACCAAACAAATAATAAAAATATATATTGCTTCATTGCCTGCCAATATTTCATCACGGGTCATACCTGCCCAATCTATATCGTAACCTTTCGGTAGTTTTTCTTCGGCTACTTCCTGAATGGCTGCGATAGCGCTCCCGCTGCTGTACCCTTTAGCAGCTTCTCCATTCAGCTCTGCAGATGGGTACATATTGTAACGGGTAATCTGATCCATGCCATATATGCGTTCCATAGTCATAAAGGCAGATAAAGGCACCATTTCGTCTTCGTTATTTTTTACATACAACTTAAGTATATCTTCAGGCTTAGCCCGGTATTCAGGTAATGCTTGTACCATTACTTTGTACATTTGGCCAAAGCGAATAAAATTTGTGGCATACTCACTTCCTAATAAGGTCTGCAGTGTACTCATCGCATTATTAACCGTCACCCCTTTTTGAGCAGCTTTGTCATTATCAATATGGACCATGTATTGCGGGTAGCTTGCATCAAAAATGGTGAAGGCTCTTGCTATTTCAGGCCGGTCTTTTAAATCCTTGATAAACCGGTTGACGACCGTCTCCATTTTTTTAAAATCCCCGCTGCCGGTTTTATTCAACAACCTTAACTCAAAACCACTTGCATTCCCATATCCAGGCACGGCCGGCGGAGGGAAGAACTCAATCTCTGCATCCTTAATGTGTCTGGTTTTTTCGGCAACAAGTTCAATGATATCATTGACAGACTCCTTACGGTCGTGCCAATCTTTTAAGTTAATTAGGCAAGTACCGTAGGTAGCACCTGTTCCGTCAGATAATATATTTGTTCCTGCTAAGGAGGAAACCGACTCTATGGTTTCAATCTTCTTACATACTTTTTGCACTTCATTTACTACTTCTTTGGTTCTTTCTAACGTTGAGCCGGGAGGGGTAGTAATACTGGCATAAAACGTTCCCTGGTCTTCATTGGGAATAAATCCTGAGGGCAGGAGCTTCCCGAAAATACCTGTTCCCATACAAAATAACAATAATATCGAGAATATAATGACTTTGCGGTTTATAATAAGACCTAGTAACTTTTGATACTTTGTTGAAAGATTTTCGTACCAATTATTAAAACCATGGAAAAAACGATCTAAAAAATTTTTCTTTTTATGCATGCTGTGTGTATTTTTTAAAAACAAAGCACACAGTGCCGGAGTAAGCGTTAACGCAACAATACCTGAAAGGACGATAGATATGGCTATTGTGATAGAGAACTGTTTATAAAAGACACCGACAGGACCTGTCATAAAAGAGGTGGGTATAAAAACTGCCGACATTACCAGGGTGATTGCAATGATAGCACCATTTATTTCTCTCATCACCTTTTCGGTAGCTTTCTTTGCTCCGATATTTGAGTGTTGCATTTTTGCGTGTACCGCTTCTACCACTACTATGGCATTATCCACTACAATACCTATGGCAAGAACTAATGCAAAAAGTGTAATCAGGTTTAAAGAGAAACCTAATAACTGCATGAAAAAGAGAGTGCCAATCAATGAAACGGGTACGGCAATGGCGGGAATGAGTGTTGAACGCCAATCTTGTAAAAAAATAAATACTACTAATGATACCAGTAGAAACGCCTCAATCAGAGTTTTTAAAACCTTATGAACAGCAGCATCTAAAAAACGTGATACATCATAACTAATTTTATAATCCATACCTTCAATGAATGTAGATTCTTTAATATCAGCCATTCGCTCTTTCACCTTACTGATTACTTCACTGGCATTAGAGCCTGGCAACTGCTTAAGCATAATTGAAGCAGCGGGTCTACCGTTCAGTTTTGATTCTACATCAAAATAAATTGTACCAAATTCCACTTCAGCAATATCTTTTATGCGAAGTATTCCTCCGTCAGCGTTCGATTTTACAGGAATATTCTTATACTGCTCTTCGGTATTATACCTTCCCGTATATTTTATCACGTACTGCAATGCCTGTGCTGACTTATCAGAACTTTCTCCTACGGTACCCGGCGCAGCTTCTACATTTTGTTCCCGTAATGCATCCAGTACATCATCTGTAGAAATATTATAGGTAAGCATTTTATCGGGTTTTAACCAAATACGCATAGCGTATTCCCTGGCACCCAATATATCTGCATAACTAACCCCATCAATTCTTTTTAATTCCGGCAGTATATTAATATCCGCAAAATTGTACAGGAATTTCTCTTCCAACGTGGTGTCTGTGCTGAAGATATCTAAATACATCAGCATAGCTCTCTCTTCTTTGGCAATTTTTACTCCGTTTTTTATTACTTCCGAAGGAAGTTCGTCTACTACGGTACCCACTCTGTTTTGAACATTTACCGCAGCAATATCGGGGCCGGTACCTACTTCAAAAATAATTTGTACTATACCCATACCATCGTTTCCCGCAATAGACGACATATATTTCATTCCCGGAACGCCATTGATAGCACGCTCCAAAGGCACAATGACGGCCTTTGTGACGGTTTCTGCATTGGCACCGGTAAACTCAATGGTAACATTTACCACCGGTGGGGCTATACCGGGAAATTGCTCCATTGGCAATTTGGTTAAAGACAGTGCCCCTAATAGGGTAATGATTAAAGACATTACTATTGATAAAATGGGTCTATGTATAAATTTTGCGGTCATTATTTTTTCTGGATTAATTTTCAGCCATAAATATGGTCTTTCCTTTTGATTTCTCTTCCAGTATTTTTTTCATGGAAATAACTTCAGGAATTATCTTATCCCCTTCTTTCACGAGTTGAATGCCCTCATAAATAATTCTATCATTGGAAGATAATCCGGATTCAATTACATAGAAATGAGGAACACGAAGCTTTGGAACAATACTTCTCATTTTTACTGTGTTATTGGAATCCACCGTAAACACATATGTTTTGTCCTGATCTTCAAA
>CAZPUD010000128.1:0-10856 GCA_964589115.1 uncultured candidatus Brocadiaceae bacterium | reverse complement strand
TTAGGCTGCCTTTGGCAGCGACTACGGTTGGTTCAATCTTGTAGATTGAACCATGCGTTTAGCATAGGCCTGTGCGTTTTGGTTACTCTAAGCATACGAAACATGCGAAACGTTTCGGTTCAATCATGGACGATTGAACCAACTATGAAACTTTGAAATTCCTTAACATTAAATTAGGCCTTCGGCGGTTTTGTTACACACACTTTTGTGAGCATGCTTACTTAACATCCTTCGATGCCATATCGATGGTAACCACAAAGCCACTTGTATCATTGAATTCAAATGGTTTATCGCCTGCCCGATAGGCCTGAACTTCTGTGGGCATCAGGATGAATCCAGCATTCCTTGAAGCCCCCCGAACTTGAGGTTCTTAATTAATACCGGATCATCGGTCATGCCTTGACTGCGACGTAATACTATTTCTGCAATTTTTTCACCACTAGGCCTTGTCTCAGCACGGTCATTTGTTATCTTCCATTGTACCTTGGCATCTTTCCCTATTAATAAAAAGGATTTTTTTTGAAAATAACTTATGAAAGACTTATATTTGAACCAGGGAAAAATCTATTTGTCATTCGTCGGTTTAAAATAAAGGTCGATTAATGAAGAGGCGCTGGGTTTATGTTGTAATTATATTTCTGATATTAAGTATTATCTTTGGAACTTTTTACCTTAGAAGAGATAGGGGATTAGAGCCGATCAGAACGACTGGTATTGTTGAAGCAGTAGAGGTCAATATTTCTACAGAGGCATCAGGCAAGATTTCCTACATATGTTGTGAGGAAGGCGATAAGATTAAGGAAGGTGATATAACTGTTAGACTTAAGGCTAATGATCTTAAGGCTTCTGTAAAGGAGGCCATGGCGGGTGTTGAAAAAGCACATGCAGAAGTTGGTGAAGTAGAGGCAGCGATTGAGAGTGCAAAGGCAAATATTGCAAGCGCCGGGGCGGATATTAAAAGTGCCGTAGCGGATTTAGAAAAAAGCCGGGTTCAGATGGAAGATGCAAAAAAGCAGTTGAACAGGGCAAAGGCATTGTATGCAGAGAAAACTGTTTCAGAGGAAGAATTTGATACAGCCGTTACGAATTATGAAGCTGCAAATGCAAGTTATGCATCATCAAGGGCGGGGCTGGCATCGGCATACGCAAAAAAGGATGTTGCCATTGCGGAGCTGCGCACGGCTAAAAGCCAGTTAAACTCTGCTCTGGCAAGCCTCGAAGAATCGAAGGCAAAACTGTTGTTCAACCGTGCAAAGTTCGCCGAGACAAGGGTAACAAGCCCTATATCCGGAACGGTTGTATTCAAGGCGTTTGAAAAAGGTGAGATGGTAACTTCAGGTACTACCATTCTGACAATTGTAGATATGGACGATCTATATATTAGAGTAGATATAGAGGAGACCTTGATTGGATACATCACACTTAACAGCAAGGCATTTATCACTGTGGAGGGTATCCCTGACAAGGTTTTCCAGGGTAATATTTCAAAGATAGGAAGGTATGCAGAATTTGCGACACAGCGGGATGTACTGCGGGGGAGACAAGATATCAAGACATTTAGGGTTAAAATCGATGTAGATGACCCAACTGGACTTTTAAAGCCGGGGATGACTGTTGAAGTAGAAATACCAAAAATGATTATCAAAGGGCAATAAATAGAACGAGATCTATTTCTGTCTGTTTTCTCTGTGTTTTCCGCTTCTGCGGCAGCGAACCGTTACATTAAAAAGGATACAAAATGCTTCAAAAAGCAAAAGCCATTGAGGTTTCTGAGATAACAAAAAAATACGATTCAATCACTGCCGTGGATAAGGTAAGTTTCGACGTAAGGGAAGGTGAAATCTTCGGATTTCTTGGCCCTAATGGCGCCGGAAAGACGACCCTTGTCAGAATGCTTACGACACTCGTAAAGCCAACGAGCGGGAGTGCTAAGGTGGCGGGGCACGATATTGTGAAAGATCCTGATCTTGTAAGGCACAGCATCGGTGTGGTTCCACAGGCAATGACAAGCGATCTTGATCTTACATGTTATGAGAATATGGATATCTATGGACGGTTCTATAATGTACCATCAAAGGAAAGGAAGGAAAAGATCAGATACCTTCTTGAAATGGTTGGCCTGGCAGCAAGGGCTAATGACCTTGTTGCCTCATACTCAGGTGGTATGAGAAGGAGACTTGAAATTGCAAGGGTCCTTCTCCATAGACCCAAAATACTTTTTTTAGACGAACCAACTATAGGGCTTGATCCGCAGTCAAGACACGTGGTTTGGGACTTTCTTGAAAAGTTTAGAAAAGAGGGCTCGATAACAATTTTTCTCACTACTCATTATATGGAAGAAGCAGATGCCTTCTGCAGCAGAGTCGGAATTATCGATTCGGGAAAGATCATTGCAATTGGAAGCCCTGGTGAACTTAAGTCACAGATACCCGGGAATGATATCGTTTCTCTTACAGTTAGAAATCTCACTGAAAAAGTCATCGACAGGATTAAACATTTGACATTCGTACACAGGATTACTATGGAAAATAATACGATACGGGTTTATGTTGACAGCGGTACACAGGATTTACCAATACTCATAGATGAAGTAAAATCATCAGGCAGTAAAGTTTTATCTTCATCAATCCACGAACAGTCCCTTGAAGATGTATTTATCCACTATACTGGCAGATCTATAAGGGAAGAAGAGACGAAAAAGGTAAGCCTCCTTATCGGCGCCGGGGCACCTCAAAAATGGGGGAGATAAAAATGCATGATTGACATGATGAGGCTGCTGGCCGTTGTTGACAGGGATTTAAAGAAATTCAGGCGAAATCCGATGGTACTTTCCATGAGTATTTTCATGCCTATCATATATCTCATATTTCTTGGGAACTCCTTCCAGGGCAAATTACAGAATCTTCCTGTAGCTGTAATAAATAAGGACCCAGGCCCTTATTCAAATGACCTTATCGATAACCTGCGGGCTGTTGAAGCAGGACCAAAAACCCTTACCGTGATCAAGATCAAAGATCAAAGTGATGCCATAAACAGGATTGGGGAAGGGGAATATAAAGCAGCTATTATTATACCTCCGGATTTCAGTGAGAGAATTATTCTAAAGAGAAGACCCGAATTAGGTCTTTTTCTTGATAATACTGACAACATATCTGCTAATGCCATTAGGGCTGTTGTACTGGGAGCCCTGGCCCAATTGAATAATGAGTATGTACCGGTACGGGAGAGTACTGATGAGATTTTTTTACGGGATATAGACCTTTATAGGAAAGTGGATTACTATCAATCCCTTGTCCCGGGTGTTGTAATTATGGCTATTTTCCTGGGTACTTTGACCACAGGAGCCTATAATATCGTTATGGACAGATATCTAGGTGTCGATGAGAGCTATCTGCTCACGCCACTCTCCAAGGCTGATATAGTTACCGGTCTTATTGTAAGCGGTCTGCTAATCACAACGGCTATTGCTGCTTTTGTACTCGTGATGAGTATTATTATTACTGGTATACCATTCCTGAAAGAAATAAAACAATTTGCTTATATCATGATTATCATTATTCTGACCACCCTTGGCCTGCTCAGTTTAATGTTTGTCATTCTCGGCAGAATGAGTCATCCAAGAGTTGTCGGGATATTAAGTGGTTTTCTCAATGTTATACTTTTTTTTCCAAGCGGTGCGGTATATCCAATTGAGAGTTTTCCACGATGGCTCAGGGCATTTTCAGCAATAAATCCCGAGGCATACGCCGTCAAAGCATTAAAAGACATTCTTTTCAAAAATGCCGGTCTGGAAAGCATAGCAGGAGATATTATCTTTCTATTAGTTTTCACAAGTATTATGATGACAATATCAATCATAACATTTAAGAGGACACTTTAACGGCATAAGCCGAACGAGCCGGAAAAGCCGAAATCAGAAGCACGAAACCCGAAACGACCTCAGTGGATTTTAGATTTTGGAATTTGGATTTTTACAATTGACATTCTGCAATCCAAATTCCAAAATCCAAAGTGTTTTGGTCATTTAAACATTAGAATTTAGGATTTGTTTCGAATTTCGATATTCGGATTTAGAATTTAAATGCTTCGACATATTGACAAATTTTATCGATGTTGAGGCACTAAGCACCTATAAAGATATGATAGATAATAGGGCTTGAAATAGGACTATGAAATGTTAATATACCAAATGTTCGATTTAATTGAATATAATTAAACCGGCAAAGGTATTTTCAAATTTACAAATTTATTGAGGATAAACTTATGTCAGATAATATTGAGAGACAGAAGGAATTGAGTAAAAAAATTCTTGCTCAACCTGAAACCGGACATTTTGAACAAAAAACAGCTCCCTCAATCCAGGTGGTACCTATACAATATGTACAGTCATTTTCTCTCGGTGCAATATTGGGATTCGCCCTTTTAGTGCTTATTTGGATCTTTGCAGGTTTTTCAAAAATCGCAGTAGCAGCACCGCTCCTGGGAGGAGTTTGTGGTATAGTTGTTGAAATGATGCGAAAGAAGAATAAAATATAGCATTTATAAAGACTCCAAAGGTTGGTTTAATCGTCTACGATTGAACCTGTACGTTTGCTATTTAATATGCCTGTTACTAATCAAAACGTACAGGCCCATGCTAAACGCATGGTTCAACCTGCAAGGTTGAACCAACCATAAAAGCTGAAAAAACAATTTAGATATTACAACTTATTTGCATGACAAAGTCTATCCAAAGACTTTTTTAGAAAGGTAGTAAAACATGAAAGTAACTATGGTAGGTATATCAGGATCGGGGAAAACAACGTACATGTCTTCGCTTTATGAGACATTGGGTGATGCGGGTCAAAATGAGGCGGGCTTTTATATTGCCCCCCGTTCAATACAGCAGTTTGATAAAGCGATACTCAGTGTTGGTGATTTTAGCAGGTTTTCACTGACTGATAAGTTTCAATGGCCTGACGGTACACAGCAGACAACCGTATGGCCTTTTACGGTTTATCATAATTCAAGACCGGTAACTTATTTCGATTGGATCGACTACAGGGGAGGTATTTTAACAGAAATAACCGATGCGTCTGATACAAACGACGTTTCAGATGCAATGAAATCGGAGATTATAGATCTGGCTTCTCATATTGAACTGAGTAATGCCGTTATCCTCGTTGCCGATGCCTTTGCAATAACATATTATCCAAGCATTAAAGAGGCGAGGCATCGGTCAGGGGCACGCAGGATCCATGAGATATTCACTACCTACAGCAGGATTTATCCAAACAGAAATTTAACATTTGTCATCATATTAACCAAGGCAGATACAATCAATCCAGAATGGAAAAAGGACAATTACGCACCTTTGATAGATCGCGGTCTGGAGGTATTTAACCAGATGGTATCCCTATGCAGACAAAATCCATCCTGGGAAGGTGGCATTGTTCCTGTTTCTGCAGTAGGAGAAGGTAATGCAAGGAGGACCGTTATATCCACGGGAGATGTAATCCATCCTTTTAAAACAGAGGACAAAATCATAGGATTTCCACATCCGTTAAATGCAGAGCATGTCCTGTTCTTTTGTTTGGGACAAACGCTGAAGCAAATGAAACTGGAGGCAGAGAAGAGCATAAGGCAGCGCGAGAAAGAGCTTTCGGAGGTATTGAGAAAAGCAGGACTGGTAAATAAAATCTGGGCGCTAATCACGAGAAAGCCAGATGCAGAAAGTATCGCCCGGGCTATTTTAGAAGAAAAGAATAAAGATTATGAAGTTTTAAGCCAATTCGAACCTCACATAGAACCACTTCTGAATAAAGCATTGGAAAGGGTAAGGCGTATTACATGATATACCAGGAACTCTTGTATTCCCGCTCCTTATCAAAAGATTACCGGTGGATGATTGTTCCTCCGGGAATCCCGCAGGAGAGTCTTAAGGCATTAAATACGATTTTTAATCTGTATGATAAATACAGAAACATTTTCAGTAAATCGTCAGTTTTTCCTCTCTACTGCTTAAACCATTCGGGGACTACATTTCTTGTAAAATGCAGCTTGTCAAAACATAAAGATAAAGAGGGTAGAGGTATTTACTGCTTGCAGGGGATTAGTGTTGCACAGAAGCACAAGAGATACCTCTGGTTTGTACTTCCCTGGATATTGGCCAACTACGACAGCGAAAATATTCTGAACACCTGGAGTAGTATAGATTTTCATGATGCGGACAATATTGTTCGCCGAATATCCGGGGATCGCTCTTTCAAGCTAGATCAGTTGAACGAATCTATTGCGGAATTAACCCATACACCAAAGGCTGTTCCAGAGAAGCTGTTTACCAATAAACCAACCTATATTCCATTTAATAATGACGGCTTAAAGAAACTATCCCACCTTATAGCATCGTCATATCATGACTGCGTAGATTTCGCCTTCGGTGCCACACCGGAAATGGTTAAGGCTTTTAATTTTAAGATCATCGCTAAGGTAGGAAGCCGCTCAAGTGTAAAAGTTTATCCTGAAATTAAAACCGGGGATTCCATCGTCTCTCCTGTTTCTGATGGCAAAGTTGAAATTGCTCCGGAATATTTCGATGATCCTGTAGACCGTTTCGATCCCAGAAGGAGGGGCAATCTTAACAAGCAGATCAATGCATCAAAGAAAAATGGCTCTTCCCGTATGTTTAATGAATTACTACCTCGCGTCTTATCTGTGTTTAAAATTGGCAAAAAACTAAAGCAACGGTTTAAGGGGCAGTAAAGGAATAAAGGGGTAAAGTCAAAGCATCTGCTCCTCGCAGGTTTAAATCGGGTATTCGACACCCTCTAACACCCAATTAGTTCCCCCTTGATAGTCTTATCCTTACCCACATCTTTTATAGAGTGTGTAAGAACAAGTTATTTTACCTTAGTAATGTAAATTAATTACAAATCCTTAGATATGGTTCCGTCTTGTAATTGAACCATACTTCAATTGGAGCACTACAATGGTTCAGATTGACATCCCGATAGCCTTTGCCTTAGGGCAGATATTTGCTGATGCCGCAAGAAGGCAATTATTGACAGGAAAACCAGAATATTACCTCCGGGCATTGTTGAAAAATAATCTGTTCCAGATATTCTTCTTCAGTTGGATCCCCGTTTATTTTCTGGTAAATTACTTTAACTGGGAAACAACCCATATGTGGTGGCACAAGGATTCTATTACCGGTTATCCTTTATTTCTTCCCATCTTTCTTGTAGTATTCTTTTTTGCAGCAAACATCGGTTTCTGGTTTTCAGCAGCCTTGATAAAAAAAGGCAGACATGCGTTAGTACGGAAGGTATATACCGGTATTTTTATCTTTTCGTTTGTATGGGCGTTCGGTTTCTGGAATCGGACAACTTATCTTGGTTCTTTTAGTGAATGGACAGCAGGGACAGCCAAAAGGGTGTGGGATACGTCGGGAGGGGAGACCTTTATTTATATGCTCTCTTTTTCCCTGATTGTGTGGCTTGTTTCTCTTGTCTTTTTTATCAGGAGTATCCACTTAGAAGGAAAGAGACTCAAAACAAAAGAACAATGAACTGCTAGCGAGGCAGAGTCTCAGACCGATAAAAGTGATCATAAACTGTCAGCAGCCAGCTATCCAGTGGTCAGGCAGAAGCTAAAGGCTGACCGCTGATAGCTGACTGCTTATCTTATGTTTTGATATAAAGGTAAACTCAGATATAATATTTTTAGCCATAATAATGAAGAGATAAATTAGGCCTTACGGTAACTTTATCAATGTGACACGGTAGGTTGGGTTGAGGCACGAAACTCAACATCTTTGCCAGCATGTGCTTAACCCTGAAAGGGTGAAATGATTATAGCAAAATAATAAACCATAATCTAATAACCCCGAAGGGGTGACATAATTGTAAATAAAAAATTAAAACAATAGCTAACCCGGAATAGTGCCTCAAAAATAATATCTCATAATGTCACCCCTTCGGGGTTTAAAATATTTCTCAGGTCTTTTGCTACAATCATGACATCCCTTCGGGATTAGAAAACAATTCTAACGTCTATTTCTCCTTACAATGAACAGGAGGTTTTTGTATGAGAAAATATTTGATGTTTATTATGCTGATATTCATGGTAGTTGGCATCCAGAAAGGTGGTGATGCTATGGAAGAGAAGGCTGCAGGAACAGATATACAGGGTGGTGGATTAAGCGTTGCTACATTTGCGGGCGGCTGTTTCTGGTGTACAGAGGCTGATTTCGAGAAGTTGCTCGGTGTTGTGAAGGTATTATCGGGGTATTCCGGCGGGCACAAGGAAAACCCTGCCTATGAGGAAGTCTCTTCCGGTAGTACCGGACACGTAGAGGCAATACAAGTCTATTACGACCCGTCCAGGATCACATATGAGGAACTACTCGATTATTTCTGGAGGCATATCGACCCTACCGATCCGGGTGGGCAGTTCGTAGACCGGGGACAGCAGTACCGGAGTGTTATTTTCTATCATAGTGAAGAACAGAAGAGACTGGCAGAACAGTCGAAAGAGGCACTCGACCGGTCCGGAAAATTCAGTAAACCGGTCGTTACAGAAATCCTCCCTTTTGTAAAATTTTACGAAGCGGAAGAATATCATCAGGATTATTACAAGAATCATTCACTGAAATACAGACTTTACCGGCAGGGTTCAGGCCGTGATCAATTCCTGAGAAAGGTATGGGGTGATGAGATGGAAAGAACCGGTCTAAAGAAGAAGGAAAAATACGGAAAACCTGACGATGCGACACTGAGAAAAGCACTGAGTCCTTTACAATACAAGGTTACACAGAAGAGCGGTACGGAACCACCCTTCAAGAATGAATACTGGGATAATAAAAAAAAGGGTATCTATGTTGACATCGTCTCAGGGGAGCCGCTGTTCAGTTCGCTAGATAAATATGATTCGGGTACCGGATGGCCAAGCTTTACCAAACCCCTTGAGCCTGATCATATTATTGAAAAGGAAGACCGAAGCCTCTTTATGAAGCGAATCGAGGTAAGAAGTAAATATGGCGATTCGCATTTGGGGCATGTGTTTACTGACGGTCCGAGGCCTACAGGACTTCGTTACTGCATTAACTCGGCGGCACTGCGGTTTATACCTAAGGAAGATCTTGAAAGAGAAGGTTACGGGCAGTATCTGAAGCTGTTTGAAAGTGATTACGGAATAGATAGGGAGTGATGGAGTGTTGAAGTTTTTTCCACAACAATAATCCAATACTCCGATACTCTATTACTCCATCACTCCATGTCGAAAGCTTTGGTTGTGACTAACTATTACATAGTCAACATAATTGTTAATAATAGTATTTGTCATTGCGAGGACGTTTTTCCCCGAAGCAATCCCTTTTGAAGTATTCAAGAGATTGCTTCGGAAAAGACCCTCGCAATGACAAGCTCCATCTCTTTAAACACCTCCATACCGCTACAAATTAAGTTGACTATGCACTATTTTATTCCTTCCACACCATTCATCTCATGCAAATCCTTGCCATATAGCCTCCGTCTCCTGTACTTGTACCTGGAAGATAATATTCTTCACCGTCCAGGCAAAACTGTGGTTGGTTGTGCAGAAATTTCTTTATGATATCCCGGTTTTCTTCAGGCTCTATGCTGCAGGTACTGTATACCAGGAGGCCATTTGATTGTAGCATTGCAGCGCCTGTTTCCAGTATTGAGTACTGTAAAGATGCCAATGTACGGATATCTTCTTCTTTTAACCGCCAGCGTGCCTCTATCCGGCGTGAGAGGACGCCTGTATTCGAGCAAGGAGCGTCTATGAGTACACGGTCGAACGTGCTGCGAAAAGGAGCTTTTCCCTCAGATGCGTCACCACATACCAAAGAGATATTGGAGATCCCCATACGCAGACAATTCTGCTTTATAGAATGCAGCCGTTTTAAGGAAATATCTAAAGCATATACCTTACCTGTATTTTCCAGAAGTTCTGCGATATGGGCTGCTTTCCCCCCCGGCGCTGCACACATATCAAGTACCCTATTTGATTTTTTTACCTTGAGAAATGGGGCTACCTTCATAGCGGAGATATCCTGTACAAAGAATAGTCCCTCGGTATATCCGGGTACTTCAAAGACAGCTATATCGTCAATAGCAACAGCACCATTGATGATCTGTGAATGAATACTCTTTTTGTTGAGAAGTGCGAGGAACTCTTCTGGAGATATTTTCTTATGATTAATACGGAGAAAGGTCTTTGGTATAGAATTATTGGTTTTGCATATTTCAATAGTCTTCTCTTCCCCGTACCTGCCAATCCAGCGTTTTATTAGCCATTCAGGGTGGCTGTAGTTTGTTGCTATAAACAAGGAAGGATGTTTGGCCGGGTCAGGAAAGATTGGATATTGAAATACACACCATGTGTTTTCTCTTCTGTACAATGCCCTCCGCAGGTCAGTAATTTCCTGTTTATATACGGATTTATTCTGAATGCTTCTTTCGGCAGACCTGAGAATTGCATTGGTAAATTTTCCTGCTGCTGGTCTGCGGACTAATTTTTTTGCAAGCTCTACCGAAGTGTCTACTGCGGCAAAAGGTGGTATTCTGTCTAAAAATACAATTTGATACAAACCAAGGCGCAGAATGGAGAGTACCCGGGGGTCTATCTTACTGAATGGGATTTTCGAAAAAAAAGAAATGACGGTATCGAGGGATAAGCGGTGTCGAATGACGCCATTTACCAGTTCTCGTAAAAGGTTTTTGTCTTGTTTCGGTAAATCTCCTTGCAAACGGCTTGCAGTGATAAGATCATGGGCAAAAATACCTTTTTCTTCAATTTCCCTCAGGATATGAATACACTCATACCTGACATCTGTCTTACTTGAGGAATTTCTC
>CAZPUD010000127.1:0-10977 GCA_964589115.1 uncultured candidatus Brocadiaceae bacterium | reverse complement strand
CATCACCGGAGCTATCATCAACCTGATGTACAAGCTGTACGATCCGCAAAGAACGGGTATTATCGGCCCCCGATTTGAGCATGCCGTAAGAAATGCTATGTTGACGATTATGTCAGAGGAAGGCTCTACCTTTATCGAGATTGTCCGCATTATGACCGATCAGAAATTTGTCCAGGAGCTTCTTCCGAAAGTGAAAGACCCGATCGTCCGAAGATACTGGACCGATCAGATCGCACAGACCTCGGATTTTCATAAATCTGAAGTATTGGATTACATCGTTTCGAAGTTTGGACGTTTCGTCACGAATAAAATGATGAGAAATATCATCGGACAGTCAAAATCATCATTTGACTTCAGAAATGTGATGGATGACGGGAAAATTCTTTTGATCAATTTATCAAAAGGAAAACTGGGAGAAGAAAATTCGACATTCCTGGGACTTCTGATCATTCCGAAAATTCTGGCAGCTGCGATGAGCCGCGTTGATACACCGGAAGAAGAACGTCGCGATTTCTTCCTATATGTAGACGAGTTCCAGAACTTCGCAACCCCGGACTTTGCCGTCATTCTTTCCGAAGCTCGAAAATACCATCTCAGTCTGACTGTGGCAAACCAGTTCATCGGACAGATGGATGAGGAAGTGAAAAACGCAGTATTCGGAAACGTCGGTACTCTCATGTCATTCCGTGTCGGCGTGACAGATGCTTCTTACCTGGCACGGGAGTTCCAGCCTCGCTTCAATGAAAGTGATTTAATCAACATCGAACGCTTCCACGGATACATGAAAACCATTGTAAACAACGAGCCTGTCGAACCATTCTCAGTCGATATGACCAAAGACATGGATGATCTTAAGAAAGCCCGCAACGAAAAAATTGCACAGGCTATCATCCAGTTATCGAAACTCAAATACGGAAAACCGGTCGAACTCGTTGAAGCAGCAATCTCTCAGCGCGCCCGTCTCTAATGTTTTAAGCAATATTTCACCTCGACTATGGTATTATGTACTATTCCGGTTATCAGTATCTTACTATATCTATCATGCTTATCACCTACCAAGCAACGTTACTAGAAAAAACAGAGATTGCCCCTGAAGTATTTCTTTTGAAGTTTTCTTATCCTGATCAGGCTGAGTGGACATACAAAGCGGGTCAGTACATGATTTTTCATATTCCTAAAGAAGAGAAAGGGCATCCGGCTCGTAGATTGTATTCGATTGCATCATCTCCTGTTGAAAAAGATCACCTCGGCTTTGTCATTGAGATTATTCCTGATGGATTGGGCAGCACATTCGCAAAAGACCTTCCCGTCGGTGAAAAAGCAACGTTACAGGGACCGGCAGGATTGTTTACTTACAAAGAATCAGATAAAGATAGTATCTTCCTGGCAACAGGCACAGGAATTGCACCAATTTACAGCATGGTTAAGACACTCCTGGAAACAAACTCCGTAAACGGAAAACAGTTGAAATTATTCTGGGGTATGAAATTTAAAAAAGATCTGTACCTGATGAAAGAATTGATCGAGCTTGCAGAGAAACATGATGCCTTTACAATGAAAGTCTGTCTTTCACGGGAAGAACAAACGGATGTCCCTCACTGTATGATCGGACGGGTTACTCACGGACTGGAAGAAATGGAAGAAGAAACTATGAGTAACTACGACTACTATATTTGCGGCGGTCCTAAAGTTGTCGAGTCTCTGAAAGAGTATCTTGCATCAAAAAACATCCCTGCAAATCAGGTACACTTCGAGAAATTCACCTGATATCTAGAACGTTGTGACAAAGAACTCTGCAGGAATTTGCGGAAGAGATTGAAATATTGTGACAATTTTTGACGGTCCGGATGTGGTATATGCTTCTGATCTGATGAGTTTTCCCTGCGGCTCAAGATTGGTTCCCGTGAAACCAAACCGAGCTAAACCGAAAAGAGGTCTAAGAATAATAATTTTCATATCGGCCATTCCTGATGTTGCCGGATTGATGATAATTTGGTGCTGGAATGTCACACCATCTACCGTGTAAGCTCCGGTATTAAAAGGGGTATGAGAGTTTCCTGATATGGCCTGAGCTCCTGCTATACATGGTTCAACAAGCATACGTCTGACCAAATTACCAGTGGGACCGTAAATATATGTCAGCTCATATGCCGGTTGTGTTCTTGGAGCGACACAATCGCTGCCTGATTCTGACCGAAAATGGATACTGATATCATTCGCATAATTCGGAGCAGTAGGATCATTATAATCCTTGACATAAAATGTAAACTGTCCGTCTTTGGGAATAACGGGAGAAACAAAATCTCTGTTGGTATCGGTAATTAATACTCTACTTCTCACGGCATCAATACCTCCAAGACTCAAATTGAGATCAGCAAACGTGTACGTTTGTGCAGGTAAATTGCTCGCCCGCTGTAATCCCACTTCAATACCGGCATCTGCTGCTGCAAGAGCACGTACTGAGTCTTCCTGAGTTTTTGTAGATTGTGTTTCTGTCGTCAGGCGATATGAAGTTGCACTGACGATAGCAAGAATTATGGAAATCATGAGTACAAGGACGATGAGAGCCTGTCCTGTTTGTCCGTTTCCATATAAATTACGTGTGAATGCTTTTCTCATATTACAGTTCTGATTTTGGGCCGTCATCGGACAAGTAACCGGCAACTTCTTTCACCAGTTCCTCCGGTGTATAATCGCTTTTTACCATATATCCTCTCACTCCTAAATCAATTGCTTTTGCAACAACAAGCTCTTGTCCGAGGTTTGATAGAAGAACGACATTTTTACTCACAGCCCGTCCCTCTTTTTTGAGTTTATCAACTACCTGGAGTCCGTCCATTTTGGGAAGTATGACATCGAGAATTACAAGATCGTAATCGTTTTGTGACATCTTTTGATATGCTTCTTCTCCATTTACGACAGCTTCAACGTTGTATTCCTCCTGCTTAAGAATCTGCACATATAAATCACGCAAATACTCTTCATCTTCTACAACTAAAATAGTTTTTGACCTGTTCTTGTCTGTTGACATAATTAGGTTTCGTTATCACCCCCTTTCCCTTTGTAAAGAGGTAATAAAACGGTAAAGGTACTTCCGACACCTACCTCTGATTGTACTTTAATATCCCCATTGTGTAAAGAAACAATCTGTTTGGAGATGTATAATCCAAGACCGGTTCCGGGTTGACTGCTATGCTTTGAGTATGAATACTCAATTTTGCTGAACTTCTTAAAGAGGTTCGGAAGCTCTTCTTTCGGAATTCCTGAGGCAGTGTCAGTGACTGAAACATGTGCGAGATTGCCTTTCTCCTCTGCTTTGATTGTGATTGAACCCTGTTCAGGAGTAAATTTCAGAGCATTTCCGACAATATTTTGAATAACTTCCCTGAGCTTATCTTTATCTCCGTTAATAATCAATTTCTTTTTGGGATGTTCGAAGTTGAATGTAATATTTTTCTCATCAGCCGTGATCTTAAGCTCGTCATGCACAAGCTGTGCCACTTCAACTATATCTATCGGGGCCTTCTTAAGCTCTATTTTGTTCCTTTCTATACGGGATACGGTCAACATATCGTTGACAAGGCGGATCAAACGCTCGGTGGAATTGTAGGAGATGTTGAGATAGTTTTTCAGAGGATCTTTGATGTTCTGCTTCGGCTGGTTGATCGCCATCCACAGATAGCTTTTTATGGCTGTCATAGGGGT
This sequence comes from uncultured candidatus Brocadiaceae bacterium, assembly GCA_964589115.1. GTDB lineage: Bacteria > Planctomycetota > Brocadiia > Brocadiales > Brocadiaceae > JBDIVL01. The sequence goes on along the minus strand of CAZPUD010000127.1, from coordinate 7,272 downwards.
CCTCAGCTCATGAGAGGCTATAGATACGAATTCATCCTTCAAGTGGTCAAGTTCCTTTAATCTATGGTTTGCCGCACGCAATCGCTGAGTCGCCCGATCCACTTCATTTTCAAGCGTAACATTGAATTTTTTTATCTCTTCATATGAAAGAGCATTTCTCACGGCAACAGCTATTTCCGGAGCCAGGATTTTCAATACGTCAATATCTTCTGAAGAGTATATCTCTCCTGATGACTTTTGACCCAACATCAATCCGCCGATCAGCTCATGTCTTACAGTGAGTGGCATGACAACAGTAAGATCCTGTTTTCTCATCAGTTTTTTGATTTTACCTTCGGGAAGCTCTTCGAAAATGAAAATATGCTCTTTATGATTGGTCGTATGGTAGGAATCATAGACGAGAGTATAGGCACCTGCATTGTCAAACGGATGGCTTGAAACTTCACCCGCGCTTTCTACCCAGAATATTGATTTATTTTTCACAAGGACAATTGCACCGTAATTTATCTTCATTTCCTCCAGCAGTTTTTTCAGAATCTGCTTTGCAAGATCTGTCAGCAAAAGAGTAGATGCCATGATACGGCTTAAACTCCAAAGCAAATCATTTGCATCATAATGATCTCTATAAAAGACCTTGTCGGTGAGTTTTTCAAACACGCGACGAAGAGGTTGGAAAGCAAATAAAATAATTAGAGTGCCCGCTGTAGATATGAATATGCTTTCAAAGCTTAATTTAGAGTTATTAATATAATTATTGATTATTACAAAAAATGTACTGTATCCTGCTCCAATTACTAAAAGGCTAAGAAAATACGTTATTGATCGAACTACCATTAATCGAATATCGAGTAATCTATGCCTAATCATTGCATTAGTTGTCATGATTATGAAAATTAATGCATAGAGAGGAGCAAATGGTACAAAAAAAGGATTCTGAAATACATTCGTAGGAATCAATATTGTAAATACAGTTAGTCCCTGCATTAATAGTAACCCTGTTGTAAAGTATCGAAGTTGCTCTCTATGAACGCCAGTATACTTACGAATTTTTCTTAATAAAACATATGCGCCTGTGAAATTAAGCCCTAAAACATATCCGGCAAATATGCCAATGCCTCGCCCAGGCTGAGGTGTGGGGAAACCATTAGTTATGGTTATAGAACTGAAAGTATAAGGAGAAATGGCTAATATCATTATAAGGAAATTTAATATAAGTAAAATGGCTAGAAGCCATTTATTCAATTTCAATTTTTCTTCTGGGAGAATATTGGAAAGTAAAAAAAACAACAAACTCATTGGGACAGCAAAGAAAATACTTATTCGAATAAAAAATAATCCTAAAAAATCTGCAACTGGAGTAGTAGTAAAGGGCTGTATGGAAATATATGTAAAAATGACCCATAAATTGAGAATTATTCCAGTCACAGCAAATATTTTATTTAGAAGTCTATTCGGATTGCGTATATAACTAGCTAGTACGACAAAAATATTTACAATAATAATTACAATTACAAATACTGTACCGACAAGTGAAGACAATACCATATAGTAATTGTACTATGTTATCGTTTTAATTATCTAGACGAAGTTTGTCCTATCTTTATTATGTATCTGCCAGATTGATGGCAATTCTTGTCTGAACTGATATCTTTAATAATATTCGAGATAGCAATCCCTCCCAAATTGACTGTGGTAGATAATTGTGGTACACCAGCTATAGATGATCCAATTTCTTTAATTGTCTTCTTCATTTCTTTACTAAGGATGCGTTTATCTACAATTTTATTTGCTAGTTGAAGCCATTCGTCATATGTATTAAAAGTAAAATCTTTAGGATTATTACCAATTCTACCTTGAAAAATTGGCAAATTTGAATTTAAATCAAACCTTTCAATATCCAAGATTATTCGATTTCCGTTGCTGGTAGCCATCAGAACAGGAATGTGTTTCTTCTTACAGAACTCCCTCAGAATAATTTTCATTGGTAAATCATCCATTGCATCAACAACAATATCTAGAGAAGGTGTTTGTGAAATAAATTTGTTAAGATTATCTCTATCAATCTTATTTTCATATACTTCTATATTTGTATAAGGATCAATTTCCCATATTTTTCTTGCAACTACCAATGCTTTATTTTGACCCACATCAATTAAAGAGGAGTGCATTCGATTTAAATTCGATATTTCTACCATGTCTGGATCTGCAAGTTTCATATTCTTTGCTCCGCCACTTGTGGCTAGAAAAAAGGCAGAGGCTGATCCAATAGATAAGCCAATGATACCCACATTCATGTTTCGATATGCTTTTTGGTTAATGTTAAGTATCAAATTGCGGTTCCTCGCGGTACGAAGTTCAAAATATTCTTGTTCAGGCAACGTCGCTATAATAAGATTTCTCCATGGATAATAAACATATGTCTTGGCTAATGATAGTTCATTCACGAAGCTCTCATATTTTTTAAGAGAAAAATTACTCCTCTTTACCGATGGATTGCGAACAAGATACAACTCAAATAAAGATTCGTTATATATATCAATCTTTGATATATATTTAGGAAAATTTTTAATATTTGTACTTATATGTGGTCTAAAATAGATGTTTTTTTTACCCATCTTTGTTTAATCCCCGGTTGAAAGTGTAATGGATGCTCATATTCCCAAATTTTAACTTGTGGATATGCTCGCTCTTTAATATGGTTAGAAAGCTCTACATATTCTGAACTGTTCATTTTTAAGCACTTAACCACCTCTCGTAATATAAGCTTTCTTAATCTCTCACTCTCATTAGCATTTCTCTTTAGCTCAACATTTAGCTCAATATATTGGTTTTGCATCTCGTCATATTTGGTAATCATAGTGAATTTTCCCGTTAGAAATTGTTGTATTTGCTCAGACAATAAAGCTCTCTTGACCCACTCTGGATAAATCCATAAGCCGTATAGCGTAGTTGACAAATCATCTCTTTCGTACACATATACGAATGGTAATTCCGTAACAAAACTTTGTAGTCCTCTTCTTTTTGCTTCATTTTTAAGGTCAATGCCATTATCTTTCAGCAAATTTTCCAGTTCTGCGTATGAGAATGTTCCACCACGATCACCTATAGCATACCTAACAAGTGGTAATATATTATCTCCGGTTATATACAAATTCCCATCATCAGATTCAAAGTTAATAAAATATGGGTTATATTGAGCTAATGTTGGTGTTTTATCCTGTCTTGAAAACACTTTCTTTGCAATTGCTCGCTCTCGTTTCAAAATATCCTTAACGAGGATTGAAGTAGAGCTTTCAATAGCCATCGCCCCCATATCTGCACTACCATATACATTAGCTGTATCTATATATTTGTTTTTAATACCAATTTTTGAAGATAAATACTCTCTTAAGTCTTCTGAGATTGCTTCAGCTGCAAATTTTATTTTTACTTTTTTATTATCAAAACTGATACCTTCTCTGATGGCATCATCAATAACATCTTTAATAAAAGGAGGATAACCAGCTAACACTAGTTGCTCATAATGAGGTAAAAGATCCTTTAGTATATATAGAATCTCTTTTTTATTAATGCCAGGCGTAATTATTGAAATGGGAAATTTGTTCCTTTTTGCTAATAATTCAAATGCAGAGAAGGTAATTAATCCACCAATCCATACACCCATCCCAAAACAGACCAAAACAAGGGTTTTAGGTAATTGCTTATCGTTTCCATTAAGAACAAACTCTTCCATCATTGTAGAGCATCTCCAATCAACGGTTTCGTTCCTAAGGAAAAAAAATGGTGTTCCTGTGGACCCAGACGTTGATGTGAAAATTGTTGGACCGCTATGGTTGTCGACTTTTAGAAGCTTTGTAAGCTCATATTTGCGAAGGTAATCTACTTTTGATGTAAAAGGAAGTGTTAAAAAATCTTTGTGAGTCCTTATTTTTGAACCATCTACTCCTTGATTAGATAAATAGTCACGATATCCCGGAACTTTTCTAAAAGCGTCCTTAAAAATTTTAAGGGATTGTTTCTTCTGTACCTTCTCCCAATAAGAGCTTTTTTTTGATCTTGAAAAATCTATAATTTTCTTAGCAATCATCGCTATACTAATCTATTAATTTTTCCTCTACTGTGAATCGAGGAACATACTGATTTGGTTTATCTGCATATCCAGAACAAAAGAGAAACTGAACATGGTCCTTAGTTTCAAGTATCTGTTTTAATTCTTTAGATAATTTACCCATTTCAATTGAAGCGACATACACCGCACTGTAGATATCCGTTGTCCTCAACTCTAACATTAATCTTTCAGCCATCATGCCTACCTCTATCCACTCTTTTTTCGTATTATTTTTAGTTGTAAATACTGAAATTAATGATGAAGTTCGCATACTTTTTTTATTTAAGAGGCTGACAATCTTACCAACATCGAAGTATTTAATTGCTATTGGAAAAATCTTGGAAATAATTAACGGAAGATTAATTGCATATCCTGGGATACCTTCTTTGCGGGAAGAATCGTTAGAATTAAACCATAATGACATTTCATTTCTAAAATGTCTATTTTGGTAGGCCAGACGTAAACCTTTTGCAGTTAGGTCTACAATCTTAATACGCTTATGCTCATCTGCTATCGGATGGAATTTCACTAAAGGGTAATTAACTGAGTAGGATTTTAACTTATTTATTACTTCCGATGGAACAGCCTTCTTCTTATAAAATCCTCTTAGATTTATCCTTTTTTTTATTGCTTCCAACAGTTTTTTCTGCTTAATCTCTATTTTCTTATTGAGATTATCAAATTTAACCACCGCAATAAAGTCATTTTTAAGGACTAGCTCTAAAGATGGAGAAGTACCATAAGATCTAGCAGCTATAAGCAAGTTCTCAATACAACATCCCAAACTTATGTACATGTCCCTACCTGTTTTATCAGCTTCAGGAAGTTCCTTACTACGGTCTAAATATATCTCGCAAGAATTGTCATTTACTTTGAATAGCCAAGGCTGACTGTTGTGAGTTGAAGGAGCAAGAGTAGCAAATTGCAATAAGAATTTTATTTTCCCCTCAGGTGATTGAATACTTTTGATAGCATTATTGTTAAAAAATCGATTTTCCATACATCAATAAGCTATAATGTCATTTTCATTCATAATAATGCCATATGGTATAGAGTCTTATATTAAAAAAATCAGACTATTATATCTAACTGCTCCATACCCAATAATTTATATATTACATTTGCCTTTATTATATAGTTCTCATATTTATTCTTCTGTATGATTTTATATAATCGACCTAATCCTTCAAGAGCTAAGGCTTCACCTAATAAAACATTCCTTTCAGCTAAATATTTATATGATGTTTTGTACAATTTCTCAGATCTACCATATTCACCAGTTAGTAAAAGAGCATGCGCTAACGTGCCATAGATATACGCGACAATTATCTTGTCTTTAAGTGTTTTACTATACTGTAGAGATTTATCAATATAAATTATTGATTGTTGATTATTGTGTCTCTTTGCTTCCAATTCTGCTAAATACGCATAAGATTTAGCGACTGGATCTTTAATCTTACAATTCTTTAAAAATTCAATTCCTTCTAATAAGTTCTTCTCTGCTTCTTCAAAAGAACCTAAAGACATAGCAATAACACCAAGTTTTTCCTTTACTAAACCTAATACTTCTTTATCTTTAAGTTTAATTGCAGTCCTATGAACAGAATTTACCAGTCTAGCAAGTTCTTCTTTCCTTCCTAGAAAAAAATAAACCCTACCCAAATCTTCAAGCAAATATAAGGCTAGTCCTTTTTCATCTTTTGTCTCTTTGAATGCAGACTGAATTAATTTATCAAGCTTAAGCATAGTCTCCCAATTCCCACTGTAAAAAATATAGGTGCTTATTAATGGCCATAACGAAACAACTTTACTAAACTCACCCAAATCATAAATTCTTTTCTGCGAGCCTAGAATATTTTCATATTCTTTTTGGAAATAGTGAATGTAATTATCACTACCGTTTGTGAACTTTTTTAGCTTATTAATAAAATATTGAACTAAACTTAGATAATATTCAGGCTGGACTTTCAATATTAAATACTCCTTTACTACCGGATGAAGGCGATATCGACCTCTACTGGACGTCTCAACCAAGGATAGACTAATCAAATGATTCATGTCTTTTTTTATCTCGGTAATCGATTTTTTGTTGATATACGCTAAAGCAGTGATACTAAAATCACCACCATCAAACGCAGCACATGAGATTAGAACCGCTTGTTCTTCTTTTTCCAATCTGACGAATGAGACATTTATCGCGTTATAAAGGCTCTTCTCATCATATGTAACCTCTTTGATAGACAGACTATCCTCATAGATTCGCTCGATATAGTCATTTATATGCACCGGATCGGTATATATCTGTTTAAGTGAAATCACAGCAGATATTGGTAAAAAACCGAGCTTGCTTCCGAGCCGTGTAATTTTTTTTTGATACACGCGGAGATATGGTTTCCCCAAAATCCTTTCGCTTAACTGTAAGAACTCTTGCTCTGTGAATGTTTGTACTCTAAAACTCATAAGGTCTTCAAAGGAGTATTTATCAGCTGAGGTGAGAAGAACTGTCGCGGGAAGCGAAATGAGGATTTTAAGACTTTCTTTTCCAACTGCATTGCAGTTATCTAAAATGAGTAGTATATTTCGCTTCTCAAGAATTTGAACCAGCTTCTCCAGCTTCTGTCCTTTTTCTGCTGCAAGATAGGAGGCACCACCAAATGCAGTTAAAAGTTCATCCACGATACCACCTACTTTCTTCAGATCTGCACGAAACCAAAAAATACCGTCTGAAAAAAAGTTCTTCAATTGGTGAGCTAGATAAATTGCAATATATGTTTTCCCCACACCCGGCATTCCATAGAGCAATACTTTCCTTTTGTTTATTAATTCCCAAGATAAATCCTTTAATAACTCTTCTCTTCCGACAAATAGATAGGGCTTTACCGGCAACGTTTTGGTGTTTGAAGATTGGATATGTTCAGATAGAGATGCGGATTCGTCGTACGTTAAATCTTTCTGATTGATAGATTCCATCACCTCATTCGCCTCTTCTATACTCACAATTCCTCCTCTTTTGACAAATACTCTAAGAATTGCCAGTAGAACACGTCTCTCTTTCGGTACGCGATCACCTTTTTGCCAACGGGTGAAAAGACTTGTCTCATATACAAATCCTTCCTCTGCAAGAAGATCGCCGAATTCTGCGAGGGTTTCAATTTCCGAAAGAA
>CAZPUD010000126.1:0-10998 GCA_964589115.1 uncultured candidatus Brocadiaceae bacterium | reverse complement strand
TCTACCTTCACTTATACGATCTGCTTCCATAAAGGATTTAAACAAGGCCTATTTTCCGACGAAGCCTATAGTACCTTATGTGAAAACTGTTCATGACCGTATTACTATTGAAGTTATGCGCGGCTGTACTCAGGGATGCCGGTTCTGCCAGGCGGGTATGAGCAAACGGCCGACACGTCCCCGCACAGTAGAAAACATTTTAAAATTAGCAGAACAGTGTTACGCCAATACAGGGCATAATGAGATCTCCCTGGCATCACTTTCTATAAGTGATTACCCACACTTAAAGCGTCTGATGGAGCAGATGAACCAGATTTTCGGTCCAAGACACGTAAATATTTCCTTCCCGTCCTTACGTGTAAATGAGCAATTGGTTCTTCTGCCCTCCATGCTTAATACTGTGCGCAAATCCGGGCTTACCCTGGCGCCTGAAGCTGCGACTTCATCTCTCAGGAAGATCATTAACAAGGACATTACAGATGAAGATCTTTATAAAGGCACCGAAGAGGCATTCAGGCAGGGATGGAATATGGTTAAACTTTACTTTATGGTGGGACTTCCTACAGAAACGGATGATGATGTGGATGCGATTGCGAGGCTTGCCTATAACATCTCTGATTTGAGAAAAGGTATAAGTGGTTCTTTCGGGCATGTTAATATCAGCATGGCACCCTTTGTACCAAAAGCACACACGCCTTTCCAGTGGGAACCCATGGTTACTATGCAGCGAATAAAGGAAATAAGAAATAGGTTGTATGATAGGGTACGGCGAAAGTGTATTCATCTTAAGTTTCACAACGCAGAACGCAGTATACTGGAAGGTATATTTGCGCGCGGCGATAGAAGGCTGGGAAAAGTAATATACATTGCGTGGCGGGACGGGTGTAAATTTGATGGATGGGAAGAGCATTTTAATTTTCAAAAATGGCTTGATGCGTTCCGGAAAGCCGGGATAGATTGGACATTTTATGTGCACCGTCAAAGAGATGAAAATGAAATTTTTCCATGGGATCACATTAGTTGTGGTGTTGTAAAACATTTCCTTATGCATGAGAACCAAAAATCCATCAGGAGCGAAGTCACGTCAGATTGCCGTACGGATACTTGTCCGGAGTGTGGAAGCTGTGCAAGATCTATGAACTTCTGTGCCGTATAAGATCAATCTTTTAGTTAAGTAATTAATAAACACACCCCTTAGCCCTCTCAAGAGGGGAATTTGAGGAATCCCCTCTTGGGAGGGGATTGAGGGGTGGGTAAAAGGGGTAGGTAATAAAGAAAAGTTCTCAGAGTTGGTTCAATCGTCTACGATTGAACCAAACATTTTGCATGTTTCATATGCCTTGCGCCAATCAAAAACGTACAGGCCCATGCTAAATACATGGTTCAATCTAAAAGATTGAACCAACTCTGGGGAATTTCAATATTAGGTGTTATAAAAAGTTGCCGAAGGCATGCTTTAAACATGTATTTCTTAAACATCAGGAAAATTTGTTATGGAACATGTTTGTATTGGCCTGGGTTCTAATATTGGAGACAGGGCAAGAAATTTATTTCACGCTTATGAGCATATTATTGCCCTTAAGGGTGTGAAGCCTCTAATGCTGTCACGATTTTATGAAACGGAGCCAATGGGCGGACCTCCACAGCCCATGTTCTTAAATGCCGCCCTTAGTATTGAAACTACCATACCTCCTCATCAACTGCTTGAGCAGTTTCAGTATATAGAGGTCAACATGGGGAGAGTACGTACGGTAAAATGGGGTCCTAGAACGATTGATATAGATATTTTACTTTATGGTAATAGGATTATAGACGATGATCATCTGAAGATTCCTCATCCTTTAATGCATACAAGGTTATTTGTTTTAGAACCGCTGGTCGAGATTGATCCCGGCATTATCAATCCGCTTTTTAATAAAACAGTGCTTCAGTTATATGAAGAACTTCAGAATTCAATAGCAACTACACGATAAATGTATGCTCTCAAGGCTGGATAATTATATACTACGAGCTTTCATCCCGACATTTTTCATGTGTCTCATCATCATTTCCGGGATATATGTCATCGTTGATCTCTTCCAAAAGCTTGAAGATTTCCTGGAGATGGGCACAGGTGCCTTTAGTACAGGCATACGGTATTATACATACCTCTTTCCTGTAATTGTTTTTCAGTTTTTCCCGGCAATTACTCTAATAGCAGTAGGCATTGTCCTTGTAAAGCTAACAAAAAATCGGGAAATACTGGCTATGCAGGTTGCCGGTATTTCTCTTTACAGGATACTGCTTCCTATTTTTATTATTACGGTATTCATGTCCTTTGCCTCATTTGGGGACCAGGAATGGATTATTCCTAGGCTTGCACAAAGGTTAGAGACGTTAGAACATACCTCTTTCAGTGGTGATGTTCAGCGGAATCTTCTTCTGGAAGATAAGAAAAACAACACCTTAATTCGTATCTGGAGATACAACAATAAAACACAGCATATGCAGTCTGTATTTATCCTGACAAGATATGAAAACAGAAAAAAGAAACTTACTATCAGTGCAGATGAAGGGAAGTGGTTAGGAAATAATAAATGGCTGCTCTCCAAAGTAGTAAAGCATATGTACGATGAACAAGGAAAATGGGTTGCACCTGTACTACAGATCGAGAGTATGGAATTCGAATCTGCAGTAACCCCTGAGGAACTGGGGGAAAAGAAGCTGGATCCAAGTTTATTGAGTTTCGAGCAGTTAAAAGAGTTGTGCAAACGAGAACCTGATAATCCAAGAAATAGTGTGTTATTCCATTCCAGAATTTCTTATACCCTCATCCATTTTGTGCTTCTTTTACTGGGCATACCTCTTGTCGTTGGGTTTGAGGGTCTGAGCAGGAACTTGTTCTTACGTATTGGTCTGTGTGTCCTTGTATGTGGCATTTTCTATGCAATATCTTTTATATGTTCCAACCTTGGCAACACGGGCATGATCCATCCTGTATTAGCAGCGTGGCTGCCTGTTGTTATTTTTGGATCCGTAGGATTATTGTTTTTTGATATGATGAAAATGTAACATGGGTACAGGCACATACTTCCATGCACTATTAGACCTTTTTTATCCCCGCTTCTGTCTTCATTGTAGCCGCAGTTTGAACAATTCCCAGGAACTCTATGTTTGCAGTGACTGTAAGCAGCAGATCACTTACATCAGCAGGGATCATTGTATTCGTTGTGGCGCCGTCCTTGGGCCTTACATGACTTCTACGATGCAGGAAGGTTGTGCTGTCTGCAAAAGAAAAACCCTTTATTTTAACAGCTTAACGTTTATTGCATATTATGAGGGTGTAATGAGAACGTTGATACATAAGTTTAAATATGCCAGACAAAAATTTCTTTCCCGTGTGCTGAACGATATTATCATAGTGCAGGGAAAACTGGAAAAGGTGATTTCAGATGTTGATGTCATTGTACCGGTACCTCTTCATTGGTTAAAAAAGATGCATCGGGGTTTTAATCAAGCCGAGCTTTTATCATTGGGAATTCAAAGTCACTTTTCAATGCCCATATCCACAAACAACCTCTGCCGTGTTAAAAATACCCTGTCACAAACCCAGCTTTCAAAAGGCCAGCGGCAGTTAAATGTTCACAATGCATTTTTTGTTAAATATCCTGCTTTTTTCAAGGGGAAAAGAATACTCCTCGTAGATGACGTACTAACTAGTGGTGTAACGGCATCTGAATGCTCCAGAAAGCTAAAAGAGGCCGGGGCAGCATCTATTCATGTATTTATCTTAGCGGTTGCAGAATATAATAGTTAGGTGCATAATCTTAATTTCCTTGACGGACAATTTTCTAATAAGTAAAATGATTAGTTTATAATATTTATAAACTTTTTCTTTTTAAGAAAGGATTTTCCTTTGGAAAATATCACAATTGTAGCAAGACACATGGATATAACCGAAGCGATTAAAAATTATGCTTTACAGAAGGCTCAAAAAGTTAAAAAGTTTTTTGAATGGATCTTGCAGATACAGATTACGCTGGATATCGGTGGTGATAATAGCCATATTGTCGAAATGATTGTTTCCGTTTCGAGGGCACCTGCCATAGTTGCAGTTGCATCAAATTCTGATATGTATCGGGCAATCGATCTTGTAGTAGACAAGGTTGAAGCACAACTGAAAAAGCACAAGGGTAAAATTCAATCCAAGATTGTCCGAAGGAAGAAGCCTTCTACGGCTGAGATAGAAGGTTTGGGAGATGTATCGGAAGCGTAGTTGAAAACAATTCTATCGGGGGTTTTTATTATATGAAATTAACTGATTTTATTGTGGAAGAAGCTATTATCACAGAGCTGAAAGCTACTGAAAAAGAGGATGTAATTAGAGAAATGGTACTTTCACTGAAAGATGCCCGCAAAATAAATAGCAAGGATGTTGAAAATGTTATTAAATCTCTTATGAAAAGGGAGGAGTTGGGAAGTACAGGTATAGGAAAGGGAGTTGCCGTTCCTCATACAAAACATGATTGCACCGGAAAAATTATCGGTACGATCGCACGTTCAAAAAACGGCGTGGATTTTAATGCCCTGGACGGTGAACCTGTATATCTTTTCTTCATATTACTTTCACCAAATGATTCTGCCGGGTCACATCTTGCTGCACTGGAAAGGATATCTACAGTTATAAGGGATAATGATTTCCGCCGCTTTATGCGGGAGGCTAAGGGCAGAGAAGGTATCATCGAGATATTAAAAGAAGTCGACGGCATACAGGTTTAATATAAGAATATCAAAGTACCTATGAGCAGGGAAAATATTTTCATTACATAAATCACTATAGTCTTAATATATTTAGTTTAGATTTAATAAACACATAATTTAATCAATGCCTTATAGTACCTGATATAAGGCATTAAATTTCACATCATGGATATTCACAGCATCAATTCAAAATTACTAGAACGAAAAGTAAAAATCTCGAACTCAAACGGAATGCATGCACGCCCTGCTACCAAATTTGCTGAAATTGCCAATAAATATAGTTCAGAAATCCACGTAAAAACAAAGAATAAAGAGGTCGACGGTAAAAGCGTCATCGAACTTTTAACCCTTGGCGCAGAGAACGATACAGAGGTTGTCATAAGTGCAAAGGGAATTGATGCTGCAGAGGCGCTTGATGCCCTGGAAGGCCTGGTAAAAAGTAAATTTGAAGAAGAGTTTATGGAAATAAGGAAAGGAATTGCTGTTTCTCCAGGGGTAATTATCCATCCGGCCTTTATGTTTGAGAGCGAAGGATACCGTATTCCCCGTCATATTATAAGAAAAGAAGAGGTAGAAGGGGAGATATACCGGCTTGAGAAGGCTATTGAGGATTCAAAGAAGGAGATCCATGATCTGGAGAAGAATGTCTCAGAGAATCTGGGTTCTGAAATCGGGTCTATTTTTGGCACGCACCGGATGGTATTGCAGGATGTACGCCTTAAAAATGAAATTATTGAGAAAATAAAGAAAACTAACTTTACTCCGGAGTTTGCAGTATCTTTGGCCTTGCGTGTATATATCAGAAAATTTCAGGATGTTAATGACTCATATCTGGCAGAAAGGGTTAGTGATATCTTTGATGTAGAACGGAGACTTTTAAGAAATTTATTGGGTGAAAAGAGAGAAGAACTTAAAAATCTTGCCCAGGAGGTGGTATTGGTGGCACATGACCTTACTCCTTCTCAAACGGCGTCTCTTGATACTGAAAAGGTAAGAGGATTTGCTACGGATGTAGGAGGAAGAACGTCTCATACTGCAATAGTTGCCCGTGCCTTAGGTATACCTGCCGTAGTAGGCCTTGGTACAATTACTACGGATATTTTTGGTGGAGATATGGTAATTGTGGATGGCAATAGGGGTATTGTTATTGTCAGGCCTGACGAAGAAACGTTGTCAACGTACCAAAGTAAAGTTAAGAGCATCCATGTCTTTGAGGAAAAATTGGCCACAGAACTCAGGGATCAGCCGTCTACAACGCGGGATGGCAAGCATATTTCCATATATGGGAATATAGAATTTCCCAAAGAGATTAATATAAATATAAAGTACGGTGCAGAGGGTATCGGACTTTATAGAACTGAATTTCTTTATTTAGGGTCGCCAAAGCCCCCAACAGAAGAAGAACATCTGGAAGCATATACCACGGTTGTACAGGAATTGGGGAGCAAGCCTATTATTATCAGGACACTTGATCTCGGTGCCGATAAGTTTTCTCATTCTTCAGAGGACAGAAAGGAAGGGAATCCTTTCCTTGGATGTCGTTCCATCCGGTACTGTTTTGAGAATCCATCAATATTCAAGACACAACTCCGTGCAATTTTAAGGGCTTCTGCCCTGGGAAATGTAAAGATGTTATTCCCTCTGATATCATCCCTTCAAGAGCTGCGTCTTGCAAAGAAAATGGTTTGGGATACTATGGATGAATTGGATAAAGAGAAAATTCCATTTAACAGAAATATTAGCATAGGAGTCATGCTTGAAGTACCTTCTTCTGTTTTAATCGCTGATATACTGGCAAAAGAATGTGATTTCTTTAGTATTGGTACGAATGATCTTATCCAGTATTCTTTGGCAGTAGACAGGAATAATGAACGGGTAGCCTATTTGTATTGTCCTGTACACCCTGCCATTATAAGGCTTTTGAAACTTGCTATAAAAGCGGCGAAAGATAATAATATCCCTATCGGGATTTGTGGTGAAATGGGAAGCGAGGTTGAATATACTGTACCATTAATCGGATTAGGTCTTACAGAATTTAGTGTTGCACCGGTCACAATCATACCTGAAATAAAAAAGATAGTTCGGTCTGTCACTTTTGAACAGGCTAAAGAAGTTGCGGAAACAGTTTGCAATTTTGATGACACGGATAAGACCATTAGTTATCTAAGAAATATTGCAATGGAAATCTTGCCCGAGGCCTTTTAGGCGCTTTACCTTGTAGCCCTGCAATGGTTAAAATAGTACTTGACAAATGATACGTATCGTTATTAAAATTTCCCATAAGTATTTTAATCTATTATATTTATTTAAATTTTTAAAGGCAAGTTGACGATATTATAAGAGTACGTATTCGATTTAATAAGTTAGGAGATATCCGCTTTATCTCTCATCACGACTTGATGAAGGTTTTTGAAAGGGCTATCAGAAGGGCTAACATACCTATTGTGATGACCAAAGGCTTTAATCCTCATCCGAAGTTGTCCATCCTCTTAGCGTTAAGTGTTGGAGTAACTGGAAGAGATGAAGTTTTGGAATTGGAGCTGCTCAGGCCATTATCCTCCGAGGTATTTATTGAGTGTTTTAGCCAGCAGCTGCCAGGAGAGATCCAGATTCTATCAGTAGAGATTCTACCGCATGCTAAAAAAAGTCAGGTTAGTGATATTACATATGAGATTATATTTAAAGATGCAAGTCTTCTGAAGACACTAAAGGTGCCGGAGTTTTTACAACAATCATCAATTGTTATAAACCGTGTTAAGGATGGATATCAAAAATCCTTTAATATACGTCCGTCTATTCAAGAAATTAAGATAATGCCTTATGGTTTAATTTTATCGGTAAAGATGACGTCAGAAGGTGTAGTTAGACCCGAAGAGGTACTCCAGGCATTATGTAAAACCGAAAGAAAAGAGCTCTTTGAAATTGTCAGGACAAAGGTTAACCTTTCTTCAGCAAACTGAGAGAAAAATCTATGGATAAGAGGATGCTTATAAATGCTGTTGAACCTGAAGAGTGCCGCATTGCCATTTTAGAAAATAATATCCTTGAAGAACTTTATATCGAAAGAAGTTCCCGGGAACAAATTGCCGGAAATATTTACAAGGGGAAGGTTGTTAATATTGAACCGAGTATAGAAGCGGCTTTTGTCGATATTGGACTGAAAAAGAACGGCTTTCTTCACGTATCAGATATCATGCCGCCCCGGGAAGCCGGAGATGGAAATCCGGCAGGAGAAACAGATGCTGCTGTCAGGCCGCATCGGGAATTCTATAAAATACGGGATCTTTTACGCCAGGGGCAGGAAGTGCTGGTTCAGGTAACAAAGGAGGGCATAGGTACAAAAGGTCCCAGTTTAACGACGTATATCAGTTTGCCAGGGAGATTTTTAGTCTTAATGCCGGGTGTATCCCGTCACGGAGTTTCCCGGAAAATTACAAATGAAGAAGAACGGCAGCGATTAAAGAAAATACTGGAAGGCTTGAATCCTCCTCCGGATGTCGGTTTTATTATAAGGACAGCAGGAGTACAGCAGACGAAAAAGGAAATTCACAAGGACTTTCACTACTTATTAAGGCTCTGGAAAAATATCGAAAAACGATCCCGGTGCATAAATGTACCTGCATCTATTTATCAGGAAAGCGACCTTGTTATTCGTACTATAAGAGATATCTTTTCAACAGACGTACGGGAAATTATTGTAGATTCGGAATCTGTTTACGAGAGAACGCGTGACTTCTTTCGGATTATTATGCCGAAGTATGAAAAGCTTTTAACCCTCTATGCTGAGAACAGGCCATTATTTCACAAATATAATATTGAGAAAGATATTGAAAGTATAAATTCAAAAAAAATCCCTTTGCCACGCGGGGGTTCAATTATAATTGAGCAGACGGAAGCGCTCGTTGCGATAGATGTCAACAGCGGCCGGTTTAAAGAGGAGACCGATCCGGAAGAAACCGCTTTTAAGACGAACCTCAAGGCTGCGAGGGAAGTATCGCGTCAAATACGGTTAAGAGATTTGGGGGGTGTGATTGTAATCGATTTTATTGATATGCGGGAGGAAACGCATATCCATGCAGTCGAAAAGGCGCTTACAGATGCATTGAAAAGAGATAAGGCACGAACGAAGATGCTGAAGATGTCAAAATTTTGTACTATTGAACTTACCCGGCAAAGGGTTCGGCACAGTCTTCGTGATGTCCTTTTTGAGGAATGTAAATTTTGCCGTGGAACAGGGTATGCCAAGACGGCTGAGACCCTGTGTTTAAATGCCATGAGAGACATAAAATTTGCGATTCATTTACCACAAATTGCAAAAATTGAAATTCTCGTAAGCCCGGAGATCGCAAATTACTTACAAAATCAGAAAAGAAAGCAAATGATAGAAATAGAAGAATCTTATAATAAGAAGATACATATTTTTAGTACGCCAGATCATGATTACAGCAAAATGGATATTCGCTATTTAAATCAGAGAAACGAACCTGTTGAGATATAATATCCGATAAGTTCTTTCATTACACTTCTACAAGGCAAAATACTCATTAAGCTAAATTACAGAAAGGAGATATCAACAAATGTACGCAGTAATAAAGGACAGAGGTAAGCAGTATAAGGTTAGACCCGGTGAGCGCCATCTCATTGACTTAAAGGCCGGCATGCAAAAAGGGGAAACTTTAGAATTTCATGATGTATTGGTCTATTCCAGTGAAGATGGAAATTCGACTTTCGGGGTGACAGCTAATAAAAATGTAAAGGTTGTCGCAGAGGTCGAGGATGTAAAGAAAAGTCCAAAATCAATGACCATAAAGTTTCGTAGAAGGAAGGAATCGATGACGAGGAAAGGACATCGTGAGAAATATACTCAAATAAAAATTAAAGAAATTCTTTTATCATAAATAGTATTTTTCAGAACGGAGGGTTTGTAATATGGCACATAAAAAGGGACAAGGTTCCACAAGAAATGGAAGAGACAGTAATCCGCAGATGCGGGGAATTAAAAGGTACGGTGGACAATTCGTTACTGCCGGTTCTATTATAGTCCGTCAATGCGGAACAAAATTCAGGCCGGGACTGAATGTCGGTATTGGCAAGGACGATACGCTCTTCTCTAAGATCAACGGTGTTGTAAAATTTGAAACAAGGCATCGTGTGAGCGTATACTCAACACCTCAGTAAGAGTATTAATTTCTCTCATAACTTTCCTGCCTCTGTACGGGTAAGAATTCTACGGTGTAAAAGGAAAACCCGAAATACTAAGCACGAAATACAAAACAAATTCAAATGAACAAAATTCAAATAAAAACTTGAAACAACAGATTACGCAGATATCAGAAAGGATTTTCTATTTGTGTAATCTGTGGTTCTTGTATGTTTTTGACGTTCGAACATTAGAATTTAAGATTTATTTCGAATTTTGATATTCGAATTTAGAATTTAGATGCTTTGACATATCGGTAAAATTTTACCGATGTTAGGGCACTAAGCGCCTATTTGTGCATACCCCTTACATTCTTTTTAAACTATGTTTATCGATAAAGCTACTATATTTGTTAAAGGAGGTGATGGGGGAAATGGTTGTGTGAGTTTCCGGAGAGAAAAATACGTTCCCCATGGAGGGCCAGATGGTGGAGACGGAGGTAAAGGTGGAGACGTTATTTTGCGTGTTAGTGGTAAAATCGACACATTACTTGACCTCACTTCCAGGGTGAAATATATTGCAGAACGCGGTGCACACGGTAAGGGCTCTACTAAGGACGGCAAAAACGGCAAGGATCTTATTATAGACCTCCCTGGAGGTACGATAATCAAAGATAAAGAAAGTGGTCGTATTTTAAAGGATATGAGCACTGTTGGTGAGACGATCATCATTGCACGGGGGGGGAGAGGTGGAAGAGGGAATAAACAATTTGCCAGTGCTACCAATCAGGTTCCCCGTTATGCAGAAAAGGGTAAACCGGGCGAGGAACGCTGGATTATCCTTGAATTAAAATTAATTGCGGATGTAGGTCTCATTGGAATGCCCAATGCGGGAAAATCAACATTTTTATCACGAATATCCGCTGCCAGGCCTAAAATTGCAGATTATCCTTTCACCACACTGCAGCCTCAATTGGGAATAGTAGAACTTGATGGTTACCGGAGATTTGTTGTAGCGGATATCCCCGGACTTATTGAAGGGGCGCACAAGGGAATAGGGCTTGGGGATGAGTTTCTCCGGCACATTGAGAGGACAAAATTGTTAGTACACCTTTTAGA
>CAZPUD010000125.1:0-11160 GCA_964589115.1 uncultured candidatus Brocadiaceae bacterium | reverse complement strand
CGCAATGACAGATACTATATAATCTATTATTAACTATTATGTTGACAGTGTACTATTGCATTATTATACATTTAACGGTTCCCGGTTCCCATTTTCCGTTTCCCGAATTACGGGCAACGGATCACGGGTCACGGTTCCAGTTTTATTCGTGTTAATCCATGGCTAACAAAATTGAAGTAAAATAAACTTTTCCAAAGGCCTAATTTATTTCTTCTTTTTTACAGGATGTGTCTTAGGAAATTCCTGTGCAATATTAGCTGCTTCCGGACTGCATTGCGGGTGACCCCAGCCGCTTGCACTAACGCCGTTGGTAATATCATAAACGATATTATCATCTTTTGTCGGGCTAACCCCTGCGGGAACGTAATCCAGGTTCAGTATGTGCCTTATCTTCCATGCAATATTGTGATCAGCGCAGGAACTGTCGCCGCTGACACCCAAAGCCCCAACGAGTTTTCCATCACTGTTATACAATGCCAAACCACCTCCAAATACATTAACCCCGCCTATCTTATGACCGACCATAGGATCTTTCTCTGTACCAATTTTTTCAGACGGGCCGCGATAAGCTGCCTCCTGAGAGATTGGGTTGCTTTCCTGCAGTCCGAATAAACTGCCGCCAGGCTGTACAGCAGAAAAAAGATTTGCGGTAGATAACGCAAACTCTGGCAAACTGAAGGCATTGGCAGTATTAGCCTTTTGTGCAGAAATAATACGGCTTCCGGGCCATTGATCTCCCCTCTCTTTTCCGGAAAATGCTACTGCTTTTACTATGCCGTCCCGATCCACCACCGTTGCCCACATATTGAAACCAAACCCACCGTTATTCTCCTTCACTACAGCCTTAAGCGCTTCCCGAAGCTCCCCGTGTGAGGGCAAATTATTTGCGAAAGATAAAGGCGATAATAAGGCAACAACACAGAATGACATCAAAACACCTTTGAAAATTACTTTACTACGCTTCACTGTATCAATCCCCCGTTAAATGAAATTGTAAAATAATGCAACTTCAGTAGTATTTTCTAAGCTGATTCAATCGTTTATGATTGAAATGACCAAAATTCAAACATTAGAATTTAGGATTTGTTTCGTATTTCGATATTCGAATTTAGACGTTTTAGTATATCGACAAAATTTTGTCGATGTTTGGGCGCTGAGCACTTATAAGTGTCTATTGTTACGGTAAAACCAATACCTGTTTTTGCCATGTCTTTTAGCGTAGTACATGGCTATATCTGCATATTTAAGCAGTTTGTTTATTTCATTTGTGTCTAATGGATACATACTAATACCGATACTGGCGGCTATACGAATTTCATGACATTCAATCTGATAGGGTTTATTCAAAGCACTGAGGACTTTTTGTGCAACAGTAGCGATGCTTTCACCATGAGTTAGACCGGAGAGAATGGCAATAAATTCATCACCACCAAGGCGGGCAATTGTATCGCACTCACGCATATTCTCTTTTAATCGTTCTGAAAAGGCCTTAAGAACCAAATCGCCTGTATCGTGTCCCAGACTATCATTCACTATTTTGAAATTATCCATATCAAATAACAGAACAGCTACGATATGTCCGTTGCGTTTTGCATGAGACACTGCCATTTTCAAACGGTCCTGAAACAGAATACGGTTTGGTAAATTGGTAAGTGAATCATGATAAGCCATATGGTTAATAAGTGCCTCTGCCTGCTTGCGGGCAATTGCGTTTCCTATAATCTCAGCCGTAATCCGGAGTAAGGAAATATCCTCATCACGCCATGTGCCGATGGATACTACATTATCAAAACCTATAAATCCAACTAATTCTTTTTCGGCATATACCGGTAATGCAACAAGTGATTTTATGTCCTGCTTTTCTAATATTTCCCTTTCAGAGGATGCTTCCGTAGGTAATTTTGAGACATCGGTGATGTGAATCACATTCCCGGCATGCAGATTTGCCATCCACCATGGAGCTATTGAGGTGGGGAGATTCTGAAGGTTTTGAATTTCAGGCGAAACACCTTCATTGCACCATTCATGAGTGTTGTCCATGACTTTGCCATTATCACGTAACTGAAAAATGTATGACCTGCTTGCACCACTCAGTTTACCAATATCGGCCAATGAGAGGAAAACGGAGTTGTCAAAATCAGAAAGGACAACAAATCTTTTTGAGACATTCGCTACGGTTTTTTCAAATTCTATCCTGCGTTTGAGTAACTCCTCGGCGTGTTTTCGCTCAATGAATTGTCCGATTTGACTGCCAATAGCATCAAACATTTTCAATAAATCATCATCGGGTGGTTGTATCTCATGACTAAAAAACTCAATAACACCCAGTACTTCGTCTCCTATTAGAATAGGAAAACCAAAAGCCCCGTGTAATCCTTCTTTGGCAGCAAAAGGTGCGCGTGGAAAATTTTTATCCGAGGTAACATCTTCTATCCAGCTCGGTCTCTTGCCGGCCCATATCCTTCCCGGCAATCCGATACCATATGTAAAAACCATCCCCCGGCCAACTGTTATAAACTCCTGAACGTTTGCCGATGGTTTATGCCAAATCTCTATACAGCGCAGTACATTATCTTTCCGGTCTGGAATCCAGAGTGTACCCAAATCCCATGTCAGATATTCGCATACAGCCTGCAGGATTTTCAAAACAGCATTGCCGAGGGTATCAGATTCTGCCAGCGCACGTGTTGAAACATACTGTACGTTTAGACGCTGCACAACTTGCCTGTATTCAGTGATGTCCCTGAGAATCACCTGAATTACCTTTTTCCCCAGGCATTCAATAACATTTCCTGTTATATTGACCGGGACCATTTTCTTATCTTTTCTCAATATTAATATGTCTCTTACAAATCCCGATCCTTTTTGGATATTTCTCCGGAAAGCAGAAGCGATTTTCTTTCCCTCTTCCGGAGGTAGAAGTTGAACAAAATTCATATTGATAAGTTCTTCTCTTGTATATCCGGTAAGAATCTCCCCCTTCCTGTTCACATCTATCAAATTACCCTCAATATTAAATATGGATATCGCATCGCTTGCATGTTCCCATAAAAAGCGTGTTTCATGATACATCCTAAGTAAATCTACTTTCTTAGGAGATTCTTTTGCCATATCATTTTATTCCGGGTGGTATACTGGATTTCGAGATAGACGTCCTCATTTCGGTATCTGCCTTGATATTCTTAAGATGATAATAGTCCATAATACCCAAGTTTCCTTCGCGAAATGCCTGTGCAATTGCCTTGGGAACTTCTGCTTCGGCAGCGAGTATTTTAGCCATATTCTCTTCTGCAAGTGCCTTCATCTCCCGCTCATGTGCAATAGCCATACTCTGGCGTTTTTCTGCCTCTGCCAGTGCCAAACGTTTATCTGAATCAGCCTGATCGGTCTGCAGTCTCGCACCGATATTACTGCCAACATCGATAGAGACAATATTAATTGATAGGATATGAAAGGCTGTATCTGCATCGAGTCCCTTTCCCATAACAAGAGCGGTTATAAGATCAGGCCTTTCCAGTACTTTTCTGTAGTCGTCAGTAGAGCCTATAGTTGTAATAATCCCTTCACCGGCACGGGCAATAATTGTTTCTTCTGTTGCCCCGCCCACTAGCCTCTCGATCTTAGTGCGTACAGTGACACGTGCCTTTACCCTAATTTGTATACCATCCTTTGTTACAGCATCTAATGTTGAGCAGCCCTTTGTTGAATCCGGGCAGTCGATCACTTTTGGGTTAATGCTGGTTTTCACTGCATCAAATACATCTCTTCCTGCAAGATCAATTGCGCAGGCACGGTCGAAACCAAGTTCAATATTTGCTTTACCGGCGGCAATCAGGGCACGTACTACGTTTCCTATATTTCCTCCTGCAAGGCAGTGTGATTCCAGCGATGAAGGGGCAATATCAATTCCAGCCTTTTTTGCCATAATACGGTATTCCACAATGGATTCCACATTGGTATGCCGGAAGGACATCTCTATTATCTGCAAGAGGGCTATATGGGCATTTGATGTAATAGACTTGATGTAAAGCCTTCCATATTTAAAGGCTATGAGCGCAAATATACCTGTCAATAATAAAGGTACGGCAAATAGGAAAATTGAAGCATGTGTACACACGAAAAGAAGTGATAAATACTGCATATTCCCTCCCAATGGAAATCTTTAGTATTATTGACTGTTTTAAATTGGGATGGAGTAATGGAGTGTTGGAGTAATGGAGTCGTGTTGTTAAAAAACTTCAAAACTCCAAAACCCAGCACTCCAATACTCCACCACTCCATTACTTCATTATTCCATCACCTACAGCTTGATACATATGAGGCATTGCCCACCAAAACATCGTTTACTCCGATTCCAGCTTCCTTTTAAATTCATCAAGCTTGTTAAGGGCTTCAAGGGGAGAAATCTTCGATATATCAAGCTTTCTAATCTCTTCAATTATCATATCGTGCTTTGATACAAAGAGTTTTAACTGATTAGGTAATTTTTTGTCTTGCCCTGTTTTTATCGGTGCGAATTTTGGTCTGCCATTTACATCCAGCGTTGCAGCCTCAAGATTGTTGAGAATAACGCGTGCCCTCTGGATAACCTCTTTTGGTATCCCTGCAAGACGTGCAACATGTATCCCGTAACTTTTATCCGTCCCGCCTTCTATGATTTTTCGTAAAAATATGATCTCATCGCCCCATTCCCTGACGGCGATGTTATAGTTTTTGATTTCCGGAAAGAGCAGGGCCAGTTCTGTAAGCTCATGGTAGTGTGTGGCAAAAAGCGTTCTGGCACGAATATTTTGGTGAATATATTCAGTAATTGCCCAGGCAATGCTAACACCGTCAAAAGTGCTCGTGCCGCGGCCAACTTCATCCAGGATGATTAAACTCCGTTCAGAGGCGTTGTTGAGGATGTTTGCCGTCTCATTCATTTCCACCATGAAGGTGCTTTGTCCCCTCGAGAGTTCGTCTGAGGCCCCTACCCTTGTAAATATCCTGTCTACAACTCCGATAACAGCTTCCTTTGCAGGAATGAAACTGCCCATCTGTGCCATGAGCACCAAAAGCGCTACCTGGCGTATATACGTACTTTTTCCTGCCATATTGGGTCCGGTAATTATCATTATGTTGTCCCCGCTCCCGTCAAGATCGATATCGTTAGGTACAAAGCTTTCACCAGCCAGTTTACGGTCCAGTACCGGATGACGGCCGTCTGTTATTTTCAGCTCCAGGCCTTCTGTAATTTCCGGCATGATATATCGGTTTTCTTCTGCAACTGTAGCCAGGGTGGATAGCACATCAATAAGTGCAATTTCCCCGGAAGTCCTCTGCAGTCGCGGTGTAAAGGTACTGACCTGTTCGCGTAATTGAAGAAACAGGTCGTATTCCAAATCCTTTGCCCGTTCATCTGCCGTTAATACCTTTGTCTCGTAATCCTTAAGTTCCGGGGTAATAAAACGCTCTGCATTTTTAAGAGTTTGCTTTCGGATATAAGCAGGCGGGATATTATCTTTATGAGTATTAGTGACCTCAATATAATATCCGAATATCTTGTTATAGCCTACCTTGAGGGAATTGATTCCAGTGCGTGATATTTCTTCCGCTTCAAAATTTGCAATCCAGCTTTTACCATTTTTACTGATATACCTTAACTCATCAAGTGTTGCGTCATAGCCTTCCCTGATAATACCCCCGTCTTTAATCATATGAGGTGGGTCCGGAACGATGGCCTCACCTATCAGGGCCTGTACTTCTTCAAGGGTATCCAACTGCTGTTCTATGGATATGAGGATATCTGACATAAAGAACGACATCCTATCCTTCAGTACTGGCAATTTTGAAAGAGATTGCTTTAAGGAGATAAGGTCACGGGCATTGGCACGGCCGCAGCTTATCTTTGTAGAAATTCGCTCAATATCGTATATATTGTTCAGCAGGCTGCGTATCTCACGCCTTAATTCTGATTTTTCAAATAATTCATATACGCCTAGCTGGCGGTATCTGATTTTTGAAGGTACTCTCAGAGGGCTTATAATGTATTCCCTCATCAACCGTGCACCCATGGGCGTCTTTGTATGGTCAATCACGCTAAGCAGCGAACCCTCCCGCTCATGAGTCCTCATCGTCTGCGTTAACTCCAGACTTTGCTGCGTGGATTTGTCTATGAGTACCCTGTTGTTTGTCTTATATTTTTGAATTTTAACGATGTGTCTGAGCGATGTCTTTTGTGTTTCTTTTAAATATTGAATCACGGCGCCTGCGGCACCGAGGGCCGGCCCTGCATCCTCACAGCCGAAGCCTTCCAGAGAATTTGTTCCAAAGTGATCTAACAAGGCCCGGTAAGCGGTTTCTTTTGAAAATTCCCAGTCAGGTCTGGATGTGATCATCCCATGATATTCTGTACGAATCATTTCCATAAAGGTGGTATTATTTCTTACGACTTCCTCTGGCAGCAGCAGTTCAGACGGATTTAGTCTTGCAAATTCATCAAACAGCCTTTCTTTCTGTACGTCTTCGATCTCAAACCGGCCAGTGGACAGATCAATCCATGACAGTCCCAATGTGGTATTTGTTTCCAGTACTGCCATCAGGTAGTTATTACTTTTATCCTCCAGAAGCGCATCTTCGGTAACGGTACCCGGTGTTATAATCCTGGTAACACCCCGGTCAACAACTCCCTTTGCCTCATCGGGATCTTGTAATTGGTCACAGATAGCCACCCTGTATCCGGACTTGATTAACCTCCGGATATATGATTCAACAGCATGGTGCGGCACGCCTGCCATTGGTATGGCACCTTCGCCTTTAGAACGAGCAGTGAGTGTAATACCCAGTACCCTGGAGGCGACCTTTGCATCTTCAAAAAACAATTCATAAAAATCGCCCATGCGAAAAAAAAGCAGTGCATCTTTATGCTGCCTTTTGATTTCATTATACTGACGCATCATGGGTGTTTCGGTAATCATAATTCCATACCTTTACTATATTTTTGTAACAATTTAGCTTTTTGAAAAGGTAGCGCCGATCCCTTGTGGTCGGCATGTGGCGGGGATGTACCCAATTGCAGATTTGGGATTGCGGATTGCGGAATGAAAAACCAAATTGAAAAATCCGAAATCCGACATCTAAAATCCGAAATCCAAATTCCCGCGCTACGTATCCCGTTTCATGCTACATGTGTAGATATCTCAAAAAGATAAATTGTTTCATTTTCTTCTGGATCTCATCTCTACATTAACGGGACCATGCATTGTGCTTACCCCGTTATAGTTCACGTCCTCAAGCTTATAATAGTGAATCCCGTAGCCCGGCATGTCTGCAAAGTTATAGCTGCTGCCTCTGACATTATTACCTTTGGCGTGAATAAGTGACTTATTAATTTTGGTATAAGTACCATTTTCTTGACTGGATCGATATAGATTAAACCCAGCATTGTCAACTTCAATGGCGGTTTCCCATGTTATTGTAACTTTCTTTTTGTTACTTACGCTGACTTCAAATGAAAGCAGGGTAGTCCCGGGAGTCGTAAATGACATCTCGTCTCCATAAGTAATTCCATTACTATTATGTAAGACCAGCCTGTAATAGTATTCCGTTCCAGGTGATAGTCCGCTGATGCTAATGCTTACCGAAATATCACCTGATGTATTGTCTATCTCTTGACTGGATGATATGCCGCTGTATGATCCGCTGATTGTATCGTACTCAAACCATACTGATGCTGTTAATCCCCCGGTATTTACAGTTCCATTGAGCGTTGCGGAATAAGATGTTATATCTGTAGCTGAGCCGGTATTTACGATCGGTGATTGAAGTGGCAGTGTAACGACGGCGGTCATAGTTTCGCCATAGTTAGAGATATCTGTCACTGAAATATTTGTAGAACTGCCGTCCTTGAGTTTTGAGTCAGGTACGGTAGACTCGTCAAAATTGACAGCATTTCCCGAGAAAAAGAACATATCGGTATGCACTCCATAACTTACGGTATCTAACATGCTGTACCCTAAAATTCCTTCATTGGCCTCTTCTACATCGACTCCTTTATCATTTTCATCGGCATTAATGGTATTTGATTTTGGCCACAGATTGGTTTTTAATTTATCGATATGATAAATAACAAGGCCGCCGTGACTTAATTCATCTGCATATCCTTGAAGCCCTATATCGTACCCGATGAATTGTCTGTTTTCTATAAGAAAATACTGATTCGGGTCTGACGTGTTAATGCGAAAAATGGAGAAGCTGCTGCTATCCGATTGAGGGAGAAAGATCATCTCGCTCGAAGAGACAGTGGTTATAGTTCCCCAGGAAAGATATTCTTTGCTCCAGGCAGATAGCTGCGTTGGAGACGACCCCTCGTACTCACCTGCCTGGCTTCCCCAGCTACCTGAGGCCATGAGATCAAAATACCCGATACCTTCGGAGTCTCCGTTGCTTGGGTCTGTATCGTACAAATCCGGTAATGAAAACATCGCATGTCCCAATTCATGTGCCGCAATGCCGATTGTAGCCAGATGGTCGTCATGTCTTTCACCGATCTGTGCATAATCTTCTATGACCTTACCATCCACTGAAGGATAGGCAACACCCCACATTGGGCTGCTATGTGCCCAAACCGATGGTGAGTTAACGGGATGTGGATAAGAAGCCTCATATCCAGCTACAATGATTATGACGGAGAGTTCTGTTGATTCAACCACCCCGTTTCCGTCAGCATCATAAGAGGCGTAGTCGATATAAGGATTGGCTGCAAGTATTGCACTTCTTGCGATCTGCTGGTTCGAAATTTCAATAGACGAACCGGGGTTTGGATGATTGCCATTTAAACGCAGCCATCCGATAAATCCGTCATTTACCGTTCCATGTGATTCTGCTGCCGGAGATATTGTTACCGATAGGTGCGACGTTTTGTTAAAGTAATCCGAAACGCTGTTCCCGCTCCCGAAAAATAATGGCTGGATCTGTTCAGCTTTATATGTGGCAGGTACATCAGAATAGTCGACACCAATAACAAGAAGATACTTCGTCCCGTTTGCTGATGTGCTCTTTAACCCCCCTTCTGATCCGGATCGTAACCCTTTTTTAAGCGAGGCATTCGGAATTTTATGCATTAGTTTTTGTTTGGTTATTGAAGTTTCTGGTGGTTTTAAACCTTTGGGAATACCAGGCAAAGAGGGATCTATTTCTCCTACTACCACACTGGAATTGTTGTGCAGGATTGAGAGGCCTTTCGTCCCTTCTCCTGCATCTTTGGCCGGCAGATAATACTCCCAATTACCAGTTGTTCCATTGTGATATATCCCATAACCGTCCTTTGTTTCAATCCAGTTATGCCATTCATCTCCACGTTTCCGCGCTTCAAATGATACACCTGATGGTTGCTTTATTTTAAAAGGGCCATCATATGCTGAGACTGCGTATAAATTTCTTAATGGAATGGTAAACATGAAGAATACAAGCAGTGAGAAAGAGTATCCAATCCACTTATGGCTAGCTTTTTTATCCATTTTCAATGACCTCCACGAGAAATAAAACCTGACCATGTTCATCTCCGGAGACGCGAAGCACTATCGAGACTTCTGCCCCAACCTGAAAGGAAGTTGGAATACCGGTATCAGAAGATACTTCAACACACTTTTCTAAGTAGCTTCTACCGAAGTTTGGATAATCTTTATATTGTTCTATCTTTTCTATTTGCAGGGTAAATTTTTGAATACCTTTCGATTCGGGTTTAATATCGGTAATTTTTCCCCTGGCGATAAACCGGTTTTCAATTACTGCTGTTATCTGCTTAACGGGTTTATCCTTTTGACTTCGGCTTTGTTCAGTCTGGTATTGGAAGGAAAATTCATTAGCAATATTACATAATATTCTTTGGAAAAGGCTATGTTTCTGTAATATATTTGTTTTGGCAAGGCAATCGTATCCGATACTTTGAACAGAAAAAAGCAGTATGAGAGTTTGGAAGTAAATGGTTTGCTTATTCATCCTTCCCCCGTTTTCTATTAAATTTCAAGCATGGATATCTTGAGGCTGGGGTCCTCTTGAAAAAAATAAAGATGAGAAATACATAAACAATCAGACGAACCGAAACCTTTTACCAGTACTGCAGCATCTTCCATATCCCCAATTTTACGGCTCAACACACATTCTTTATTTTTTATACCTGGAAATTTATGAACGCGGGCTATTTGCCCGTAACGTAAGAGATAGTCTATATGCCAGTGAAAATTCTTTTTTCTCTGTAAATGCCTTTCAATCCTGCATTCTAAGTTATTCTGCGCACTTCCGATATAGACATAAAACCCGGCCGGAAAACGAAAAGTGCCGAGGCATCCGACCCTTATGCTGCATTCATGGAATAGTTCAACGATAAGACAATATATACCTTTATTGAAAGTAATGTCCATTATGATGAGATGTTTTTGCAGGAGTAATACCATAAGAGATTAAGAAATAGTATAAAAAATTTCTTGCAAAATGAAAAGCCTATATTTTTATTATTTATATAACAATTATTCCTTGACAATTGTCTGTATCATATGATAGCATTTTCAGAATTATAGTTATAATTTATTGTGAGGTATTGTTTTATGATTCCTGACCATTTAAAATACACACCTACACATGAGTGGTTTCTTTTTAAGAATAAATCAATTACCGTTGGCATAACGAGGTTTATTGTTGATGAACTTAAGAAACTTTTATATTTAGACCTTCCAAAAGTTGGTGATGAGATCCTCGCAGGCATTTCTTTTGGTGAAATAGAATCATTAGAATTATTGATGGATATTACCTCGCCTATAAATGGTGAGATTGTTGAGGTAAATGAGAGGCTATTTGAAAATCTGGATATATTAAGTAATGATCCTTATGATAAGGGTTGGCTGGTCAAATTTGTGAGTACCGAAAAACAATCCTTTCAAGGTTTTCTTAGCGCACAGGAATACGCAGAACATATCGCAAAAATGCGGTCCATATCCCTGCCAAAACAAAGAAAGCGACATGGCAAAGTCGTTAAAAGAAGGGCGAGAAGATGATATTGATATGAAGGAATTCCAAAATTGCCACAAGTCAGCTAAGCATAGCGTAGCGAAGCCACAACCAAAATGGTCTTAACCACGAAGAACCTGGCGCGGCCTTTGGCCGCAACCAAATTCGAAATACGAA
>CAZPUD010000124.1:9494-11326 GCA_964589115.1 uncultured candidatus Brocadiaceae bacterium | reverse complement strand
TATGTCTAGAAAAAAAATAACTGTTATTGGTGCAGGAAATGTCGGTGCAACAACGGCGCAGCGTCTGGCTGAAAAAGAAATTGGTGATGTAGTACTGGTTGATATCGTTCAGGATATGCCTCAGGGAAAGGCGTTGGATATCCTGGAATCGGGACCTGTTTATGGTTATGATTCAAAAATCATTGGCACAAATGGATATGAGGAGACGAAAAATTCCGATATTGTAGTTGTCACTTCCGGTGTGGCAAGAAAACCCGGCATGAGCCGGGACGATTTGCTTAAGATCAATACCGGCATTGTAAAGGGAGTGGTAGAAAATATTGTAAAATATTCACCAGATAACATCTTGATTATGGTCTCTAATCCGTTGGATGCCATGACGTACGTTGCTTATAAAGTTAGTCGCTTTCCAAGACAGCGTATCATGGGGATGGCAGGTGTGCTGGATGCCGCCCGGTTCAGTGCCTTTATTGCAATGGAACTGAACGTCTCTGTGGAAAACATCCACGCTTTTGTTTTGGGTGGTCATGGCGATACGATGGTCCCTTCCACACGGTACACTACCATTGCCGGGGTACCTGTAGAGGAGTTAATACCGAAGGAACGCCTGAACACAATAGTAAAACGTACCCGGGATGGAGGTGCGGAGATCGTTAACCTGCTCAAAACGGGCAGTGCCTTCTATGCCCCGTCTGCTGCTGTAGTGGAAATGGTTGAAGCGATAGCAAAGGACAAGAAAAAGATATTGCCGTGTGCCGCCTTGTGCGAAGGGGAATACGGCATCGACGGGCTTTTTGTAGGTGTACCTGTAAAACTTGGTGCAAACGGTATTGAGCAAATTTTTGATATCAAACTGAATGAAGAAGAATCATCCGCTTTAAAACGTTCTGCTGAGGCTGTAAAAGTATTATGTGAACAAGTAGACAGATTATTATAGGAGAAAAACGTAGAGACGGCCCGCCGGGCCGTCTCCACCACATAAAATGAACCTTATTAAAGCAAGAAAAAGATTACTCGAAATCCTTTTTACAAAATCTTTCAAGTACAGCGAGAAGCCTGTCTTCAAGTTGGTATCTGGTATAATGAGTAATTATTATATTAATTGTAAGGCGACAACGCTGGATCCGGAAGCCATGTTGTTAATTGGTCATCTCTTCTATAACAAAGTTAAGCCGCTTCATATTAATGCTATTGGTGGTCTTACCCTCGGTGCCGACCCTGTTGCATTTGCTGCAGCCATGGTCAGTGGTATGCAGGATGACGCCATTAACGCCTTTGTAGTCCGGAAAAAGGCAAAGGAACATGGATTAATGAAGTGGATAGAGGGTAACGTGCATGAAGGGGACAGGGTCGTAATCGTAGATGATGTGGTGACGACCGGCAAATCTACGATAGAAGCAATAGACCGTACTTTGGAATCTCACCTCAATGTTATTAAGGCCATTGCCCTGGTAGACCGTCAGGAGGGTGGACGGGAGAATATTGAGAGAAAGGGAGTCCCTTTCGAATCTATTTTTACAAGAGATGATTTGATGGAATTATATAAAAATAAATGAACACAGGAAAACAAGATTTTTGGTCATGGTTCTTGCAGAGGCTTACTTCCCTGTTGTTGGTTATAGGGATATCCGTCCATTTCTTTATTTTTCACTTTAGTCCCGGCCGGTATACCTCCCGGTATTACGATGAAATTGTCAGCCGTTTTTCTTCACCGGGATGGATTACCTTTCATATCTGCCTTCTTGCCCTTGTCGTTTTTCACGGCCTGAACGGGTTTTGGGGAATATTCATGGATTTTCAACCCGGCAAAAGGTCAAGTCTCTTCATTAAGC
>CAZPUD010000124.1:4274-9394 GCA_964589115.1 uncultured candidatus Brocadiaceae bacterium | reverse complement strand
AAGATGCAAAAGCTCCAAAAATTAAAAGAAGGTTTCAAAGACCTGGTTAAAAACAGATACGCAGGCATGTATTTTTTCTGGCTGCACCGGATTACCGGTGTAGCACTTACCCTGTTTTTGTTTTTACATATCTGGACACTAAGCACCGTATTTCACGGTAAGGAAGCGTATGATTATGCAATTAGTAAATTTGATACAAGGGCCGGATATATCTTTCAATACATATTGCTCTTAATGGTAGCTGTGCACCTGCTGAATGGAATAAGGATTACCATTGTTGATTTTTGGCAGCTTACCCGCATGCAAAAGAAATTGATATGGATATTATTTCCTGTTTTCCTCGCCATTGCTGCTGTTGGTGTTTTTACCGTAGTCTTGTAACAAGGAATTATTATGATTTATCACGATGTCATTGTTGTTGGTGGTGGTCTGGCGGGTCTAAGAGCGGCTATCGAGCTTAATCGTAATAATGTAAAGGTCGCTGTCATTTCAAAAGTGCATCCCATCCGGTCCCATTCTGTTTCCGCCCAGGGTGGAATTAATGCCCCTTTGGGAAACCATCCTCGCGGGGCTTACGATAACTGGGAGAAACATGCTTTTGATACGGTAAAGGGGAGCGATTATCTGGCAGACCAGGATGCCGTTATCCGCATGACGAAAGAAGCTGCTGAGCGTATTTTCGAGATGGAACACTGGGGCTGTCCTTTCAGCCGTACTATCGAAGGGAAAATAGCCCAAAGACCATTTGGAGGTGCTGGTTTTCCGCGCACCTGTTATGCAGCAGACAAGACGGGTCATGCCCTCCTGCACACCTTGTATCAACAAATCGTTAGATTTAAACAGGCATCCGAACGAAAGGAAATGGTTGTTTACGAAGAGTGGCTGGTAACGGATATTGTAGTTGAAGATGGGGTATGTGTAGGAGTGATTGCACTGGATATTGTAAACGGACGGTTAGAGGCACTCCAAGCAGGTGCGGTAATATTTGCTACAGGAGGTGCTGGCCGTATTTATGGAAACAGTACAAACGCACTAATCAACACGGGTATGGGTATGGCCGTGCCGTACTGGGCAGGTGTACCGCTCAAAGATATGGAATTTATCCAATTTCATCCAACTACCCTTTTGGGTAAGAATATCCTCATTACAGAGGGGTGTCGCGGTGAGGGTGGATTTTTGCTCAATAACAAGGGAGAACGGTTCTTGGCAAAATATCACGATTCGATAAAGGATATGGAGGTTGCTCCCAGGGATATTATCTCAAGAAATATTATTCGTGAGATTATTGCTGGCGGTGGCTTTGATAATAGGTACGTGCATCTCGATTTAAGGCATTTTGGAGAGGAGAAAATAGGGCAGAGGCTTCCCGGAATAAGAGACATTTGCAGGGAGTTTGCAGGTATAGATCCCGTGCATGACCTTATTCCCATCCAGCCCGGCCAGCACTATACTATGGGAGGAATTGATTGTAATACGGAATGTGAAACAGTTCTAAATGGTTTTTATGCAGCAGGTGAGGCCGCTTGTGTGAGTGTGCATGGGGCTAATAGGTTAGGCGGTAATTCGCTGCTGGACACCATTGTCTTTGGCGCTATTGCCGGCAGTAATGTTGCAGAATATGTACAGGTTCTGAAGAGCAGGAAGTGCGAGACTATTCTTAGAGATACCATGAGTCGCACGGAGCAGAAGATCGATGCGCTTTTTAGATGCGGTGGAGACGAGATCCCTGTAAATATTAAAAATGTCCTTAATAAAGTTATGGACAGCAAAGTGGGTATTTTCCGTGAGGCTTCTCAATTGAAAGAGGCTCTGGATGAGGTGAAAGCTTTACAGGAAAGATATAAACGGATAAAATTGGATTACACGGGTAGACGGTTTAATTTAAGCCTCGTTTGGGCACTTGAACTTAAAGGGAATCTCGATGTGGCAGAGGCAATTATTGCAGGTGCATTGGCGCGGGAAGAGAGCCGTGGTTCCCACTTTCGTACTGACTTTCCCAAAAGAGACGATACCGGCTGGCTGAAACATACAGTATGTTATTTTACACCAGAAGGCGTGAGGTTAGATTACAAACCCGTACATATTAGCCTCTTTGAGCCAAAGGAAAGAAAATATTGATTAAATTAGGCCTTCGGCGACTTTTATGGTTAAAACATTTCAACGTAGGGGCTGAAAATCTCCAGCCCCTACAAAGATTGAAATTCCTGTACGATCAAGTTAAGAATTTGAACCCGCAGTGTGTGGAGGTTGGTTCAATCGTATGCGATTGAACCAATCATGAGAACTATAATATTACAAAATTTTGTAATTTAGTTATTACCGAGAAGATGCGGTAATTTGCTCTGTGGTTGTATAGATGTAATCGTTAGCAGCCGTGCCATCATTATCTGCCTCTGCTCCGGTGGCATAGAAAGTTATTGGATTTGTTGCGCTGCTGGGAGCAATCCATCTGAATTTCCACCTTCTCTTTTTAGCACCTCTTTTTGTTTGTTCTATATATTTGCCTTCATCCTCTTCATCAAGTCCCCGTTCATCATTCGGGCGTATAACTTGAGTAGTATTTCCTATTTTCTTAAAAGTCCCTACCCTGTTTCCGTTATTATCTACCGCCGTCATCTCAAAACCATGTGATCTCCCACCGGAATTAATAAAAGAAACTCTTATTTTAACAGCTTTACCAGGAGTATAAGTATTTGGTGCATTGATTGAAAATACCGCAGTTCCGGAATTGAGGGGGAAGGAATCATGACATCCATTTTCATTACAGGTACCGTTATCATTAGGAGCCCCGGTTTGGTATGCCGGTGGACCTGCAACCCAGGCATATACAGGACTGATTTTTATTTCCATAATCCATAGTACAAGTATACAACAAGCA
The DNA here is from genome assembly GCA_964589115.1 of uncultured candidatus Brocadiaceae bacterium. Taxonomy (GTDB): domain Bacteria; phylum Planctomycetota; class Brocadiia; order Brocadiales; family Brocadiaceae; genus JBDIVL01. The sequence goes on along the minus strand of CAZPUD010000124.1, from coordinate 6,516 downwards.
GCAGTCTTAAAATTATTTTTCATAGTTATACTACCTCCTGATAAAAGCTGTGTAGATATTTCCCGGTATTTTGCAGTATTAACGTCGATAAATTTATCTATGAGGATTTAAATGTTATAGTATCCAAAGGATGAAACCGAACATATCCTCAACTTACAAAAGACTGCCACTCCGTCATTGCGAGGGTCTTTTCCGAAGCAATCCCAAAGGCAGAGATTGCGGAGCCTGTTCCGAGCGTATCAGCAAGGAATCTCCTAGTTTGCTTCGACTTCCGCCTCGCAACCGCTTCACTCCTCGCAGTGACGTTTTTAAGGATTCTGTACGTTCCATACACCTGCATTCAACCAAAGACTAAACTTTTATCATATTCTGTTCGGTTTCATCTGTTGGATGCTATAGTAGGGGCTGAAGATTTTCAGCCCTTACATTGAGGTGTTTTATCCAAAAGGGTCGCTGAATGGCTAATCTAAATTATAGGAATTTGATATTTCGTAGTAGGGGCGAACCTTGTGTTCGCCCTCACTCCCTGCGCGGTCAAAACGCTTAGAGACTATCTGAAAAGCTCATATTCATGCTTAAAATTTAACGTTTAGGAAATTCAAAGTTTTTCATTATGCCATTAACACACCCTAACCCCTCTCAAGAGGGGAATCTTAGAAGTCCCCTCCTGGGAGGAGAACATTAGAAGTCCCCTCCTGGGAGGGGATTAGGGGTGGGTATAAATAAAAGCTGTTGGGTTTTACCTTTTAAAACCAAACCTGATTTACTACGATGTTCTGTACTGCGTTGACTCCGGTGATGCCTGTATAGTTTCTTTTGCAATAAGTGTATCCGGTGCCTGTTCCAAAAGTTCTTCTTCAATTTTTGTCTCCGGCATGATTAGGCCAACAAGGGCACCTACAGCAAAAGCCGCTGCTCCTAAAGCTAAAGGATTATTATTAACAGCCCCCTGGAGTTTCCCTTTAAATCTCCGAGCTCGATATTGAGCCTTTTCTCCGGAAATGCCGGTGACTACTTTTGTTCTCTCCTTCACCCCCGGTCCTGTAGTACGTACGTATGAAATTTTCGTGCCTTTTACCACAAGCCAGACAAGACCCATTCCAATCAGTCCAACGGGTATTGGATTATGCTTAACGGTCTCTAAAATGGTGGAACCGACTTCTCTTGCCTTTTCTCCAGTAACATGTGCTATTTTTTTTGCCCTTACGGTGGTTGACTCTATTACTTTTTCCCTTATTTGTTCTTTAAAGTGTTCGGGAGAGAGCTTTTCTTTAATGGAACTGATCGTTTCGCCCATTTCTGCCCTGGTACGTGCTATATCAGCCCGAATTTCTTCCGGTCCTTTCTCATTGGTTTGAGAATTTGTCGTGCTCCTGTTAGATCCTGTTATATTTGTTTTTTGACCCATTCCTTACCCTCCTTAATTGTTTCAATTGTCTTTTGAGGTTTTAAATCTTCCCGCTTGAGGTTTTTTATCCCTTTTAAAAGAAGGAATAATCCTATCCCGATAAATATAAAACCGATAATCAGGCATGACATCCACAAGGATATATACTCCGGTGCAGCTGCCCATAATCCTATAACAGCTGCTCCAATAAGCGGAAAAAGCCCAATATAAAGGACCACACCGCCGATTATTAAAAATGCAATGTCTTTTATAACTTGAAATACTTTCATCGACATTTCTGTCTTAGCAAGCTCTACTTCCTGATGCAGCATCTTAGTTGTCTCTTGTGATAGTTCTGAAAAGAGTTCGCCGAGAGAACGATCTTCTTTTACTTGTATCATATTTTCCTCCTTACTTAAAACATATATACTGAGATTTTATCCGTTATTTTCGGTACCGGGATCCGCTGCGAATAATATAACCAGAAAGAAAAGCACCGGTAGCAGCAATACCTAAAAACAACCAGGGGTTTTCATGTACTCTTTTATTAACCTCCATTGAGATCTCTTTTATCTTTTCCTCTCCGCCCGTTATTGTTTCACTCACATTTTGTCTCAACTTGCTCATCACTTCTTTCGTTCCCGCTGCCTCTTTTATAATCTCTCTGAAGTTTGAATATTTGTCGTTGATCAGTTGAGAGAACTCAGCCTTTTTTTCCTGTACAATTTCGCTTAATAATCCAATGGCCTCATCTATTTTCTGGGAACTGCGGTGTTCCAATTCCTCTTTCAGATTTTCTCCCGCTTGATTGCCCATAACGAATTCCTCCTTTAATACTCAATATTATCAATCGAT
>CAZPUD010000124.1:0-4174 GCA_964589115.1 uncultured candidatus Brocadiaceae bacterium | reverse complement strand
TCTTCTTTTTGTTTCTCTTCCGTTACGGTTTTACGGTCTTTAAAACTACTGACGATCAGATAATAAATAAAATAAAACAGTGCAGCCGTGTAACGACTGGAAATTGATCTGTCCAGACCCTGCACTTCAGCTGCATATTTACCGGTGCGAGTACGTTCTTTAAATGTTTGTGGAGCTTCTCCTTTTCTCCCTGTTGCTGCTGCTTTTCTATCCTTGGCATGGGGTATCCCTTGCTCGGCCCGCATTTCCCCGGTGAGAGGTATTGCTTCTTCAGATGGTACCATACGCGATCCGTACTTGTTGGCATAGACTTGTGTGAATTCTGCACCCATGAGGAAAATCATGGCGGAGTAATAATTCCAAAGCATCAGAACGACAAGTGATCCTACTGCACCATAAGCCGATGCCGTACTACTATGCCCAAGATACATCCCGATAAAAAACTTGCCAATGGTAAATAGCAGTGCAGTTGCAGCAGCACCAATCCAGACGTCACCCCATGTAATCTTAACATCCGGTAAAAACTTATAGATCATCGCAAATAAGAGCATAATGACGCCAAACGATATAATGAAGTGTAGTCCCTTCATTAGATACTCAAGGCCGGGCAATAGGCCAACAAAAAAATCACCGAATGCTGAAAGTCCTGCACTTATAATGAGCGATACCAATAGCAGAAAACCAAGACCTAATACTAATGAAAATGATAAAAATCGCTGCCGGATCATGGTCATAATGCCCCGTCCTGGTTTTGGTGCAACTTCCCAGATTGTATTAAGTGCATCCTGAAGCTGAATAAATAAACCACCTGCAGTAAACATAAGTACGATTACACTAATGATTGTAGCTATGATACCCTCACGTGGCTTTCTTGCCGCCTCAACCATCGTCTGAATGCCTTCCGCTCCGCTCTCACCAAAGAGACCTTTCATTTGTTCTGCAATTTTTCCCTGTGCTGCTTCTTGTCCATACACGAGACCAATAATCGCTATTGCGATAATCAACAGCGGACCAAGCGAAAATACTGCATAATATGCTATAGCCGCTGCAAGACGTGATGCTTTATCTTCGCTCCACTCGGAAAATGTTATTTTGCCCATTTCTACAGCCGTTTTTAATTTCGTTGATTTCATAAGCAAGGCTCCTCTTCCAAGGGAAATAAGATCACTACTTTTACCGTTATGCACGATTAGTAATATGGTAACTACTACACACAATCAATATAAAATTCAGGTCTTATATTGGCCAGAAATGTCATATGTTATTAAGGATACAAATACTATACCATCGTTAAAGCCTATCTTATTGTGCCGGCCTCTTTTTTAATACCTTTATGCAAACTTTTGATTAATAGTTTCAGAAATTTTTCAGGAGTAAACAGGAACTACTAAAGAAAAGAGTGTGATATTAGAACTCCTTACTATATTATTTTTGCATCAGGTGCGGGATTAAATTGGTTGCCTTTGGCAGCGATTTTATCTGGGTCAGTCATTCCTGAGAGAACAGGAATCTATATCCCTGAATTCCCGCTTTCTCGGGAATGACATGTAGTATGTTTGAATTTCATGTACATTAAATTATTTTCAAAACAGAATAAGCTATAAGGGTTTCCTTATGGGATTTTTATTTAAAGTGTGACGTGCTCATTTGTGTGACAACACAATTCTGTGACATGTCACTTTAACCTTTTTATTGCAGGATTAGATAAACTCCTAATTGATTTCATTATTTCTCTCTATGTTTATCCATTCTTAAAGAAGTATTGCCAAATAAACTGATTTATTCTCCCCCGGTATATTTTTTGCGCAATAATAACAAATTCATCATTTCAAACTATGTGAGTATTAACGAAACCTCTACTACATCAAACATGCAAAACGTTTAGGTTCAATCGTGGACGATTGAACCAACACTGAGGGACGATTGGACTATACCTGTTTCTGTCGTCCCTACGGGACTTACATCATTAATTTAATCTAAAACAGGCAATAAATTGCCTGCCTATTATCAACATCCCTTACAGGGATGAAAAAGATGTGGGTAAGGATATGCATACGTAGGGGCTGAAGATCTTCAGCCCCTACATTTTGTATAGTTTACTGACTTTTTGGACAGCCTCTTACATGCCAATGGCAAAAATTTTTCTAAAGATACCATACAGCTAAATTATCAAATAAGAGATGTTTTTTATAGGAGTAGTATTATGATAGAGCGGAAAAGGAGCAGCAATTATAAGGGCAGTACTGTATTAGAACAGAAAAGAGGTGCTGATTATAAAGATAGTAATGCACCAGACGAGAAAGAAGGCACTAGAATGCCTCCCCAAAAAAAGCCCTGGTACCGAAGTGGTCTCTTTTTGGGGCTTTGTATAGTTTACTGACTTTTTGGACAGCCTCTTACATGCCAATGGCAAAAATTTTTCTAAAGATACCATACAGCTAAATTATCAAATAAGAGATGTTTTTTATAGGAGTAGTATTATGATAGAGCGGAAAAGGAGCAGCAATTATAAGGGCAGTACTGTATTAGAACAGAAAAGAGGTGCTGATTATAAAGATAGTAATGCACCAGATGAGAAAGAAGGCACTAGAATGCCTCCCAAAAAAAAGCCCTGGTATCGAAGTGGCTTCTTTTTGGGGCTTGGTATTTTTGCAATCGTGATTTTTATAATCTGGCTAATGATTAATCCGGTTGCAGATTATTTTGCCCGTAAAGCATTTGCTGATCTTCAGGGTTACAAGGGAACTTATAAGGATCTTTCGGTATCTGTTATACCCCCTCATGTTGAAATAACCAATCTTGAACTTGTAAAAGATCCATCCGCTGAAGGGGGTGAGTTCCTTATATTTACTGAACGGGCCCGGCTTGATGTTCTATGGAAGAACCTATTCAAGGGAGCTATTGTTATGCAGGTGAATATCGATCATCCAAAATTAACAGTTATCCAGGAACCGGCTCCTCCCGAACCTCCAAAGCCACCTGAAGTGAAAAAGCCTCCACCTAAGATACCAGATGTTGAGAAAGAACTAAAGAAGGCACCACCTGTACGCATTGATCATATTGAGGTGAATAACGCCGAGATTGTTTTTGTTGATGCGACGGAGAGATCCAGGCCCCGGTTTTGGATTCATGACATGGAAGTTCATATACAAAACATTGCAACAAGAGAAGAATTGGCGAAAAATATGCCAACTACTGTTTCAGCAAATGGGGTAGTACAGAAATCCGGTGATCTGAGATTTTTCCTTGCTGCCGATCCCTGGGAAAAAGACCTCAGCTTCTCAGGAGAGACGGAATTAAGAGGCCTGGCTTTGCCCGATCTTTATGAGTTTGCCGCTGCCAAGGCAGACATTAAGCCTATAAAAGGTACTTTTGACCTCTTTGCTGAGTTTAAGGCCGAGGGCAATGAAATTACCGGCGGGATTAAGCCTTTGCTCCACAATGTGGATGTTGCACCAGAAGACCCTACGTTCTTAAACTGGCTTAAATCCGCAGCGGTAGATGTAACCGTGTCGGTACTGTCCGGCAGCCCCGATCAGCCCGAAGGAGGTGAAAAGATTGCCACTGTCATCCCCATCAAAGGTAACATTACAGAGCCAAATCCTCAAATCCTACCTACTGTTCTTGGTATTATTCGCAATGCCTTCGTTGAAGGGTTACAGGCAGGATTTCAAAATCTTCCGCCTCCTACGGCACCAAAGAAGGAAGGCGTTGTAGAGCAGGTAATTAAGGCCTTAACTCCGGAAGAGGGACCGCCCAGGGCCCAGCCGGAAGGAGATGAGGGAAATAAAGAATAGATATTCATGGTACAGTGACGTTGCAATCAAAAGCTAAATTTTTTGTACCTGTTTGAAAGGAGTCTTATATGAATTATTGCAAATCAATGAGCATTTCTTTACTGATAATATTTATAGCACTCAGCATATGTGGTTGTAGACAGGAGGGAGAGACAAAAGAAAAGCAGGTATCCAGAGAAGAAACGCCAAAAGCAGAAAATGACATGCTGAAAGTTACCAGAAGATATCCAATTGGCAGTGAAGACGCTGCAATTATACTTGTGGAAAAAACCGGACCCAGGACAAGCAATATAAATCAGCCTTATGAATATTCCGTTAAAGTTACTAATCTAACCAAAATGATTATTAAAGACGTTGAGCTTGTTCAGCGTTTGCCG
>CAZPUD010000123.1:0-11398 GCA_964589115.1 uncultured candidatus Brocadiaceae bacterium | reverse complement strand
TCTTTTTTGAAGGACTCTGCATTGTGAATCATTGTTCTGAATTTATACATGCCGAATTCTATTCCATCCTTGCCACACCGTTTTTGTATAAAGAAAACAGGCCCTTTACTATCGGTCTTTATCAAAACAGCAATAATGAAAAATAAAGGGATAAAAATAATAAAACAAAGAATCCCGCATATGATATCCAATATCCTTTTTACACAATCTTCTATTTCAGTCCTAAAACTTGTGCTCATTTAAGTATTTAAAAGTTTATACCAAGAATCTCCCTGGGTAATAATTTAGTTTTTGAAAATTCCGGCATGAATGGCATTTATTGTAGGGGCAGGTTTCAAACCTGCCCCTACATGGCACGTAATACATTGTTATTGTCATAAATTTTTCAAAAAGCTAAATTGTTATCTCCTCGGTTATTTAGCTTCTTCAAAATGACACAAAATAGGAAAATGTCATCATCAAATTGTGACGCTTTATCTTTTTGAAAATCCAATATACAAAATACCCTGTAACCCCGTTAGGGGTGGCATGTTTGTAGCTCTTATAGATAATACATTTTTCAAAAAACTAAATTGTTATGAAAAATGTTATTTTCCGATAAGTTTGTACCAGAAACAGTGGGATTTATCAATAATTTTTTCGTTTCTCCAGTTTAAGAGCAAAAATTTAATTTACTTATGGCCAGAAATAATTATGTAGGCAATATTATTATTGATCTCTTTTTATCTGTATGGTATTATCTGAAACCTTTTATTTACCATTACTATTCATGGCTAGTGCAGGATTGAATATTTATTAATCATGTATCTTTTAGATAAAGTATCATTTCCGATAACGTTAAAATCCTACCCATCTTTTCCAAATCGAAAGACTCTTTTAACTACATTTTACTTTTTACAACTGTGACATATTAAGTCGTCTATGGATAAGCAGATAGTTGTATACATTTCTCTGACAAAAATAACGGGTTTAAAGCGAGGGTAGAAATATGGTATTGGTTGAGATGCTGGAAAGGAATGCCAAAGAAATTCCTGAAAAAACGGCAATTATCTTTCATGATATCAAGATAGATTACCGGGAACTCAATCAAATAGTAAACCGGCTGGCAAACGGTTTAATGGATATGGGACTGAAAAGAGGAGACAGGGTGGGGCTTATGTTGCCAAGGATCCCCGAACTTGTTATGAGCTTTCTTGCTGTTGCTAAGGCTCATGGGGTTGCCGTACCAATTAATTTTGAACTTACCGATAAAAACATTGGGACTATTCTGAAAGGTATTTCCCCCTGGTGCCTTATTGTTCACAGTTCTTTTATAGATCTCGCTAAGCAAGCTGCTTCTGGTGGTCTTCAAATGCCGATTATCGTAGCAGGGGATTTTGATGGAGACTGTATATTATGGAATGATGTTATAAAAAGAGGAAAGACAAGCAACCCTGGCCTTGATATTGAGGCGGATGATATCATCTATCTCAATTATACCTCCGGTTCTACAGGTAACTCTAAAGGGGCTGTAACAACAAACTCTAATATATATTGGAACACAATTGCCTCAGTAGATTCGCTTGGATTGAAAAGAGAGGATGTCCACCTCTGTATGTTTGCACCCTTTGCCCATCCGCACGAGATATTTGCCCGTGCCATTTATTTAGGGGGGACGATAGTTTTAGTTGATAAGATATATCCTAAATCCCTTGCAGATGCAATATCTCATTACAGGGTAACCTGTGTGATGGGGCTTGCACCGATATATGAAAACTTACTAGAAGTTCTTGAGCACAGGCATTACGATCTTAGTTCTTTGAGAATTCCGGAAAGTGGCGGCATGTATACGCGTGTGGATCTTATGAAGAGGTTTAAACAAAAATTAGGAATATCAATTGTCCCGGTGTGGGGTAGTACGGAAACTACGGGAATTGCCCTTGCTAACCGTCCGGACGATTATATGCCGCAAGGTTCGGTTGGAAAACCATGTGTCTCATACGATGTTAAAATCGTTGATGAAGATGGCGGTGAGCTTCCTCCGGAGGAGATAGGTGAGATGATATTTAAAGGGCCTGCTGTTGTTCAGGGATATTATGGTGATGTTGAAAACAGTCAGCAATGTTTCAAAGACGGCTGGTATTACAGCGGTGATTTGGGAAAAAAGGACGAGAATGGTTATTTCTATTTTATAGAAAGAAAATCAGGGCTGATGAAGGTTGCCGGGTTAAAGGTTTATCCCCAGGAGATAGAGCGTGTATTGATGGACCATCCGGATATAAAAGAGGTTGCTGTTATCTCTACAAAGGATAGATTGAGAGGTGAGATCCCTAAAGCTATTATTGTTGCAAAAAGTGAAAAGAATTTAACAGAAAAAGAAATCTTGATGTTTTGCAAAGAGAGGCTAGCTCATTATAAACTGCCAAAGGTTATTGAGATCAGAGAATCACTCCCCAAGATCGGGAGCGGAAAGGTAAATAAGCGCGTATTACAATTGGAGCATATATGAAGGCACTGGTTGTTAATGCTGAATGGATGCCGAGAAAGAATTATAGCATAAGCGAAGAAGAACAGGCAAGAAAGAGGGCCATTATTGGAAGTCAGGTATGGAAGAATACAAGGTTTGAGATAAAGGATATCCCTTCACCGGATCCAGGCGATGACGAGGTCCTTATAAGAATAAAGACTTGTGGTATTTGCGGTTCCGATACTCATCTATATGAGACTGATGGGGATGGATATATAATCTTTTCTGGATTAACGAAATTACCTTGTATCATAGGTCATGAGTTTTCAGGGATAGTTGAAAAAGCAGGGAGTAATGTAAGAGATTTAAAAAAAGGTGACAGGGTTGCTGTTGAAAGTGTTATGTGGTGCGGGAGGTGTCAGTCTTGCAGGAGCGGATTTCCCAATCAATGTAAATATGTTGAACTCATGGGATTGAGTATTGATGGCGCCTTTGCTGAGTATATAGTGGTAAACGAAAGATACTGCTGGAAGATCAACGACTTTGTCCGGGTATATCCGGAGGAAGATGTATTTCATATTGGATCCCTTATTGAGCCGGTAGGCTGTGCTTATAATGGAATTTTCATTGCGGGCGGTGGATTTAATCCGGGCGCTGCCGTTGTGATATATGGTACAGGACCTATAGGGCTTGGTGCTATAGCACTTGCCAGGATTGCCGGTGCGAGTCAAATTATTGCCTTTGATATAATAGACGAAAGGGTAAAAATTGCCAGGGATATGGGTGCCGATTATACCTTTAATATAAATAAGCTGGATGGATGTAGCCCTGGTGATAAAGTAATGGAACTTACCAGAGGATGGGGGGCTGATGTCCAGATAGAGGCTGCCGGAGTACAAAATACAGTTTCTGAGATGGAAAAATCGATGGCTGTTAACGGGAAGATAATTTATCTTGGCAGGGCTGCCACATCAACTTCAATGCACCTTGATATCCTGGTATCCGGTGCCAATAAAATTATTGGAGCAAGAGGGCATTCAGGTTATGGTATTTTTCCATCTATTATTAAGCTTATAGTTTCTAATAAGCTTAAGCTTGAAAGAATGATTACGGCTAAGTATCCGTTTAAAGATATTATGGATGCAATAAAGTCTTCTTCTGAGAGGATTGACGGAAAAATCCTGGTTAATATGTAAAATGCTTAAGTGGAAAGATAAATATTTTATGAATAATAATAACTATGGAAAAAATAAACATAAATCACTACTACTATTGTTCTTGATTATGAACCTTTTAATCGGATGTGCTTCTACAGGTATTAATACAAAAGATGGGGAAACAAAAAAGATGAAAGGTGAAAATCCAAAGGGGGATACTGAAAAGGTTAATAATGTAAAGATTTCTGAGTTTATCCTTGGTGTAGGTGACACGATAGAGATCTCTGTTTACAGGCAGGATGATCTACAGAGGACGGTCAAGATAGATTTATCCGGCAGAATAATGTTTCCTTTAATAGGTGATATAGAGGCAGCAGATAAAAGTATTTTTAAATTAAGGGATGAGATAAAAGAACGGCTGTCAAAATATATAATTGATCCTCAAGTATTTGTTAATGTGACTACAGTCCAGAGTCAGAAGATAATGGTTCTGGGTGAAGTTAATAATCCGGGAATATTTACCCTGGATTCCGACGTCAGCGTTATAGAAGCTATAGCCAGGGCCGGTGGAACGACTAATGATGCAAAACTTAAAAATGTACTTTTGATCAGGAAGGAACAGGAAAAACTTGCGATGACTTCACTTAATTTAAAAAAGGCATTTAAAGAAGGAGACATTTCTCAGAATGTTTCTTTGATAAACGGTGACGTAATATATCTTCCGGCAATAACTATTGCGAATATAAGCCGTTATTTTTCACATATTGCACAAATACTCGGTCCAATCGTAAATTTGGAGACTGGTATGGTTTTATGGCCGCAAGTAAAGAAGGTCCTGCAGGGAGAGGATATAGACGATGTACCATTAACAATACCAACAAATTAGAAGCAAAAGTAGAAGACAAAAAGGGGATAAGTTGATTTATGGAGTTGAGAAGGTACTGTGAGATAGTCTGGAGAAGGAAGTGGATACTGCTGCAAGCAGTTGTAGTAATACCAATATTTGTTTTTATATTTATGCAAATTATCTCTCCTATATACCAGAGCAAGGCAAAATTATGGATCAAGTTAAACACCCTTCGGCAAAAATTCATATCGAATATACCTTCAGAATTTGGAAGGCTTGATTTTGTTGAAGCTAAGAATGCAATAGTAACGATAGAAGAAATCCTCAAGAGCGATGCGGTAATCGGGAAGGTGATTGACGAGATAGAATTAAAGGATAAAGACGGAAAACTTTTCAGGAAGAATGCCTTAATAAATCCTGGTACCGCTAAGTTACTTGTCCAAAAAAAGGGAGTACGGATTAAGTCTATATCAGACTCAGAAGCTTTTGATATTATCGGTTATTCCAGTGATCCTTCCGAAGCAAAAACTATTACCGAAAAAGTAATAGAACATTTTTTAAAGGTTGTCTCCCTGATGTACAGGGAAGAAGTGGAAGAGGCAGTAAAGGTGATTACAGAACGTATGCTCGATGTTGAATCCAGGCTTATGGATGCTGAAAAAGCGGTATATAACTATAAGACAAAAAACCGTCTCTATAATATTGAAAACCAAACAACTACTTTAATTTCTGCTGCGTCAACACTGGAATCCGAACTTAATAGCACAGAAAGGACGCTAAGGACGGCAGAAAAACGCCTTATTGCTGTAAAAGAGACCTTGTCCGGCCAGCCAGAGTACAGAAAAGCCCAGGAAACTATTGAAAGTAACCCACTTATTGAGGATTACAAAAAGCAACTTGTGAGTCTGGAGTTAACACTGGCGAAACTCAGAACAGAATTAACTGTTGAACACCCGGATGTTAAATCCCAGATAAGTCAGATTGAAGCTGTAAAGGCCATGATTGTTAAAGAAATACAAAAGACTTTTGCCTCTCAAAATATTGAAAGAAACGCATATTATGATGAGCTTGCTTCACGGTATTGTGATACGAAGATAGATATTATAACAAACACCGTTACAAAAAAAATTCTGGTAAGGCAAATAGCCAAAAAAAATACGAAACTAAAAATTTTGACGATGAAGGAGAGAGAATTAAACCGCTTGTCAAAAGAAATGGATAATTTGAGAACAACATATACCACGTTTTTTACTGATCTTGAATCTGCAAAAAGTGTTCTAAATATTGATATTACAAATGCGGTAATTATTCAATCACCAACACTGTCTGCTAACAAAAAAGAAAACCTGAAGTTTCCGCCTGAAAGTAAAGTTAAACACATGGCTTTATCAATAATAATTGGTACGTTGTTCGGTGTATTCCTGGTATTCTTCATGGAATATACCGATGACAGGATATGGAAGTCCGGGGATATTGAAAAAACACTTAATTACAAAGTCATTCATACTATTCCAAAGGTTAAGATAAGTGATCTGAATATTGAAAGGTTAGAAAGCTCTTTACTCACAGATAGTATTTATAACCTCCTGTCAAATATGAGGCTATTTAAGGGTGACGATCTTGGCAAAGTTATATCTGTTGTAAGCCCAATAAGAGGAGAGGGTAAATCAATATTGGCAGCCTTTTTATCAGGCGTGCTGGCACAACAGGGGAAGAAGGTTATACTGATTGATGGAAATCTGAGGTATCCTTCTCTCCATAATATTTTTAATCTTCATCAAAGAACGGGTCTGGCTAATCATTTCTTGCATGATATTAAAATTCAAGAACTGCGGTGTACGACTTCTATAGCAAACTTAACCGTCATTACTGCCGGTACTGTTCCTCTTGCAAATCCACAAAAATATCTTGATTCCGATAAATTCTCGGAACTCATCAGATCTTTAACGACAAGTTGTGATGTTATCCTGATAGATACCCCTGCGCATGTAAGTGGGAGTGATGCGTTGATAGTTTCTCAATATGCTCAGGATATTGTTTTTATAGTGGAACAGGGTCGCACACCCCTACAGAAGGCAAAAGAGTTTATCGCGGCATTGGAGAGTGCTAATATTAAAATAAACGGGATTGTGCTGAATAGAGTTTAAGGTAACAATTTAGTTTTTTGAGAAACCAGGGAACCATAAAAAACAATATAGCCCCGTTAGGGGCGATCTGTTTGTAGCCTAATTCAATAGGGTAAATAGCTCCGTAGGAGCGGCCTGTTATTTATTAATCATATACAGGCCGCTCCTACGGAGCTAATAGATAATACGTTTTCCAAAAAACTAAATTGATACGTTTAAGGAAATATTTAACATATTTTTTATTGAGATAATTGCATGAGCGAAGTAAAAAAAATTGGTAAGAATTCATTAATGAGCTATGTTGCAAGGGCCTCTGACCTTGTGGTTGGTGTTGTCACTATGTCTGTAATTGCTCGTTATTTAAGTATTGAATTTTTTGGCAATTATATGTTGGTAATGACCTGTGGATGGATTCTTTCAACTATAGTAAATATGGGTACAGAGCAAATTATCGTACGGGAAATTTCCAGAAAGAAAGATGAAGCATCCGGCTTTTTAGTAAATGGTGTTTTAGTCAATTTCCTGTTGTTTGCTATATGTATGCTAATCTATAGCGCCTGCATACCATTTTTAAGGTTAGAGCGGATAATTATTTTTGCCCTTTATCTTAATTTTTTATCTGAAGCAATGAAGGCTTTCATGCGGGTTGTTATCTCCGTATTTATTGCTTATGAGAAGATGGGATACGATGCTTTACTGACGTTTCTTGCCAGAGTAATAGTGCTAATCTCAACAATCGTTATTGTTTATTTCAGGTTAGATTTTATTTATCTCTTTGTTTCGTGTGTAGCAGGAAGCGGAATAGGGTTACTGGCAGGACTTTTTATTTTGTTTAAAAAGTTTTTAGTTCCGAAAGTCGATATACATCTTAGTAAATTGAAATATATTTTCAATGAATCCTTCCCTGTGGGAGTAAATGTAATCTCACAGCAATTTTATTTCTATATCGGTGTATATGTAGTAAAGATGCTGGAAAACGAGACTGCTGTGGCATTTTTCCAGGGACCCAATAAGCTTGTAACACTTTTTCAGATAATACCTATTGCTTTACTGGCTGCATTTCAACCCATGATGTCACGATTAGCCGTATCGGACTTATCGTTCAATAAATTTGAATACTTTTACCAAAAATCTTTTAAATTCCTCTTTATCATCAGTTTTCCTGCATCTGTATTAGGAATGGTACTTGCACCTAAGATTATACTATTAATCTTTGGTGCTGATTTTAGAAATGCAGTCATCCCCTTCCAAATCCTCATCTGGGCTGTTAACTTCATCTTCCTGGACGTTTTATTAACACTTGTTCTAACGTCTATCAACAAACAACGGTTATTAATTGCTGGTAACGTAATGAGCATCCTGGCAAATACTGCATTCAGTATTATCCTTGTAAAGAAATATGGATACGTTGGTGCTGCATGGGCAGCATTAATCTCATATGGAGTTGTTTTTGTCTTTGACTTTTATTTTGTGACAAAAAACCTTAAATGTACTCCACTAAAACAAGGAATTCTACAGACTGTTATGAGCAGTTTTATAGCAGGGATTGTATTATATAATTTTCATAACCTTAATGTTGTATTTCTGCTTATGTTTGGTGCAACTATTTATTTAGGATTAATCTGGGTCCTTAGAACGTTCACAGTGGAAGAGAGGCAACTCTTCAAGAGCATTTTTATTAGAACATAATGTGTGATATTTTATTAATTTTGGAGAATTTCAATGAAGGTAATCTTGATATCACCATATCCTGATATTACTGCCTTTGGAATCAGAGGAATCTCTTCGTATCTGAAACAGCATGGATATCATACACAGATTATCTTTTTGCCTGACCCATACGGCGATGATCTTATGTATGATGTAAAAAGGTATGAGGATGTTGTTCTTCAGGAACTTGTTCAACTCTGTAAGGATGCAAAACTTGTCGGAATAACACTGATGACAAATTTCTTTGATGCCGCTGTCCAGATTACCAGAAAATTAAAGGATAAAGTAGAAGCACCAATAGTGTGGGGAGGAGTCCATCCGACAATTTGTCCGGAAGAATCATTAAATTATGCTGATATAGTTTGTGTTGGCGATGGCGAAGATGCTATGCTGGAACTTGCTGATAAAATATCAGCCGGAGAGGATTATTCAAATGTTGCAAACTTCTGCATAAAAAAGAATGGTACCATTACAAAAAATCCTGTCAGATCCCTGCCCCGTAACCTCGATCATTATCCTATTGCTGACTACAGCACAGAAGACCATTATATATTATTGGATGGACATATAAGGCCATTAACACGTGAGTTATTGAAATTCTTCCAGGAAAGGGCGGTACTTTCTGTTTTTTTAAAAAAGATTGGTTATCAGACCATGACCGGGAGAGGATGTCCTCATAAATGTACCTACTGCGTTAATGATATGATTAAAAACCTCTATGCCGGGCAAAGTTATTTACGATGGAGGTCAACTGCGCATGTAATGGAAGAACTGTTGTGGGTTAAAGAGAACATGCCTTATATCAATTTTATATGGATCTCGGATGATGCCTTTTTTGCACGAAATTCCGAGGGTTTACGTGAATTTTGTAAAGAATATAAGGAAAAAATTAAAATTCCATTTACCTGTCTGGCAAGTCCACTAACAATTACAGAAGAAAAAATGGAAATATTGATCGATGCCGGATTGATGTATCTACAGATGGGTGTGGAGAGCGGCAGCAGAAATATTCAAGAGGTGTTTAACAGGAAAAATATGTCTAATGAAAGAATGATGAGGGCTATTAATATAATTAATAAGTATAAAGACAGAATGTTTCCACCAGCGTACGATTTCATACTTGATGTCCCTTACGAAACAGATGAGGACAAAATAGAAAGCTTACGGTTTATTTCCGATATACCTAAACCTTTTCGTTTACAACCGTTTTCCCTTGTCCTTTATCCCGGAACAAAGCTCTATCAAATGGCAAAATCGGATGGAATTATTACAGATGAAAAAAAGCAAATATATGCAAAAAGCTATGGAATGCGTGAACCAAATTATCTTAATTTGTTGATGACATTATCTAAAAATGGTCGTATGCCATCCTTATTGCTGAAATTCCTCATAAGCAGTCCTGTATTAAAGGTCCTCAATAGTAAGCCGCTAAAGCCGTTTTTTAAGTATCTTGATAAGGGACTCAGGAGGATATCCCACCTGATTAAGAGATTTGTTAAACGAACTGTAACACTTTAGTTTTTGAAAAAAGAGAGAAAATCTGCGGAAATAACCTTTAATTTCAAAGATAGGCAAATATCGTTTTTCATGTTGATATGTCTTGTATATGCATTATCAGGAGTAATCGATGAAGGTGTTGTTGGTGCAGGCTTACTTAGGTCGAAATGAAGCAGATGGGGCTATATTCCCATTGGGGTTGTGTTATATTGCTACTGCTTTAAAAGGGCATGAGGTTGAAATGTTTGATCCGAATATAAGCCAAAACCCATATGAGGAGATAACTGAAAAAATAAAAATTTTTCAGCCCCGGGTAGTTTGTATTTCTATTCGTAATGTAGATACGACACAGAAAAGGGATATTTTTTACTATTTTAAAACAATCAGGCCGACTGTACAGCTAGTAAAGAGCATTAATCCAAAGATTAAGATATTACTGGGCGGGGCTGGTTTTTCTATGTTTGCAGAAAAGATTATGGAACGTGTTCCTGAGGCGGATTTTGGAGTCTATCTGGAAGGAGAAGGGTCTGTTCCGGAGTTATTAGACAATCTTAATAGCCCGGAAAACGTTAAGGGTATTTTTTTTCGTAATAATGATTTGCTTAAGTTTACCGGCGTCAGAGATATGCCGGATTTTACAAACTTTCCCATTCCTAGAAGGGATTTGATTGATATAAAAAAATATTTTCACCCAAAAAACACTAATATCGGTATTCAGACAAAAAGGGGTTGTGCCCTGAAATGTGCTTATTGTAATTACCAATTTTTAAATGGAACGGTGTACAGGCTTAGATCCTCTAAGGCAATCGTTGATGAAATAGAATATCTTATAAACAATTTTCATATAAGAAAATTCACTTTTGTAGATAGCACATTTAATGTCCCCAGGAAACATGCTGAAGGGATTTGTAATGAGATAATTAAGAGGGACCTTGATATACAGTGGAGTGCTTGGTTTGATATAAAACATTTTGATGTAGAGTTAGCCCAATTAGCCTATAAGGCAAAATGTACAAATATAGGCTTCTCTCCGGACGCTGTTACCGACAAGACGCTTTCTGCCCTTGAGAAAGGAATTACAGAAGAAGATATTAAAACCAGTTTGAATATAATAAAAAAGGTTAAAGGAATTAGGGCAGGATATAATTTTTTCATTACATCGCCCGGACAAGATTTTTGGGGGTTTCTAAAAACACTGATTCTATTTTTCAAAATTCCGCTTGTGTTAGCGGGTAAGGGAGGGTGCAGGCTGGGTTGGATACGTATAGAACCCTATACAAAGATATATGAAATAGCAATCAAGGAAGGACTAATTGATAAAAATACTGAGTTGCTGCCTGAGAGTGAGCAGCAATTATCCAAACTATTTTATATAGATCCCTCATCAAAATATCGGGATATAGTCGCTGGAGTCATTCTGGATCTTGTGGAAAAATTTTTACTTCCGGCAGCAAAAAGTTTGTTAAAGTGCATAAGAACTCTAAGAACTCTTCTGAAGTCCTCGAAAACTTAAAATATAAGATGACAAAAGACCCTTAAGTTTACGTATAGGAATTTCAGAGTTTTTTCGTTATTTTGTTAACACACCCCTAACCCCTCTCAAGAGGGGAATTGT
>CAZPUD010000122.1:0-11442 GCA_964589115.1 uncultured candidatus Brocadiaceae bacterium | reverse complement strand
TTCGTCTAATGCGGAAGGGCTTCCTTTCTTCACAGCACAAAATCCACATCGCCTGGTACAGATATCGCCGAGTATTAGGAATGTCACCGTTCGCTGCTCAAAACACTCACCGATATTCGGACAAATGGCTTCCTGACATACAGTATGAAGCCGCTTTTCTTGCAGGATGCCCTTTATCTCATGGTAATTTTTATTTGCAGGCAGCTTTACCTTTAACCAATTTGGGTGCATATGTCATTCTTTTCTCCTGAGAATTTTTTCTATCTCTTCTTCCAATCCCTTCCGCCATTCTATGTATTTTCTCGGAAATGGCCTGTTTTTTTTCAGCATGTTATAGAGGTAGTAAATCCTCGATTCCACCATTAATTTGGCAAGCTCTTTATTATCTTGTATATAAGTGTCAATCAAATGCAATATTTTATCTTTGTTAATATAAAATTTTTCAATTAAATCAACGACGTGTGGCATATCGTGAATGACATGCTTGCTAAAGAAAACGATTATAGAATCAGAAAAAGATAGAATATCTTCATCATCACTAATGATCAGGCATGCATTGTTATCTACCGCATGCATCCTACCATCATCAGTAAATAACATGTTTCCCAGATGTCTGTCGTAATTTCCAATCACAAAATCAAATACCTTTAATCTCTCATAGTCCTTCTTTTCTTCTGGAGTAAATTGATTTATCTGATACCCGTCTTTTGCACCCTTAATCCACTCCTGAACCGAGCCATCGTAACGCACATTACCGATTACATCATCGATTACCATGGTTTTTGGTACCAGTTCCAGGCCCACAATCTTATCGATTTGATATACGATTGCTTCCCGTATAGCGGTATCCGGATTTTTCGGCATCCAGTAATGGCGGATATCACACTTAAAGATTACGGAACTACCGTCTTTAAAAGTTATCTTCTCAGGTCCCCGTGGTCCTCCCCACCATCGGTCATATGTTATATGGTCTATCTCTTTATCTTTTATCGTGCCGAAGATTCCCTCTTTTTTCCCTTCCTCAATGATCTTATTTTTGTTATTTTTTGTGAGTGCCATAAAGGTATATGGTACTTTCATTCTGAAGTTTTAGATTTTCGGTGAGTCCTCTCACCGAAACAATCGCTAACGAAAAGGATTACAATCTGACATCATTTCTTCAAACCCGTAATGTCTCTTTGAAACGTCTCATGTGGAACGCCTCATTGTAAAATCTTATCTCTTTCCCTTTTACCTACTTTTTTACCAAAGCGCAATTTCTCCAAGACATATTTAGGGAACCAGTGCATGTATTTCAGCAGGTATTAGCTGTACCTGAAATACGTCTGAATAATGGCAGGCAAGCCTGTCTGAAACATCTTTTATATTTACATTTATATTTAAAAATTTCTGAATAGAGGTAACTTTTAACCCCTGAATTCCACACGGCGTTATATAATCAAAAGGAGATAAATCGTTGTTGACATTCAGAGAAAATCCATGGAGCGTATAACCAAAGGTAATTCTTACCCCGATAAAACCAATCTTCGCCCCATGAATCCAAACCCCCGTGTATCCATCATTTCTTTCTGCCTTTATTCCAAGGTCAGATAATGCCCTCATCATTACCTCTTCCAGCATCCGCAGATATTCATAGTAATCCTTCGTATACGTACTCATTTTTATGACAGGATAACCGACTATCTGACCAATGTCATGGTATGTAGCCAATCCCCCTCTATCTGTTTTATAAACAGAAAAACCTTTTCTTTCGTAATATTCCCTATTTTCTATTAAATTAGGTTCTTTGTACCTGCGACCAAAAGTAAAGGTTGGGGGATGTTGAAGCAGGATAAAACAGTCGTCAATTTTACCAGAAACTCTCGCTTCCAGCAGTGCCTTCTGGAGTTCCCAGGCCTCACCATACTCCACCGTATCCCGTTGGAGGAGAAGACATCTTCTTTTCATAGGCAGAAACCTCCCATCCCTCTAAAATATTTTTTACTGTACGAAGGAACATATCGGCATGGGCACCGTCCATAACACGATGGTCAAATGAAAGGCTGAGGTATACCATTGACCGGATTGCGATTGCATCATCAACAACAACAGGTCTTTTGGTCACAGCACCTATGCCCAATATTGCCACCTGCGGCTGTAATATGATAGGAGTCCCAAACAAGCTGCCGTTAATACCATAGTTAGTTAATGTAAATGTCCCACCCTGGACATCCTCCGGCTTCAACTTCTTTGTTCGTGCACGTAAGGCAATATCCTGGATTTCCCGTGACAACTGTATCAAATCTTTTTTATCAGCATCCCTTATTACCGGAACGATCAGTCCATCTTCAAGAGATACCGCAATCCCTATATTAACATAGTTTTTCTGTACAATACCTTCATCCGTCCATGAAGCGTTTACTATTGGGTACTCCTTAATAGCCCGGACTGCTGCATGGGTTATGAATGGAAGATAGGTAAGATGGATACCTTCATCTTTCAAAGTGTCCTTGTTAAGATCGCGATACCGGGTAACTCTTGTCATATCAACCTCAAATACGGTAGTTACATGAGCAGCCGTCCGCTTGCTCTGTATCATTCTTTCGGCTGTAAGCTTTCGTTTCTGGCTTAATGGAATTGTTATCTCTTTTTCCAAAACTTTCTTTTCAGGCTCTGCAGCAGGAGTTGGCGCTGCACCGGGCCTTGCAGCCACGTAATCCATAATGTCTTTTTTTGTGACCCTCCCTCCTTCACCTGTACCCTTTATATTTTCCAAATCGACCGAATATTCTCTGGCCAGCTTTCTAACTAATGGTGAATATCGTTTCTCTTTCTCTTCTTCCTTCTCAACCGTTTCAACAGGCTTAGCCGTTTCTATCTTTTTTGTTTCTTCTGTTTTTTCTGCGGTAACACCAGTACCCTCTTTTGCTCCATCTGTATCAATTTGTGCAATTACTGTCTGGACAGGAATGGTTTTTCCTTCAGGATAGAGGATCTTTTTCAGAGTACCGCTAACCGGTGACGGTACTTCTGTATCGACCTTATCAGTACTAATCTCAACAATTGGCTGTTCCTTCTCCACATGGTCCCCTTCACGAACAAGCCATTTCTGAATAGTTCCCTCCGCAACACTTTCCCCCATTTGTGGCATAATTACATCGACAGGCATATTCCACCTCCTTGTTAATAGCGCATTAATTTTTCTACAGCAGAAATGACATCTCCTGGTTTTGGAATAAATACGTCTTCCATTTGTGCACTATATGGTACCGGCGTATCAGGTGCGGCGACGCGTATAACAGGTCCATCCAAATACTCGAAACAATGTTCATTTATTAAGGCAGAGATCTCGGCACCAACACCGCCTGTTTTGGTCTGTTCGTGTAATATAACGACCTTGTTTGTTTTTTTTACGGTATTAAAGATTGATTTTTTATCTAACGGCAAAATCGTTCTCAGGTCAACAATCTCAACAGAAATCCCTTTCTCCTTAAGCGTTTGTGCAGCTTCAAGTGCGGTATGGACCATTGCCCCGTAGGTAATAACAGATACATCTGTTCCTTCCAGGGAAATGCTGGCCTTTCCTATAGGTACGACGTAATCTTCTTTGGGGACGTCTCCCTTGATTCGTCTGTAGAGATATTTATGTTCACAATAAATGACGGGGTCGTTATCACGAATTGCGGCCTTCAGTAAGCCTTTAGCATCGTAGGCTGTGGAAGGAGCAACGATTTTGAGTCCCGGTACATTAAAAAAAAAACCCTCGATACACTGTGAATGAAATGCCCCGCCGTGGATATTTCCACCGTAAGGAGCCCGTACTACAATGGGGGTAGCCGCCCCCCACCGATAATAATTCTTTGCAGCCACATTAACGATCTGATCAAAGGCACATGAGATAAAATCAGCAAACTGCATCTCTACGACAGGCCTCATACCGACAAGTGACGCGCCGATGGCGGCACCTGTAAAACCCGATTCGGATAACGGGGTATCAAGGACACGACATTCTCCATACTTCTCATAGAACCCTTCCGTTACACGAAATGCACCACCATAAACCCCAACATCTTCACCTAAAATGAATACACCTGGATCACGTGTCATTTCTTCGTCCAGCGCTTCTTTAATCGCTTCAAGATATGTAATCTCTCTCATGCTGTTTTACTCCTCTGGTATAGGTGTTGAGTAAACACCCTTATAACAATCTTCCGGATCGGGATACGGGCTCTCCATTGCAAATGCCTCCGCCTCATCAATCTCTTTTTTTACCTGAGAATCGATATTGTCCAATTCCTCTTTTTTTGAGATATTGTTCTCAAGCAGGTATTTTTCCATATTCATAATGGGATCTCTTTTCTTCCATTCTTCCAGAAGTTCCCGTGGTACATACTTAGCGCTGTCGTGTTCTGAATGACCGTGCATCCTCATCGTTTTGCATTCTATGAAGGTGGGTCCACTACCGTTCCTTGCATTATTATAAGCCTCTTTTGCAGCCGTATAAACTTCTACAACGTTGTTTCCATCTACAATCTTACCGGGTATGCCATAGGCATGAGCACGGTCGGCAACATTCTTTATAGCCATTTGTAATCGCAGCGGGGTAGAATAGGCATACTGATTATTATTGCAAAAGAATACGATAGGTAATTTCCTGACGGCCGCAAAATTCATACCTTCGTGGAAATCTCCACGGCTTGTCCCGCCATCTCCGGTACAAGCAGCCACAACCCTTTTTTCACCGCGCATCTTAAAGGCAAGTGCAGCACCCGTCCCAACCGGATAATTATCTGACAAATGACTGGGAAAGCCAAAAACACCAAAATTCAAGTCGCCGATATGGACATTTCCCTCTTTACCACCGCTGACACCGGTCTTTTTACCCATATACTGCGCTATAATACGTTTTGCAGTAATACCTCTGATCAGGAAAACCCCCATATCCCTAAAATATGGGGCAGCAACATCATCCTTTTCAAGGGCATAACCATATCCCACAGAGACTGCCTCGGTACCGTTACTCGTCCATGCCCCTCCCAATATCTTCCCCTGATGGTACAAAGACGTAACCCGGTCTTCCAGTCTTCTTGTCAATTTCAAGTAATAATATAACCTTAATAAATCTTCCCGCTTAATCTCCGTCATTTTCATTCACCTAGTTTTAAGCTTAAAAATTAAGTTTTCATTCCACCAAAAGAAAAATTTATAATAAATTTGATTACACACAGGATTTTTGCTACGATAACCACTAATTTGCTCAATTCAACAATAAATTGAGCCGGCATTTATCATTCAAAAATAAAAAGGAAGATAAATTGGCGATATGAATACAGTAATACGCGGAGACATACCAATTGTTTCTACAAACATCGCCGCTTCCATTCAGATGAGCAATTTTAGCAAAGAAGTTGCCAGCAGGGCAAACCGTGTGGAATCAACAAAAGATTCAGGCAACGTCAACGTTAAACTGCAGCAAGATCAAAAATCCCGGAGAGCAAACAATATCGATTCAAAATCACGAAAGCTACCCTATGGCAATAACACGCCGGATGGTTCTGGTTTCACAATTGACTACATAATCTGAATAAGAAGCCATTTATCTACAAACCACCGGTCATCGCCCTATCAATCTCCATCTGGGCCTTTAATTCCATCACGTGGTTCGTTAGTTCCTCAATATGCCCTTTTTCCCAATCTGCCAGACTTAACAGCATTTTTCTTGTAGAAGGTTTTGCAGCTTGTAATGCTGCTCTGTAGTAATAATCGTAAGATTCCTGTTCTCTCTTAATTGCTTCCATGAGTATATCCATCATGGAACCAGGTTCAGATGTATGACCTATTTTCATAATAAAACTCCTTATATTGAAGTTTCCTTCGTAACAATACTCCATTAATCCTTTGTCCAGTTATTCGCAAATTATGGTTGTACTGCACTGGTACATCATCAATATAACCTTTACAATCAAGGCAATTGACAATAACGGGTTATATAGCACCTGTCATTGCGAGGGTTTTGTCCGAAGCAATCTTTCGAATACCTTAAAAAGGGATTGCTTCGGACAAAACCCTCGCAATGACAGGTTGTACCTTTTTGACATTCACATATCGTTACAAATCATGCTGACTATGTACCAGCATAATTATAAAATTACTGAATGTAACGGTTGCAAACCGGTTAACCTGGGATTTTCAATGTTTTTGTGCTGGATCAGTACCTTGAATATATCACCCATACCTTCCGGATGGAAAAGGTTCTTTACTTTCAATGTCGTATATATACCGTTATTAACCATATTTAACCTTTTCAAAACTCCTAAGGCAATTAAATAATGGGATTGTTTTGTAAAACCGGTAACCTTGAGTCCTACCGGTTCCCCCGCATTTATTAAATCTGTAAAATTAACGTGGGCAGTAATATCCTGCTCACCCGGCCGCTCGTAGAAGTCCCGGTTAACAGTATGTTTATAAAAGCATCTTAACGTTCCATAAGCACAATTTTCTCTATGTAACCCGTCTATTGTATCCCCATAATCTATTGTTATTACAAAACCTTTTTGTAATCTTTCCGAAACATGCTTTAACCACCCTACGGCATCCAAATTTATTTCATATACCGAATCCTCTTTGAAATGCCTGTGATTAGTTTCAATGTACGTTTCAAGTGTCCGTTTAGATATCGTATCCTCTATTTCATAAAAATTTGTGCCATTATATCCCACATATAATTCATATGGAACCTTATTTTTTATTTTTATCCGGTGTACAGGTAAGGCGTCGATAAATTCATTAGATAAAAAGCATCCCTGGATTTTACCGAAAGAGAAACCGTCTTCTGTATACGAATGCCATGATACCTTTTCGCCTATCGGCCCCAGAGAATTTAAAAGTAACCTTTGTCTTTTCTCTGCATAGGGATTGGTTTCAATAATTATGTAAGAGAGTTTACAATAAAATCCAGGATATTCTTTTTTTACCCATTGAAGAACATCGCAGCATAGCCATCCCCTGTTTGCTCCCATTTCTACAATTGTAAATGCCTCTTCGCCCATCAACCTCCACATCTCTTCCAGTTGTTTTGCAATAAGTTCTCCAAACATACTATGGACGGTAGGACTTGTATAGTAATCCCCGAATCTACCCACTCGCTCTGTTTCTGAGTTATAATAGCCATACTTTGGATGATATAATGCCATCCGCATAAATTCGGCAAAGGTAAGCTTTCCTTCTTTATTTATTTTATTAATAGTAAGGTCTTTTAGTGATTGCATAAAAAATCTATAATAAAATTAAGAACCTTTCATATCTCGTCGGTCTGCTGCAGCGCCTTGTCCGGTGGCTGCCTTTGCTCAAACCGGCTCACCTGAGCTTCCTAGACTTTCTGCCGGCGAACCTTGCGAACCACAACTCGCACAGCGTCCCTTTCGACAACATCGCCCCTGCGAACTTCCCTGCCCAAGTGTCTGCTGACCCAATTATTGAGTGTACGGACACCGGCCGCTGGTGGATCGATACTTATGTCGATACCGGTTGTGGCTTTCAATCTATCAACGGAAACCCCGCCACCTACAACCCAACTGGAGCCGGATTCGACAATGTGGGCAGGAAGACGATCGTACTCGTCCTCGATATCGCCCACCAATTCCTCAAGGATGTCTTCGAGCGTGACTATCCCCACCACTCTGCCGGCTGCGTCACGCACCAAGGCTATGTGTGTGTGCTCGCGCATCATCTGCTCAAGGCATACGGAGATCCGTTCGTCATCCTTAAGGGACGGGATCGGGCGGATGATGTTACGGAAAGTGGGTTCTCGTGGAGCCAGGCGCATCGTGGCAATGATGTCCTTGAAGTTTGCATAGCCGATGATAGTCTGCGGGCACCCTTCCGTGTAACAACGGGAAAGCGTGTATGCATGTCGAGGTGGGCCGTTATCAGATTGTCCGACAGTGAAGCATTCGCATCGAGAGTGGTCACATGTTCGTCCGGGAGCATGATAGTGCGGATTGAGCGTGACTGCAACTCCATAGCTCCCAGAATGATACGCTCCTCCCGGTGCCCAATGAGTCGTGAGGCGCGGGCCATGGCGGTTATGGCGCGGAGTTCTTGAAGCTCCACCGTCTTAGGCTTGCCAGAATCGCCAGAGCCCAGGTGACGCTCGCCCCACGACATGACACCCATGACGACCGCTTCAAAAAGCCACACGGCAGGCCAGACGCTGAAGGAGAACCAACGCATGAAAGGCGAAAGAGTAAGGCACACCCTTTCCGCATTGCGTAGTGCGAACACCTTTGGTATCAACTCCCCGACGATGATTGTCACGATGGTAAGCGGGACAACAACAATAGCAATGGCCAGAACCTCAGCCGTACCCTCAGAAACACCCAGGCGTCCCATAAGGGCAGGGACCACCTTCTCTGCAGCACCAGTCCCACCGACAGCCGCCGCGATGGTACCGACAAGTGTGATCCCAAGTTGGACGACGGCCAGGCTCGCTTCCATGTTCTGCTTCATGTACAGGGCGACTTTCGCCCCGCTCCGGTGATCATCCACTAGCCTCTGCAGTCGGGAGACGCTGACGGACGCCAAGGCAATTTCGTACGCTGCAAAAACGCTGTTGACGCAGATCATGGCAGCTATGATGGTGAGTTCAAATCCCCACATGTGTTCCTTGTATCAACCCTCCTATTGGCGAGCAGCGATCCATTTCTAATTCCGGGGACATATTGAGGATGGTTTTTGAGGGAGTCAAGAGTCACAAATTCCCGACATACAGGAAATAAAAAATGGAGACGAGGGGAATCGAACCCCCGACCTTCTCGTTGCGAACGAGACACTCTCCCGGACTGAGCTACGTCCCCATAGATATACAAACAACTTATTTTCTGATAGGCTTAACTTATCACATTTGGCTAACTCATTGCCGGAGGTCGTCCAAAAAGTTTTATGAACGTATCATATGTAGGGACTGAAAATCTTCAGCCCCTACAAAGATTGAAAATTCTAAGGTTGGTTCAATCTTGTAGATTGAACCATTCGTTTAGCATAGGTCTGTACGTTTTGGTTTATTCCAGACATATGAAACATGCTAAAAGTTTCGGTTCAATCGTGGACGATTGAACCAACTCTGAAACTTTGAATTTCCTATACATTAAATTAGACCTTCGGCGATTTATAACAGTAGGGTGGCACTGACAAACTTTGTTTGTCAGTGTGGGATATTCCATACCCGTGTATATATTCAAACAACACGGACAAACAAGTTTGTCCGTGCCACCCTGAAAACCGCTTTAATAGAATGAAAATTCCTATACATCAAAGTTACAAACACTTTGAATAATTATATATACCCCCTACACAGAATTGCAAGGAATTCTTTGTCTTAAATTTATTTTTCAGATTGACACACCTATAACGCCTTTGCTAATCTATTCGTCTCATTTTATAGCCATAAAAAGGCAAATAATAAGGGATGGAAGTCTGTATTGACAATACGGAAGTAAATAATTCAGAAGTATAAGCCTTTTCTTACGAATTTTGATCCCTGACTTATGACTTAGACTTTTATACTCCTTACCCTGTTTACACATACTCTCTTATGAGAACCTTATTATGATATACTTATCATTAGCAATAGGTCTTATCCTCATTATCTTCCTCAGTTTTGCAACATATGGATTATGGACAAAATACATCAATATGAAAATAACTAAGGGGTTCCTCTTGCCAGGTACCATTGTTCATGAACTCTGCCATGCACTCGTATGTCTTGTAACGGGAACAACTATTAAGGAACTCAATTTATTTGCATCAAAAGATACCGGAATTCAATATGATAAGCCTAAGGTCCCTTTTCTCTTCGATTTCTTTATTGCTACAGCACCTATTTTTGGCTGCGCTTTTTTCATTCTATTTATATCAAAAATCCTCTCAAATCCTGTTAAACTTAATAGTACCTTTCCTCAGGAAATCCTTTTTACTTTTAAGGGCTTTTTTGATCTGATAAGACATCTCCTTGATACGGTTTGGAATACATACAGTACCTTCAGGGGTCAGCTTCACATCACAAGCATACGCCATATCTTATTTGTAATAGCAATCATTATTTTTACGGTTTCAATGGCACCTCATAAACAGGATATCAAGTACCTCGTCCTCGGATTCAGTATTATATTAACAACCCTTTTCTTCCTTGAGAAGGCCGGTATACGCTTATTAAAATATTCATGGTGGAACTTTTTCATAAAAGAATTATGGATAGTTACAACCCTCACTATATCCGTACTTACAACCTTACTCTTCGTTACATTAATTATCATGGGATTCGTGAAAGGATACAGATTAACATTTGGATACAAAGGTTCTAGTGGACAAAAAAGCTCTAGTGGATACAAAGGTTCTAACAAATAATCCGGAAATAATTTTCTTCAGCAATTTTTTTACATCTTTTGGATACGTATATATTGCAAAGAGTACAAAAGGGGTCTGTCAAATCTCATTCCCTTATGCTGCTGAAAAAAATATAACACATCCACCTCTCTTTTCAAAAGATCTTAGGGAAAATATAAAATTCCAAAGGAATGATTCGTTCCTAAGACGGGAAACAGAAATTTTACAAAAATATTTTCAGGGTATACAGGTATCCTTTGATTTTCCTATAGACTTAAGGCAAGGCACCCCGTTTCAAAAAAGAGTATGGAAAAAGTTGCAGGAAATTCCTTACGGTGAGTACCGGTCTTATAAATGGGTTGCAGAACAGATTGGACAGCCACAGGCCGCCAGGGCTGTAGGTATGGCGAATAACAAAAATCCCCTTCCGCCAGTTATTCCCTGTCACAGGGTCATAGGCTCTGACGGGAAGCTTGTAGGATATGCATCGGGACTACACATCAAAAGACAATTGTTGGAGATGGAATACAGAACTATAATGGGAGATAACCGAGGACAATTGCTAAATGCGAAGTAGATAGTGGATAGTTAATAGTTAATAGTTAAAAATTTTGGGTCTACTAAGTTTTGTGTGGGTAAAATATTACAAAATCGGGTTAGAATTTTTAGTTTAAGATGTAATGTCGTCGTAACCGTATTGAATAACACTGGCAAAGACAATTGTGCTGCTATTGTTTATCGTATTCCTCTATAACTTGAGCGTAACATGCACGATGCGCCGCTTTTCTATATAATCGGCGCATAAAGCGGAGTGGAACGGAGCGGTTAGTCTTGCTGCTGCTTTCCTGTTCTCCCATAAGCTTGTTCTTGAATTTTACTTTAGCAATATTTTCAAGGGAATCGTTTCTTAATTAATGCCTCCCTAGTAATAGCTTTTTATAATAGTACAATTTCTTGACAACTTTTTGAAGCTCTCTTATTCCCTGAAAACCTTATTATTTGTGGCATTTAGAAAGAACTATACCCAAAATTTACCCACACAAAACTTAGTAGACCCAAAATTTTATAAGCAATTTGTAT
>CAZPUD010000121.1:0-11519 GCA_964589115.1 uncultured candidatus Brocadiaceae bacterium | reverse complement strand
CGCCCTTATAGGGAGTCTGGTATACGCCATCGTCATCATCCAAAAGGTTGGAGGACTTGGTGCTATGGCAAATCGTATGGTAGCTCTTTATGGTGAAGGGCTTACCTCCCGAATGCTCTCTTTCGGCCCTCCGGAAATTAAATTATTTCTTCCATTTTTGGTCATTGTATGCTTGCAATGGTTTTTTAATATGAGCAGCGACGGCACCGGATACTTAGCACAGAGGTCTATGGCCTGTCAGGCAGACCGTGATGCACGGTTTGCAGCAGTTTTACTCTCATGGATACAAATCTTCGTCCGTAGTCTGATCTGGTTGATTATTGGAGTAGGGTTATTGGTTCTCTATCCTTTTTCCCCTCAAGACGCTAATGGTGATATGTTTACCGCTTCCAGGGAGATTCTATTTGTTACCGGAATTAATGATTTGCTCCCGCCAGGCATGCGGGGCCTGATGCTCACCGGTCTCCTCGCCGCCATGGCTTCCACTGTCGATACTCATCTCAACTGGGGAGCCAGCTATTGGAGCAACGATGTATACAAGCGATTAATTTGTCAGAGATGGCTCAAACGGGAAGCCAGAAACAGGGAACTAGTCGTTATAGCCCGTATCTCTAATTTTTTGATACTGATCATTGCCCTCATTATTATGGCCAACATTGGCTCCATTCAAACCGCCTGGTTTATTTCTTCATTATTCGGTGCCGGAATGGGCTCAGTACTGGTCCTGAGATGGTTATGGGAAAGGATCAATCTGTTCTCAGAACTGGCTGCCATGGCAGCTTCTCTAATTGTGGCACCAATCCTGCTTGTTATTACCGATGCCGAGTGGATTCGTCTTTCAACTATGGCCCTGGTATCTACTGCCGCAGCAGTGGGAATTACTTTTTTTACTCCCAGAACGGAGGATCAGACATTGATCCGTTTCTACCGGACCGTAATACCCATGGGATTCTGGCGCAGGACCGCTGCGCTGCTGGGAGATGATCCCCGCCTGCCTTTGAACAATCTTCTCAAGGGATTGGAAATGACTGTTCTGTCGGCTTTATCGCTCTTTCTTTTATTGCTAGGTGTAGGAAAACTTCTTATCCATGTGCCCGGTACATCACTCTTCTGGCCCTGGGTATGCATCGTAGCAGGGATCGTACTAATACCTTACTGGTGGTGCAGCATTTTCGGACAGGAAAAACCGTTTGTTAAATCAGCATCGATTGATACATCTACAACGGGCGTAGAAGCGCAGCCAGCAGCACCTGACAGGGGTCTTGAGAATGACGCAGTACCTGCAGAAAAAGAAAAGGACAATTTTTAGTCTGTTCAGCACATACGAGGATGCAAATGCGGCTATTCAGTATATGATAGATAATAGATTTACCATAAATGAAATGAATGCTATTATTCAGAGAGATATTAAGGAAAACATGTTTCCAGCTACAATAGATAGCAAAAAGTACGACTTTGATAGCTACGGACTAACACGGATAAAATAGGAACCGTTGTCCGTAGCCAATGACTCGGAAAATGGGAACCGTTCACTATCATTCCTGAACGAAGGGATCGTTTTATAAACTGTAGGTAATTTTAAATTTGATCCGACTGTTCTTTGGCCTGGTAATTTAATAGGCCTCCAACACAAAGGATATCAACTTCACGGGGGGTTAGTGTATGTATCAATTTTATTTCTATACCCTTTGTTACATTATTCAAAGTAATTTTACTTCCGGATTTTAATCTGTTTTTTATATCGGTTAACTCAACGGTATCTCCCTGATCAACCAGACTGTAATCATTTTCGTTCTCAAATGTTAACGGCAGGATACCAAAATTTATAAGATTTGCACGGTGGATCCTGGCAAAGGACTTTGCAATAACGGCATTAACTCCGAGATACATAGGAGCCAGTGCAGCATGCTCCCTGCTTGATCCCTGGCCGTAGTTCACTCCACCAATTAAGAATCCCCCACCCTTTTCCTTAGCTCGTTTTGCAAATTCCTTATCTACTTTTTCAAATACAAATTCTGAGATGGCTGGTATATTCGAGCGCAGAGGTAAAACTTTTGCCCCTGCGGGCATAATATGATCGGTGGTAATATTATCGCCCACCTTTAAAAGAACGTTTCCCTTTAATATATCGGGCATAGGTTCTTTTTTGGGTAAAGGTTTTATATTTGGCCCCCTCAAGATAATAACCTCTTCCGGTTTTTCAGAGGGGGAAATAATCATACTGTCATCAATGATAAAGCTTTTTGGGTACTTAATTACTATTGGATCGCCAAAGTCTCTTGGATCAGTAATAAACCCGTTAATGGCTGTTGCAATAGCCGTTTCCGGACTGGTCAGGAAAACTCCTGCATCAGCCGTTCCGCTTCGGCCTTCAAAATTTCTATTGAATGATCTTACAGAAACACCTCCAGAAGGAGGGGCCTGCCCCATTCCAATACAAGGCCCGCAAGCTACCTCAATGATGCGTGCGCCTGCGGCAATCATGTCCTCCAGTGCTCCGTTTTTCGCTATCATCTCCAATACCTGTCTCGAACCAGGAGAAATGGTAAGGCTTACGTCAGGATGGACCCTTCGCCCTTTTAACATTGCTGCAGATACCATAAGGTCATGGTACGATGAGTTCGTACAACTTCCAATACAGACCTGATGGACCTTTAGACCTTTAATCTCATTTACTTTACACACATTATCAGGACTATGTGGTTTAGCAACTAACGGTTCCAGGGATGAAAGATCAATCTCAACAACCTCATCGTACTTTGCACTGGCATCTGCCTTTAAAGGTTTCCAGTCGCCTTCCCTGCCTTGCATCTTCAGGTATTTCTTGGTCTGCGCATCACTGGGAAACACCGAAGTAAAGGCCCCCAATTCAGCACCCATATTTGTAATTGTCGCACGTTCCGTTACCGTAAGTGTTTTTACCCCTTCACCCCCATACTCAAATATCTTACCGACACCCCCCTTTACGGTCAGTCTTCTTAACAATTCCAGAATTACGTCTTTTGCCGTCACCCATGGCCGTAATACACCACTGAGCTTTACCAACAATAATTTTGGCATGGTAATATAAAAGGGTCCGCCTGCCATAGCGATAGCTACATCAAGCCCACCAACTCCGATAGCAAGCATTCCCAATCCACCACAGGTAGGCGTATGGCTGTCAGACCCCAATAAAGTCTCTCCTGGTACACCGAACCGTTCTAAATGCACTTGATGACAAATACCATTTCCAGGTTTGGAAAAATAGATACCATACTTTCTGGCAACACTCTGAAGGAATAAATGATCATCAAAATTCTCAAAACCTGTCTGAAGCATATTATGATCAACATAACTTACTGAAAGTTTTGTCTTTACTTTAGATATACCCATGGCCTCAAATTGTAAATAGGCCATAGTTCCGGTAGCATCTTGAGTGAGGGTCTGATCAACAGAAATAGCAATCTCTTTACCGGTTTTCAACTCACCGGATATAAGATGCGAGCTTAAAATTTTTTGTGCTATACTTTTCCCCATTTTTTATCTCTCTAGAGAAAACAAAATAAAATAATACAGGCAAAAAAAATCCCACCGCTTTAAAACGGTGGGATTATATAAAATAAATTCTCAGGTTTTTTCAACTTATTTTGTTCTATTGGTGTCCTGCCGGGGCCTTTATATACCCGTATCTCCCACCAAAGAGCAATATTTCAATATCTTCCGGTACAGATACTTTACTAAAGTTATGTGACTTTTTCGGACCATGGCAAGACTGGCAGGTAATTAAATCTTTTGTAATCAAACCCTGGCCACGTAACTCTAAAACTTTTCCAAAAATTGACCCTCTGCTTGTATCTAACTGGGAGTGCTCCGGTCCTCCAATATGGCACTTTTCACAAGCTTCGGGTTTCTTTGCTTCTTCAACCGAAAACCTGTGGCTTGGATGGCAGGCATCGCAACTGCCGCCAATCCTATCGAATTCATATGTTAAACTTAACTTATGGCATTCCTTACAATCTTTAATATTCAACAGCCTTGTAGTTATCACGTTAAATGAATTCGGGGTTGCGACAGCATGACCCTGAAGGTGCGCACTTTCACGAAAATCGACATATTGGTTCTGGTGACATTCACCGCAGGTACTTGCCGCAACGTAGCCCCTTTTCTTCACAATAGCACGATGATCATTACCGTGACAGCTTATACAGGTCACACCCTTTACAGCGTGAGCGCCCCTTGTCCATTCCTTTACAACTTTGGGTGTTGCCAGTTTGTGACAGGCAAGGCAATCTGTTTCTTCATACGTACCAAAAGGTTTAATCCTCTTTTCTGCATAGGCCTTAAATAAATCACCCGGCATATGAGGATGAACTATACCTAAGTGACAATCCGTGCACTGTAACTTTTCAGGGGTTGTACCACGGATACCGCTCTTGTAACTCTTGGTGGCAAATTCGATATGTGATTTATCTTCTGTAAAACCTTCAGAATGGCAGCGGACACAGTTTCCATTAAGGATTTGGAGGCTATCCTCAGCAATTTCTATAAAAGCACCGTCTGAATAGGCCAGGAATGCATGCATAAAGGAATCGTGGGTTCCATCGCTGAGCTTTGCGTGTGCATAACCCTTAAGCCCTGGTCCCACGTGGCAGGCATGGCAGTTTTCAACATGTTCGTTATGGTGTTTCGATGCCTTAAATGAGTCATAGTGAATTTTCATTTCATGGCAGCTAGCACAAAATTCGCTTTTCTCTGAATAATGGTAAACTTTATTTAGCGTAACAAAAAAAACAACCAATACTATCATGGTGAAGAAGCCTACCAGTTTTTTTCTTCTCCGAACAAAATCCAATACCTGCTTCAACCGCTCCATAGATACCTCCTAATCTTCCAATTTAAAATAGCCTCTGCCTTTGTTAAATTAATCAGCTTATATTTAATATCTATTAAAGTTCAAATTGTGATATCACAGATACATATAAACGAAAATACAAAACATGAAAAGTCTGCGAATTTTACCACAAACTCCAATGATGTTCAAGTCATTTTTTATTAAGCCATAAGTTTTCTTTGTTATTTAAGTTAAAGCATTAGTTTTTTATAGAAAAAGAATGATGAATATA
Organism: uncultured candidatus Brocadiaceae bacterium; assembly: GCA_964589115.1. Taxonomy (GTDB): domain Bacteria; phylum Planctomycetota; class Brocadiia; order Brocadiales; family Brocadiaceae; genus JBDIVL01. Next base: position 6,417 of record CAZPUD010000121.1, on the reverse strand, counting down.
TTTAAAAAAGATTATTCTATGTTACAATAGGTGCTTTAATTGTTGTGAAAATAAATACTTCTATAGTAATTGACAAACATACTATTTTCCTGTAGAATTTTTACACTTAATTTCATAGAAAATTTTTCAACTCAGTGTTATGGAAGGGATTTAAAATGCATAAGCATCGTATCAAATATGTCGCTTTAGGAATTACACTAGTATTGAGTTTTTCTGCATTTATCAGCATATTCTTTATTAAAGATAAGCAAATCCAGGCACAGCATATTGATATCTTCGGGAAGCTCGGCAACAAACAGCCTGACAGTTATCATCAATCATTTGCACCATATGGAGGTACTATCCCTATACCCTGGATTGATGAAAAACCAAACCCGGTAACTGTCAAGGTAACCGAGATCATAACTTATGAAATTCCAGTCGATGAAAAAAAATTTAACGAAAAAAAACTCACCATAGAAGACCTTGAACTAAAAGAAGTAAAAGACAGTTCTGAAATTAACTTTCATCAGGTCGACTGCCATTTTTTTAAAGTGATAAAGCAAACGCAAGTTCGAACAGTGGAAAATCTTACATATAAAAGAGAGAGGGATGGAACACAGTACTGGTTGTCAGACGGTAAGAAATATATCGAATGGGGTGATTGGTCAAATTGGAACACAGAAAAGGAAGAACAAAAACAAAACATTGAAATGGCGGAAAAAAAACCTTAAATTTATTGAATTTTATATAAATTTCCTGTATTAAAATCAAAAAGGGATACATCAATCTATGTATCTCTTTTTCGTTATAAGAACGACTAGTTTATTATTTAAAGGAGGTTTGTTTTTGTGAAGATTATATATTCCTTCATCATTCCACCTATTATATCAATACTACCTTTATCTGCCATGCTTCCAGCAAAGGAGATTAAAGGGGAAGTTAAGAGTTTACATCAAGAAAAAGAACCATTACCAAGCTTAAAGGAAGATATTAGCAAAAATAAGCTTTGTCCGGAATGTAATAGAATATACCCGGGTGACATCAATTTTTGCAGCGTTGACGGCAAGCAACTTATAGATTATGATTACGAGGATTTAATATGCCCGACTTGCGGAGAATTAGGAAAAACCGGAGATAAATTTTGTAAAAAAGATGGTACCGCACTTGTACCCTTAACCTCAATAAATAAGAAGATGGTTGACCCTAAAGTAACAAAAGATGATATCAAGATACCTTCCGATGCTACACCCGAAGACTTAACAAAACAAGCATTATTTCATCTTCTAGAGGGTAATAAATTCCGGGACGAAATAGGAGATTTGGAAAAGGCATTAATTGAATACAAAAAAGCAGAGTTATTGAATCCTGAAATACCAAGTATCCATTTCCATATGGGAGGCGTCTACTGGAAACTTAAAAACCCGCAAAAAGCCCTAACCCATCTCGATAAATGTATGAAATTATTAGAAGCACAGCCGGAAGAAATAAAATCAGATGAAAATTATAAAAAGACTTTAGAAGATGTAAGAATATATATCAATAAATTAGAAAAGGGACTTAACTTATCAGAGAAAAAACAGCGCATGGAAAAGACCTTAGCCGAGAGAAACGAAAGAATGAGGAAGGCGCTGGCAGAGAATAATGAAAAATGGAATGAAATGGTACTTGTTCCTGCAGGAAAATTCATTATGGGTTCAGGGGAAGACGATTTTATCCCGGAGGAGAGCCCTCAACATGAAGTGTATTTAGATGCATTTTATATTGATAAATATGAAGTAACAAACGCCCAATATTGGGAATTTTTGCAGTATATAAAAGAGACAGGTAACCACAGCAAATGTTTCCCGGGTGAGCCTAAAAACAAAAACCATACCCCAGGGACTCCACATACAGGCTGGGACTATCCATACTACGATTATCCAGATTACCCCGTTAACAGGATAGACTGGTACGATGCTTATGCTTATGCAGCATGGGCTGGTAAACGTTTGCCTACCGAAGCAGAATGGGAAAAGGCTGCGAGAGGACCGGACGGTCGAAGATACCCATGGGGTAATGTATGGGAAACAAAATTTTGTAATATAGGTGAAAATGCCCCTCTATCTGTGGGCAGCTTTCAGATTGGAAATAGTGTTTACGGATGTTCTGATATGTCGGGGAGTGTTTCTGAATGGTGTAATGATTGGTATCATCCAGAATATTTTCAAAGCAGCCCAAGCGTTAATCCTAAAGGTCCGGAAATAAGTACAGGTGTCCGCATTATAAAGGGAGGTTCTTTGTTTGCACCCTATGTCTATAAAATGAGATGTGCTGTTAGAATATTTGGTAAGCCGGAAGAACGGAATAAGAGCATAGGCTTTAGGTGTGCAAAAGATTATAAACCAGGTGAAGAAAAAACCATTAGGGAAGTAAGCCCAAAGGTTGATATTGATAAGAGTGTACAATGAGCTTACAAATCTGCAATTATTTAATTAACTATCCCCAAAAGAATTATTTAGAAGGATTTAAACCCTCATAATAGACGGATAAAGGTTCTTCTTTATAGACCCTGGCAAAGGCTGTTTTGGCATGCTGGTAAGAATTGTAGTCATTTTGTGCATTTTCCCGATCACTTTTTAACTCATAAGCTTTCCCACGGTTTAAATAGGCGTTTGCGTAATCATGGTCCAATGTAATTACCTTGGTAAATTCACTTATAGCATGATCTGCCATTTTTTTATTTAGATAAATGATGCCGAGGCTATAATGAGGAGCGATCAGCTTCGGATTTATTTCTATAGCGCGTTTATATTCTTCTATCGCATTATCAGTTTTACCTGTATCGCTATAAACATTTCCGAGATAATAATGAATCTTGGCGGTATTAGATCCCGTTGCGCTCAAATCAGAGGCCTTTTTCAAAGCTTTGAGGGCATCGGAATATGAGCCATTTGCAAAATATGCAATCCCCAAGTTCACGTACGCTTCCACATAATTCGGATTTATCTCAATAACTTGCTTATACTGGGAAATGGCCTCGTTAAAACATTTAGTTTGGTAATATGCAACGCCCAGGTTAAAATGTGGTATAGCATAATCAGGCGATATTTCTGTTGCCTTTTTATACATCTCAATTGCCTTATCATGGTAATGAAAATCATGGTATAAAACCCCTAAATTTAAATATGCTTCTGCTTTTTTGGGGTCTAATCCAATGGCTATCTCATATTCCCTTTTGGCCTCTTCAAGAATATTGCACTTATAGTAAGCTAACCCTAATCGAAGATGTGCATTGGCATCGTTAGGATTCTTCTGCACTTCCTTCAGACATAACTTCATCTCATCCTCAGGTGCTCCGATTTCCATGCTAACCTCGGACAGCCGTTGGTACGCTTGAAGATAATCTGGCTTAAGTTGAGTAGCTTTTGTGAACGCATCAACAGCCTTCTCCAGGTCTCCATTTTTATAATGGGCATTTCCAAGCTTAAAGTATACCTCGGGCTGTTTATCATTTTTTGCAAGTATCTTCTCATACTCATGAACGGCTTCATCCCACCGGCCTTCATCAAAACATCTATCACCGGCAGAAAAAGTACCTTTTGCGTAACAGTCGTGATAAGAAAACAAAAGAGAGAGAACAACTATAACACTTGTGTTAGACAATCGCTTTAACATTTTAATTTGGCTTTAATTCCAATTCCTCATCTCTCAATTGATCTTTTAAATTCGGTGTCGACCTTAAAAACATTTCTTTAATATCATCTTGGTTATAGACAACCGCCGGATCTTTCCCTGTTCTCCATTTAGTAATCATGGAATAGGTAATATAATCACTGTAAGCCTTGCTGTGGTCACCCAGCATCGAATAAAGCTGCCCTCTATTATAATATGCGTCTTCGTATAGTGGATCAATCTTTTTGGCTATCTTATCATACCACTCCATAGCCTTGTCGAGTCTATCAGTTCTGTGATAAATCACACCAATATTAAAGGCAGCATTAGTAAACTTTGGATTTTTTTCAAGTATTTTCATATTCTCCGCTAAAGCATCATCATATCTCTTCTGTAAAGCAAAAACAATTGCCCTTTGATATCGGGCTTCCAGATTATCCGGATCAATTTCCATTGCCTTGTTATATTCAGCAATAGCTTCCTCAAACCTCTTTTCTCTGAGTTTAATTAACCCAAAAATAACATAGGCATTTGAATATTTGGGGTTAACTTCAAGGGTTTTATTAAGTTCTTTTATACACTCATCGGTCTTTCCCTGTTTATGGAGTGCGACAGCGAGATTATAGTGAGAATTATCATGGGTAGGAGTAATTTCTACAGATTTTTTAAAAATAGTTTCAGCGTCTTCGTACAATCCCATATCCAAATATCCAACACCCAGATTATACATAATATAGGAATTGTTAGGATCGAGTTCCAGTGCTTGTTTGTATTGTTCTATAGCATCAATATCTTTTTCTAACTTATGGTAGAAAACACCCAAATCGACATATCCCATTGCATTATCAGGATCATTCTGTATAACTTTAACGCGCTTCTGAAACTCATCATCGGGTGCACCAATTTTAATAAAAGTTTCTGCTAATTTTTTGTATGCATCAATGTATTTTGGTTTAAGATCAATGGCCTTTCTAAAATCCGCTGCTGCTTCCTCTAACTTCTCCTGTTCAAAATAAACGTTCCCTCTTCCGTAATAAGCCTCTGCGAGATTGGCATCGGCCTCTATAGCCTTTGTATATTCTTCTCGCGCCTCATCTAACTTTTTTTCTCTTAGTAAGTTTTCAGCAATTTCAAGATGCTTCTCTGATTTACCACATGAAACAGCAAAGAACAAAAGAGCTAACAGGGATAAAAAAGATACATATGTATGTCTTCTCATAAACATCTCCGCTTATACACAATAAATACATTAACAAAAATTAAAGTTCTAGTATATTTGAAAATTCCATGATTTCAACTTTATTTATAAAAAAAAGAAGCTGTGCAAGTTGCACAGCTTCTTTAATTTTTCCTCTCTTACAAGAGAATACTCTTTGCAACTATTCTCTCATATTAGCAGAGTACTTTATGACATGCTACATACCTCTTAGTGATGACCACCATGTGTCTCGTGCTTCATACCGAGCTCATCTAGCTTTCTGTTAATGTACTCAACTTCTTCAGCAGGTGCATGGTGGGTATCTAACCAACCTGGATCAGGACAAAGATCAAATATAGTCTTTCCAGGGTGATTCTTCACGATATATGGACCAGTTAACTGATCAAGCCATTCGCCTGTTTTCCAGAAACTCTCAGGAACCCAGGTAATTCCAACCTTCTTCTCAACTGCAGCAAGTCTCCTTGCCTGAGAAGCGTCCTGTTTCACGTTAACTAACCAACGGTCCATACCGAATGATCCATCTGAATAGGTAGCATCGTTCCAGGAACCATGAGCCATACCTTTATAGATGTAGGTCTGGAAGTATCCTACGCTCTCAAAACAGAGCCTTTCAATATCGGTACAGTTTGACATCCTGAATTCGCCTGACTCACCTGTCTTACCACCGTATTCAGGACCATCATGATAGGCACCGATCTTTAAACTCCAAATATGCTGACCTGACCAGTCTGGGCAGAGATCTTTTGGCATAGGATCAGCCAAACCGTCTTTAAGGAGGTCTTCAGCTACCTTGAATGTTTCACGATACTTTAGACCTGCATCTTTAACCGATTCATCCAATGCCTGTAAATTCTCACGGGCAAATCTTGGCGAATGACAATCATCGCAAACAGATGCCCAACGGTCTCTCTTTTCTTTCCAGATTGGTGCACCACGGTCAGCCATGGACATACCCATACTGGTATATACAGTGCTGAATCTCTGTACGTTGTGATGACCACCTCTCATATGGCAGTACTGGCAAGTTGGACCTACATAGTCAGCGTCAGCCAATTTCTTTGACCAATCAAACTGTTTTGGATCCCACTTATTTACTTGATATACTACACCGTGCAAACCGATATCATAAGCTTCCCAATCTCTGTGATCCTTACCCCAGTGACATGTCTTGCACTGCTCAGAGCGCCTTGCAACTTTAGGATCAAACTGATGCCTCTGATGGCAGGTGCTGCATCTTTCTTCTGAGCTGGTGTGGCAGAATGTACAACCAGCAGTATCTCCCGGTGGTCTTTCAATTGACCATGCACACTCAACCTGTGCAAAACTTGAACAGGAAGCATGTGAACCAATACCACCCTGACCCTGTTCGGTATATTGGGTCTCATGGCAGTCGCTTGTACCACAAGCCTTGGATGATGGCATGGTTAACTTCTGATGGTTGTTCCCGTGGCAAGTATCGCAGCCAGTAGGAGCCGGTTCAGCCCTTGAATGAGCGCTCTTCTTCCAATCCCTTACAATACCTGGGGTCATAACTGAATGACATGCAACACACTGCTCATTCTGGA
>CAZPUD010000120.1:0-11520 GCA_964589115.1 uncultured candidatus Brocadiaceae bacterium | reverse complement strand
ACGGAAGAGGCACTGCGTAAAAGCGAGGCCAGTCTTGCCAATGCCCAGAGGATTGCAAATATAGGAAACTGGGAATGGGATATCATAGAAAATAAGATCTGGTGGTCTGATGAGGTCTACAGTATTTTTGGTATTCCTCCACAAGCATTTACTGCTACATTAGAAGGGTTCCTAAGTTTAATTCATCCTGATGACCGAGAATTTGTAAAAGAGTCAGTTTCAAAAGCCTTATATAAAGGAAAACCATATTGCATTGATCATCGCATTATTTTGAAAGACGGTACAATACGTGTTGCTCATTGTGAGGGAGAGGTTATCATCGATAATAACGGCAGGCCAATCCGGATGAACGGCACAATTCAGGATATTACAAAGCTTAAAAAGGTGGAGGATGAGCTAAGAACGATCAATGAATCCTTAGAGCATCGTATAGCAGAGAGAACGGCGGCACTGGTAAAGGTAAATGAGGAACTCCTTGTGAAGATCAAAGAGCTTAAACAGGTAGAAGAGGCATTACGGGCAAGTGAAAATAGGTACAAGATGCTGCTAGAGAATCTTCCGCAAAGGATATTTTATAAAGACAAAAATTTCACGTATGTATCTTGTAATGAAAACTTTACTAAGGATTTACATATTAAACCAGAAGAGATCAAGGGAAAGACAGATTACGATCTTTATCCTAAGAGACTTGCTGATAAATACCGGATAGACGATAAAAGAGTTTTAGAGTTGGGGCAGGTAGTGGATATAGAAGAGAAATATGTACAGGACGGACGGGAAATGGTTGTACATACGGTAAAGACCCCGGTAAAAAACGAAAAGGGTGAAATTGTTGGTATATTAGGATTTTTCTGGGATATAACTGACAAGGTGATTTTACAGCGGGAAGCTATGCGTTCCAGGAACCTTGCATCGCTGGGAGAACTTGCTGCAGGAGTGGCTCATGAAATCAATAATCCAGTAACAAGCGTTATCAATTACGCACAACTCTTATCTAATAAAAGCGAAGAGGGAAGTACAGAAAAAGATTTTGCCAATCGTATTATCAGGGAAGGTAATCGTATAGCAAACATAGTACACAGTCTCCTTTCTTTTGCCAGACCAAGTGATAGTAAAGAGAGAAAGAGAATTGTCGCTATCCAGGAGATATTATCTGATACCCTTGTTCTGACCGAGGCACAATTACGAAAAGAGAGTATTAAGATAAAACTGAACCTCCCCGAAAAATTGCCTAAAATAATTGCGCATCCCCAGCAGATTCAACAAGTATTTTTAAATGCTATAAGTAATGCACGGTATGCTTTAAATAAGAAATACCCGAAACAGCATGATGACAAGATTCTTGAGATTACGGCTGAAGAAATAATAATAGATAATCATCGTTATGTAAAAGTTATCTTTTATGACCACGGCATTGGTATACCTGCCAATATGCTGTATAAAGTAACAGACCCGTTTTTTACCACTAAGCCCAGGGGTATTGGAACTGGACTAGGTTTAAGTATAAGCCATAGTATCATCAAAGACCATGGCGGCAAGCTTATCATCGACAGCGTTGAGGGCGAATTCACAAAAGTTATCATAATTCTCCCGGTGTAGAGACGTCCCGGTGGGACGTCTCTACTAATCGAAATCGGCATATATCTCTCCAAGGTTTATACCTGCAACGTTGGTTTTTCCATGGTCTTTTTTTAACGATAATTTTACATGCTGAAACTCTGAACTGGCACTTCCATTCCGGATTGCCACAGAAGCTTCTATAAAGCCGGCAAGAATATCCACCGCTTTAACAAGTTCTCCGTCCCTAGGATTAAACTTATTGTCGTTATAGGTATCGTTAATCTCATTGCTGTTACATTTTTTCCTTGTTCCATCGATACTTACAATACTATCAAATTCATTTTCAGTAAACATTTTCATTTCCGGATGCCATTCTTCAGGAATAAGACCATATACTTCTTTCTCCATCATTTCTTTCTCATACTCTTTTATCAAGTCATCAAGTCCTTCTACTGACCTTTTTACAGGTGAAATGATATCTCTTGTAAGAACCTCTGGCAGGTCGTGAAACAGACCAGTAAAGTAATTGTTAATACACCTCCTTTTACAAGCCTTTATTTCCAGAGAAAACAAATAGGAGAGGATAGCAACATATAGTGAATGCCCTAAGACAGATGTCTTTGGTATTCTATGGAGATGGGCCCATCTTGATTGGAATCTGAGCTGTCCGCACAAATTGATAAAATCTTTGTATCTTGCATGCTTAGTTAATTGGTCCATACCTTTTAAGCTGTAATATTTTTCTTGTTTTTCCTGTAAAGTTCTCTTTATATCATCTATTTCATAACCATCCGGATTTGCATGTTCTACAATATTGAATTCCCATTTCGTGGCGTAAAAGTGGGAGGCACTGAGGACTCTTTTATTTGTGGTATCGTCGCTGTGCAGGAAATAATCCTTAAACCTTTTGCAAAAATCACTGCCGAGAGGGAATAAAATGGGCTCTAATTCCCTGTAAACCCATTCATTTAATTGATTGTATTTGACTTCATTTTCTTTTATTCTATAGAAAACCTGTGGTTTTAAATCGGTAATTACAATACGCTGCAATAGCTCAAAAATCCCTCCTTCAACAATTTCTATCCAGTCAGAATCCTGCAACTTCTCTTCAAATTTACCAAGAAAATAAGCAATGATCATTTTATGGGCTTGCTTATCCAGTTCTGTTAATTCTATAGGCCGTATTTTATCATTCCATCTCTGCATATAAGCAGCATCAAAAATCTTCAGAAGTAATGCTTTTCTTATCATCGATTAATCCCTCAGATAATTCATCAATAATATTTCCACAGTGTGGACAGTTTTTTCGCTTTGCATGTATTCTATGAAGTTCCTCAGCAAAGCCGGAGGCAATAATCCCTGCTGGATAAGTCCTTAGACGTTATCAGATTTAAAACATTAGATATCTTATTTTTTAAATTTTGAATCATATTACCTTAAGTAAATTTAACCCATCAAACGATTATATTTGCCCTTCTTATAATGGGTGTGCTTGCGCTTCACCAATTCTACAATGACTCTTTTAAGCAGGCGATGTATGCCGATTAAGAAGATATGTTCCAAGAGAAAAATATGAGGTCAGTGAAATGACATCGGAAATTGCCAATACAAGCGGGCATGAGGCATGGGTTGGATTAATACCCATTTTTTTAAAGAGTAACGGTAAAATACATCCAAGAAAAGAAGCTGTAACGATAGTAAATAATATGGTAAGGGACAGGACTATTGAGAATACCTGTTCATGGAGCCAGAAAAAGGAAACCAGATACAAAAGTCCTCCGCACAAAGCACCTATTTTTGTTCCGATGAGCATTTCGTAAAGTACAAGCCCCTTCATTCTGATAGTTTTTCCAAATGAAGCAAGGGTAACCGCAACTGCCTGAGTTCCCATGCTCTCTGCAAGACCTAAAATTATCGTTATAAAGAAGGCGGTAAAAACAAACTTGTCAATGGTAGCACTGAACAGGTCTGCAATCAATGCACAGGCAATTCCGCTCATAATATTAAAAAGTAAATAAGGGAACCGTAAAAAGGCACTTTTTAAAACAGAAGGTTTTCGAAATTCTTCAAGTTTTACACCAATTATCTGAAGCAGGTTATCCCGTGCCTGCTCCGCTTCCACTTCAATAGCTACGGTATCCTCTATGAAATCATTAGCTCGTGCAACACCAATAATTTTCCCCTGATCATTAACAACAGGAAAGGCCAGGAATTTATACATTAAAAAATATTCGAGAGCCGTATCTAAAGAACTTTGCCAGGATAATTTGATTGGGTTGCGTATCATAATATCAGAAATCTTTACCCCTTTGCGGGAAGTAATAAGTTTTCTTAAAGGTATAATACCGGTCAATTTTCCTTCATTATCTGTGGCATAGCAATAAAAAATATTACCGGAGAGCTTACTATTGCGTATCAATTCAAAAGCAGTTTCAATAGTACTATCTTCGGGAACAACAAGCATCTCAGTACTATATTTAATATTGGTAGCATCTTCGTGGTTAGAATTTTTTGTTTTTTTATTGCGAAACAACATATCGGCCTATAAGTTACTGCAGTTGAAAATGAGGGGGTTTTCAAACTCGCTAAAAGACAGTTGAGGTCAAGATTTTGAATAAGTAGATAAGTATAAAAAATAAATTGATAGTGTCAAGGATTATCTGATATTTCATCTCAGCCTGGCAAGAATTGTAGTGCCGGTTCATTGTGATCGGTACGCGGGGAGGAATAAACCCTGTCAGATATTGTGATATAATGAGCGATGTGACCTTGAAAATATTTGTAAATTTTCATTATGCCTCATGTTCGATGTTCATTAATTCATCATTGATCACTGCTCATTAATCATTGTTCATTTTTTGGTTCTACCGTGCTCTCTCAGGAATTTATCTTGAGAAGATTTCGTGAATGACTTATATTCTATATGAATTAATTTACCTTTGACAACGCTTTTAAATCCCAGGGTTAGTTCAATCTTGTAAAATGGGGTAGTATTATGCTATGAAATATAAATATTGTGTAATCCAAATTATCTTATTATTTTCGATTTTCATCTCTGCAATGTATATATCCATAACTGAAGTATCTGCACATCAAAATACCCTTGAGAAGATAAAGAGTACCGGGGTATTAACATGGGGGTTTGATGCAGAGGGAGGAGCTCCATACGTATTTAACGACCCAAAACACCCGTCAAAACTCATCGGCTTTGAAGTCGATCTCATTGATGCCATTGCCAGTGAGTTAGGTGTGAAGGTTCATAATTTTCAGAATGCGTGGGACAGTATACTGCTTTCCCTCCAGCGTGGAGATTTTGATATAGCGATGAATGGTATCGAGATCACACCAGACAGGGAACAGAGCGTATTGTTTACCCGTCCGTACTTTGCATATGCAGAGCAAATAGTTGTTCGCGCCTCAGAAGTTCGCATTAATCGCCTGGAAGATCTTCAGGGCAAGAAGGTTGGTGTCTTGTATAACACCGTAGCCAAACGCATGCTTGATGAAATGGGGGGTGTAACTGTCAATGCATACAGCGGACAGGTAGAACCTTTCAAGGACTTATTATCAAACCGTATTGACGCCGTCTTTGTAGATTTACCCATAGCCTCTTATTATGCCAAGCCCAATCCCCAGTTGCGCCTGATAGGTGAGCCTGTAGGTGAAGGGTACTACGGTATAGCAGTCAGGAATGAAGATACAGCCCTGGCTGAGGAGTTAAATAGAATTATTGAGAAGATTATAAGATCCGGAGAATTAAAAAAGATTTATGACCGGTGGGGATTATGGAATCCTCTGCAAGAGAAACTTTTCCTCCATGAAGAACTTCTTCATAAATATACAGAAAGTCCCCCCTCAGTTTCTAAAAGAGTGCCACCTGCGGTGATTACTTTTTTACCTACATTATTAAAAGGGGCATTAGTTACGATAGGTATTTCAATCTTATCCATGATGCTGGCAGTTATTTTAGGTCTGATCCTGGCTGTCATGAGGCTCTACGGCAATACGTGGTTACAGAAGGTATCTGCGGCTTACATTGAAATTTATCGGGGAACACCCTTACTTATTCAGCTATATATTTTGTACTATGGTTTACCGAATATTGGCATTACCTTAAGTGCCTTTACTGCCGCCATTCTTGGACTAGGTATGAACTATGCTGCCTATGAGGCAGAAATTTATCGCACCGGTATACAATCCATACCGAAGGGACAAACTGAGGCAGCTTTATCTCTTGGTATGTCAATGCCTTTAACCCTAAGGCGGATTATTTTACCCCAGGCATTACGCATTACGATACCACCTATGACCAACGATTTTATTGCCCTGTTTAAAGACTCCTCTTTAGTCTCTGTTATTGCCGTGGTAGAACTTACTAAGAGTTACAGTATGCTTGCTGCCGCTTCTATGAATTTCTTTAAATTGGGAATCATTACGGCACTTTTGTATTTTGGTATGAGCTATCCGCTTTCTTTATATGCAAGAAGATTGGAGAAAAAGTTGAAACCGCATGATTGAAATTCATAATTTAGTAAAACAATACAACCACCAGCCCCTGTTTAAAGGGCTGGATCTGAATGTACCGGGAGGAAGCGTTATTGCACTTATTGGACCATCCGGCAGCGGCAAGAGCACTCTCTTGCGGTGTATTAACGGGCTGGAGACCTTCCAGAAGGGATATATATCCGTTGACGATCAAACACTCTACGGCATTGAGGAAAAAGACTACAATATTATACAGTCTAGACGTACAGTAAAAAACATACGTGGAAAAGTAGGGATGGTCTTTCAGCAATTTAATCTCTTTCCCCATATGACAGTACTTCGCAATGTTACTGAATCTCCCGTCCACGTGCTGGGGATGGACCAGGCAGAAGCAGAATCAAATGCCATCTCTTTGCTTCGGAAAGTACGTCTGGAAGGAAAAGCCCGTAGTTATCCCGGGCAGTTATCGGGCGGAGAACAGCAGAGGGTAGCAATTGCCCGTGCCCTTGCTATGCAGCCCAAGGCAATGCTATTTGACGAGCCAACATCCTCACTCGACCCTGAAATGATCGAAGAAGTGCTTCAGGTAATAAAAGATCTCGTTTCAGAGGGAATGACTACGATAATCGCAACGCACGAGATGGGCTTTGCAAGAGATGCTTCTACGCAGGTTATTTTCCTGGATAAAGGAGAAATCGTAGAGTGTGGCAGCCCGAAAGAAATATTCTCCCAGCCCAAAAATGAACGTACAAAGGCATTCCTTACCCGTTTTATGAAATAAAGCCTGCATAGTTCATAATCTTGCATGTAAACATCCAATTCGTTAATATTATAGTGCGGTATAATAATCGTGGTTACTTTACATTTAACTATATTATAAAAACTGGAGAAGATTTATTATATGGGTTTAAATTGTGGCATTGTCGGATTACCAAACGTTGGAAAATCTACTATCTTTAATACATTGACATCGGCTAAGGCCGCTTCAGCAAACTACCCTTTTTGTACTATCGATCCCAACGTGGGTATCGTTGCTGTACCGGACCAGCGTCTTGATAAAATAGCGGAAATAATACCTACAGAAAAAATTGTCCCTACAACCGTTGAATTTGTTGATATTGCGGGTCTGGTAAAAGGTGCGAGCCAGGGAGAGGGCCTTGGAAACCAGTTCCTTGGCCATATCAAAAGTGTTAATGCAATACTTCATGTAGTGCGTTGTTTCGAGAAAAGCGACGTTATTCATGTAGAAGGGGAAATAAACCCGATCAGGGATATTGAAATTATCAATACAGAATTAATCCTTGCAGATATCGAAACCGTAGAGAAGCGGCTGTTAAAGAATGAAAAACTGGTTAAGACAGGAGATAAAAATATAATAGCTTCTATCGACGTATTAAAAAAGGTTCGTGATGGTCTGAATGGTAATACACCGGTAAGGTTATTGCCCCTGGCAAATGAAGAAAAAAAACATATTGAGGATCTGCACCTATTAACAGCAAAACCTGTATTGTACGTTATCAATGTCTTTGATACCGAAAAAGACAAAAAATACATTGATATTGTTACAGAATTTTCCAGGAAAGAAAATTCCACGTGTGTGGTTATCGCGGGAGATATCGAATCGGAAATAGCGCAGATGGAACCAAATGAAAGGAAGTCCTATTACAAAGAAATGGGAATAGAGGAATCCGGACTGGAAAAGTTGATACGTGAAACTTACAATCTACTGGGACTTATCACATATTTTACTGCAGGTCCAAAAGAAGTGAAGGCATGGACAATCAAACAAGGGACAAAAGCACCACAGGCTGCAGGGGTAATTCATTCTGATTTTGAACGTGGTTTTATTTGTGCAGAGACGTACAACTACAACGATCTCATCGCCCTCGGCTCAGAACAGAAGGTCAAAGAAAAGGGACTTCTAAGGCTTGAGGGAAAGGAATATATAGTGAAAGACGGCGATATCATGCATTTTAGATTTAATGTATAGATTAATCGTAAGTTTTATAATCTTCATCCCTTATAGTATTACTCTGTAAAAACTTTTTTTTGGGGAAAGATCTATTTTACTTCAATTTTGTTAGCCTCGGATCGAACACGGTTCCCGGTTCCAGTTTCCCGTTTTCCGGTTCCCGGGTAACGGGTCACGGATCACGGCTCCTGTTTAATCTGTGGCCTAATTTTTTTCTTTCATAGAGAGCCTTAAAGTCTGTAATCCGTATAGTACTACTGAAACAGTACCAATTCTCAGTAACATCTACGTAATATCACGAATATCTTTTAAGCCAATCTGCTCGTGGCTCATAAATGGTTCACCATAATCAACCCGTATCAGATTTCCATAGTACTGATTCTTTGCCAAAATTGTATTGCTAATGTGTTTCCAGCGAACTTCATCATAAGCGAACTGGGACTGATAAATACGGGCGATCTCAAGTTTCTTTTGAAATTCTTCACTAATATCCAGGATAAATGAGGGTGTAACGTGAACTTTGAAATGGGAACAAAGATAATAAAAGATATGTGTCGGATAGCATGGTTCACCTGGGATGTCAGATTTCGTCAACTTTGCATAGAAACGGGCGGCTTCACTGATCCGGGTAGCTTGAACGTGGTCAGGATGTGCATCGGTCCAGTATGGAATAAAAAGTATCTGTGGTTGTATTTTTCGAATCACAGCGGCAACCTTTTTACGGGCTTCTATTCCATCCATAAGATAACGATTTGGCAAATCGAGCACAGTCCTGCTCTTTACACCAAGCAATTCGGCAGCCCGTTCCCATTCTCTCTTACGTATTTCTGGACTACCATACGGCGTTGGCTCACCATTAGTCAAGTCAAGAATATGAACCTCATATCCTAGCGTGACAAATCTCAAAATACTTCCCCCCATACCAGCTTCTACATCGTCAGGATGAGGACCAATAGCAAGGATGGTTGTCATATTAGAACCTTTAACTACAAAGTTTGCAGACAAAAAAGGATTGAAAATCTTACAGTATAATATTGTAAACATGATGCCAATTCAAGCTGGAAATCACAGAAGGTTTGCCCAAAAGAGAATTATACAGAATAGTAAAATTCAATTTTTCTACCACCTAAAATTATTGAAATTTTTGTGCTTGACACAAAATAGTTAATATGTTAAAAATCGTACGCCTTTGTCGCCGGGAAGTAAATATGTTGACATAATACATAACTATGCGATCATATTATTCTGTTTAGAATAACATATTCTAAAAATGTCAATTGAGTCACATAACCAAAGGACTGCTCTTTTAGCTCGATGCAAACCTATTTTATTGCTCATAATTTCATCTGCATTTTTGCACAACACTCATTTTAATTTCGAAAAATATCCATTTCAAACCCTATTAATATTAACCACTTGACTGGAAAGTTTTAATTTGTCATTTTAAGAAACAGCGATCTCAGAAATTCTTCACTAATGCGCGTCCAGCGCGGTCAAAGATAACCCTGGCAAAAGAAGGAGGTCTCAGCTATGTCAACACGGTTAAAAGTATTTATGAGGGGCGTGCTATTGCTCGGCTACCTGTTCCCAATTGGACTTTTAAATCATCATGCGGTTGCCGATACTTCCACCATCATTATCCAGAATGATTTTGAAGACAGCACTACGCAAGGTTGGGAGCCACGGATCGGGGATGAGGTCGTTTCGGTAACGTCGGCGGACCGATACAGCGGTAACTATAGCTTGCTGACGACTAACCGTGTAAATGAATACGATGGCCCAAGTTTGAACGTTCTGAGCAAGATCGAGAAAGGATCAAAGTACGACATATCAGTCTGGGTCAAACTGGCTCCGGGCGAAACGAACTCAAACGTGCAGGTGAGTATTGAGCGCCAGTTCCAGGGCACGGCGGACTATGATACTATCGTTGGCGCTACACCGGTAACGGCTAATGAATGGGTAAACCTGACCGGTTCCTATCGCTTAGGCTTTGACGTTGATTTTCTCTCCATATACATTGAAACAGACAGTGGAACGGCATCCTTCTACATCGATGACTTCACCTTAACCCATATTCCCCCTGTACCCATTCAAAAGGATATCTCTTCTCTGAAAGACGTGCTGGCAGATTATTTTACAGTCGGCGCGGCATTGGACCCGGTTGAGACACTTGGCGTACATGCCGAACTGGTTCAAAAGCATTACAACGTCATTGTCGCCGGCGATGTGATGAAGTGGGATACACTCAGACCTTCGGAAAGTCAATTCGACTTTACACAGAGCGATATCATCGTGCAGTTTGCAAAAGACAATGACATGGCCATCCGCGGTCATACACTGGTCTGGCACGAACAGACTCCGGATTGGGTGTTCCAGGATGAGAACGGGAATGAGATGCAGCCGACTCCGGAGAATAAATCCCTATTGCTCCAGCGCCTGGAGACTCACATTCGCACCGTCGTTGGTCGTTACAAGGATGATATTGACACCTGGGATGTAGTTAATGAACCGATCGATGAGAACGAGCCGAATTGCCTGCGCCAGAACCTGTGGTATCAAATCACGGGCACCGACTATATCATCACAGCCTTCCGCATAGCGCGGGAAGTAGATCCAGATGCAAAGTTGTTCATCAACGACTATGGAACAACGGTCCCTTCAAAACGCACCTGCCTTTACAATCTGACGCGCGATCTGTTGGCGCAAGGTGTGTCTATTGACGGGATCGGCCATCAGATGCACACCAATATTGAATCACCAACAGGCGCCGAGATAGACGAAACAATCCAATTATTTGCCAACTTGGGCGTGGATCAGCAAATCACCGAGTTCGATATGAGCGTGTATACCAACGATACGGATAAGTACACCACCGTGCCAGAAGATATCCTGATCAAACAGGGCGATCGCTACAAAGAAATCTTTGATGTCCTGAAGCAGCACAAAGACGATATCAGCACCGTAATCTTCTGGGGCGTTGCAGACGACAATACCTGGCTGAAGACGTTTCCAATCACTCGCCTCGACCTGCCGCTACCCTTTGATGAGCAACTCCAGGCCAAACATGCGTATTGGGGCATTGTCGATTCCTGGCTACCGTCCCCAACGCTTACACCAACTGTAACTCCATCACCAACGCCAACCTCAGAACCTTGCATTCCATACTCAATTGTTACAGATCCTACAGAGTTGGAAATTTCAACGAAAGAAAGCACAACGATAACACTAACAATAATCGGTAAAGGCGGTTGTCCTGTAACCGGCCAGATCGTGAAAGCGAAAATCGGTTCCGAGGACAAGGGACGCATAAAGATTGAACCAAAAGAACAGACAACCGACACAAATGGTCAGGCTGCTTTTAAAATAACTGCTAAAAAAAAGACCGGCAATACAAATGTCACATTCAAGTCAGGAAATTTGAGAACAAAGGCAAAAGTAAAAATTGTAAACTAGTACACTGTCAACATTATTTGTAACGGTATGTGAATAACCAAAAGAGGTAT
>CAZPUD010000119.1:3831-11553 GCA_964589115.1 uncultured candidatus Brocadiaceae bacterium | reverse complement strand
CAGCAACAACTCTCCCAATAATACTTACCATGTTGCTTTCCCCTTGAATAAAAATAGGCTTCATGGTCGGGTGTTCTGGTTTTAGCTGTATTATATCTCCTTTTTTATAGAACCGCTTTATCGTTGCTTCATTATTAACAAGTGCAACTACGATCTCCCCATTATTGGCTACAGGTTGAGGGACAACAAGGACAAGGTCGCCTTCAAGGATGTGAGCCTCGATCATACTGTCTCCAACCACACGCAGGAAGAAGGCATTATTGTTACGGCATATTGTTTTGTCTATAGAAAAGTGGCCTTCAATATCTTCAATTGCAGGATAAGGTGCACCGGCATTTACCTTTCCTACAATAGGAAAATCCCTTACCTCCGGTTTTCTGCCTGATACCTCAACAACTTCGATGGCACGTGGACTATTGTACTTTCTCCTGACATACCCCTTGCGTTCCAGGGTATCAAGATATTTTTTCACAATACTAGGACTTGAAAATCCTAGTCCATCCATGAGCTCCCGTATCGTAGGTGGATAACCTCTTTCCTGAAGATATTCCTTCAGAAATGATAAAAAATTTTCCTGTTTTTTTGTTAATGCTGAGCCTGTTGATTTTGATTTGTTGGTGTACATATGTTCGCCTATTATACCTTTCATTTTTTTACTGTCAAGCCTTAACCAATATTTTAGAAATATTGTAATATGATAATTATGAAAATTGAAACTAACATAATGTCATTAAACACTTTATATGCGATTTATCTTCGCAAATGAGCGAGGTTTTAAGGGTAAGTATGATTGTGCAGGCAATCAGCGGTCAGCTATCAGTTACCGTGCAGAAGCTGCATACTGACCGTTGACAGATCATGATCTCTTTTATCCGTCTGTAGCTCTGCTTAGCTAGAAATTTTAGGTATATTTGTTGACAAAATTTTCTTTATGATCCATTTTATTCATAAGAAATAAACAGGTTTTCTAACTATAAATGAAAGGTATCATAAAGGAAATGAAAAAAGTTATTTGGTCTTTTTTGATCGTGCCGTGTATTATTTTAAGTTTAGGTGCGAGGATAATATATGCAGATGTGAGCAATATTTCCGGCAGTGTTACAGACGCCTCATCTTCAAAGGCGATTGCAGGTGCCACCATAATTGCAGACCCGGGTGGTATATTATCTATAACAGACGATAATGGCGATTACATATTATCTGTCTCATCCTCCGGGGAATATACCATAACGGCAATAGCAATAGGATATGGACCTGCTTTGAAACCAGTTACCGTAGAAGAAGGAAAAAACGTAACGCTTGATTTTGAATTGCTACAAGCACCGCCTCCTTCACCGGTACCAACAGTAACGCCAATTTTTACATGTACGGAACCTAGTTCGATAGAAGTATCTTCAACCAAACTCAAACTTAAGAGGATGCAAAATCATGATATAACCGTAGCGGTGAAGTGTGAAGATGGCAGTCCGCTTGAAGGACAAACGATCACAGCAAAAGTTAATACGGCCGGTAAGGGACGCATATCAGTGACATCAAGTGCTGTAACGGATGCCAATGGTGAAGCTACGTTTACAATCGCAGCTAAGAAAAAGGCTGGAATCTCAAGGATATTGTTCAAGTCAGGGGGTCTAAAGAAAAGGGCAACTGTTAAAATTAACAGGTAGTAATTCAAAACATACTGCAACGAGTGGAAGTGGTGTGAGGGATTTTGGGGCAATGCATGAGGAGGGATACCTCACCACTACTTCTCTCGGAATGATGTTCCGGATTTTCTGATACTTTTGCCGGAAACGTGCCGATGGGCGAAATAAAAGCTGCTGTTAAAGGTGGTCAAGGGTACGAAATCGGACTAATCAGCGGTCCCGGATGCATCAACCCCATTGAAGTTATCAAATCTTTCTCAATTGATGTTGGAAGGGACGCCATCTCTCCAGGGATAAACGAGTGCACTTGGCCTATATTGGTGAACACGCCTTCTTGTTTAAAGGGAGGAAAAATGGAAACTCCAAATTGTTCCAAATACTCAAAAGTGATGAGGACTTTGAGGAATTGGGGACAGCCGATACGCTTACCCTTGTAGGCTTTGTCAAAGGTAAGATTAAGGGAAAAGAGATCGCTATTCACGCTACCATTTACTACGAAAATTCAGCATTGGGCCAGAACGGAAAATCTCACATGGTTTTGTACCCACCCAAAGGTTACTACAACGACTACCTGTTTATGATGTCGGAAGAACCGTTTGTTCCTCTAGGAGCAGTTAACAAGATCAAGGTGGAAGTTGGATACACGGGTCAGGCGGGTAAAGTCTACGTCGATGATTTACATCTGCTGCACACATCCGCCCAGTAGACACATATGCATAAAGCTAAGGAGCTCCGTCGTATAAAAGAATCCCATAAAATGGCATAGTTGCAACTAAAATATTATATATGGAGTAATGGAGTGGTGGAGTAATGTTGTAAAAAAATCCAATACTCCAGCACTCCATCTTTATAGATTTACGAACGGTATAAAAACATGCAAAGAAAATCTTTTCCCGTAGCTTGATGCATATGGGGTTTCGCTCCGCCAACTCAGCCTCCGTGCTGTTAAAAGAGTAATTCCTACGCCTGTTCATCCTCTATAGCCACAGAAAGTTTATATCTTCCCTCAGGTCCTTTGCTATCTTCAGATATGCACATATCTTGCTCAAATACGCATTAAGATACAAAATTTAATATAGATGAATAATATCATTTGTTTTTTTTACAATAATACTGTATCGTAATACTATTTTAACGTATAGGAACTTCAATGTTTGTTATAGGGGCGAACCTTGTGTTCGCCCAAGTAGGGAATAAAAATAGACGTTTTGGATTGTGCAGGACAAGGGCGAACACAAGGTTCGCTCCTACATTAGGTATTATAGAAAAATCAAGGTTAGTCTAGGTTAGTTCAATCGTCCACTATTGAACCGAAACGTTTTGCATGTTTCACATATGAATTTTTACCTTTTAAAACCCAATCTAATTTAAAAGCAAAGGGAAACATTTACTAGTTATTGAAAATATGGCATATCAAGATCTATCAGATTTTATCAGAAAACTGGAAGAAACCGGCCAGTTAAAACGGATTAAGACAGAGGTCTCGGCAGAACTGGAGATTACCGAGATTACAGACCGTATTTCCAAGACACACGGACCCGCCCTCCTTTTTGAGAAGGTAAAAGGTTATTCGATCCCTGTACTTATTAACGCCTTTGGCTCTTATGAGCGCATGGCTATGGCGCTCAACGTAAAAAACGTGGATGAGATTGCAAAAGAGATAGAAAGCCTGGTTAAACCGGAAATACCGTCATCATTTATAGACAAGATCAAATTTATCCCGCAGATGTTGATGACGTTTTCAAAATTCCCTCCCAAAACTATAAGGCACGCGCCTTGCCAGGAGGTGGTATTTGAGACAGAACCATCCCTTTCAAGACTACCAGCCATTAAGTGCTGGCCGGGTGACGGTGGGCGGTTTATTACCTTGCCTTTGGTCTTTACCCGAAATTTAAAGACCGGTAATAGAAACGTTGGCATGTACCGCATGCATGTTTATGACGACCGCACAACGGGTATGCATTGGCATGTCCATCATGATGGCGCCAGGCACTACCGTGATTATCAGAGGGAAAACAAACGCATGCCTGTGGCTGTTGCATTGGGCTGTGATCCTGCTATTACTTATGCAGCTACAGCACCCGTTCCTCCGGAAGTGGATGAAATGGTCTTTGCCGGTTTTTTAAGAAAAAAAAACGTAGAAATGGTGTCATGCAGGACGATTGAAATGGAGGTTCCTGCAAATGCGGAGATCGTACTGGAGGGATACGTAGACCCTAAAGAAACCCGCATTGAGGGCCCTTTCGGCGACCATACAGGCTATTATTCACTAGCCGATTACTATCCTGTATTCCACATAACCTGTATTACACAGCGCAGAGAGCCGGTCTATCCTACTACAATTGTAGGTAAACCGCCTATGGAAGACTGCTATATGGGAAAGGCTACAGAACGGATGTTCCTGCCGCTTTTAAAACTGATGATTCCTGAAATTATCGACATGAACCTTCCTCTCTTTGGTGTATTTCACAACTTTGCCTTTATATCCATCGATAAACGATATCCCTTTCAGGCAAAAAAAGTCATGCATGGAATATGGGGCATGGGACAAATGATGTTTACAAAGATTATTATCGTAGTTGATAAGAATGTGAATGTACAAAATATAGATGAGGTCATGTGGCGTATAGGAAACAATGTAGACCCGCGCAGGGATATCACCTTTGTCGACGGTCCCCTTGATGCGCTGGAACATGCCTCAACATTACCGAAGATTGGTTCAAAGATGGGCATCGATGCCACAAAGAAATGGCCTGAAGAGGGTTTTACAAGGGAATGGCCTGACGATATCAGGATGTCTCAGGAGATCGTTGATCTTGTAAACAAGAAGTGGAAATCATACGGGATTTAGACATGGATTTACATGAGTTGATTGAGTGGTAAAGACCGAAGTGGAAATGGGAAATAAGCAACTAAAGTTAGGCTACCTTTGGCAGCGGCTATGGTTGGTTATGGTTGGTTCAATCTTGTAGATTGAACCATGCGTTTAGCATGGGCCTGTACGTTTTAGCATACTCTAGACGTATGAGACATACTAAACGTTTCGGTTCAATCGTGGACGATTGAACCAACTCTGAAGGCCTTCGGCAATTTTTTTATAACACCTGTGTAGGGGCGAACCTTGTGTTCGTCCAAACGGGAAATAAACATAAACGTTTTGAATTATGCTGGAAAAGACGAACACAAGTAGGGGGCAGGTTTAAAACCTGCCCCCTACAGCAAATTTTGAATTTCTTTAACATCAAGTTATGGTTACACAAACAGAATTATTAACGAAAAAAGGTGAACATATACAGCGGATGTTTGGTTCTATTGCCAGGGTATATGACCTTCTAAATACCGTTTTAAGTTTCAATTTTGATAAGAGCTGGCGCAAATTCGCTGTAAAGGTTAGTAACGTAACTCCTGATGCTAAGATCCTGGATGTTTGTACAGGTACTGGTGATCTGGCCATTGCTTATTCCAGGGTATTGAATAAAGAGGGAAGGGTTATTGGAAGTGATTTCTGTCATGAGATGCTCAGGCTGGCGAACCATAAGCTCATGAAAAAGAAATTTTCCGGTAAAATAGAAATCCTTGAGGCAGACACCCTGAGTTTACCTTTTCAGGATGACTACTTTCAGGTATCTGCTGTGGCCTTTGGGATCAGGAACGTATCGGATTTAAGCTCCGGCATTACTGAAATGATGCGGACCACAGCGCCTGGTGGACGCGTTGTTATCCTGGAGTTCTCTCAGCCTGCAAATCCGGTTTTTAAGGCGATTTATTATTTTTATTTTAAGAGAATACTTCCTTTCATTGGAAAACTCATTTCTCGCAGTAAATACAATGCCTATGCGTATCTTCCATCTTCCGTATTAAACTTTCCCGACCGGTATGGATTAAAAACCGTGATGGAATCCTGCGGACTTGAGGATGTAAGGATATATTCAAAGACATTGGGGATTGTTACGGTACTTGTTGGTAAAAAACCACATATAGCATCCAAAGGTGGAAATTTTCATACTATATAAGCCAGAGTTCTGGGGGGTGGCGCTGACAAACTTCGTTTGTCAGTGTGGTATAACCCATATCCATGTGCATATTCAAACAACACGAACTGCTCAAAAAGTTCTTAAACAATACAAAAGGTAGGGGCTGAAAATCTTCATCCCCTACCTATGGTACGTTAGTAAAATTTTTGAACAACCTCGCACCAACCATCCTGGAGTTATTCAAAGATATAAGGGGTATTAAGTACAGAAACAGGTTTGATATTTGTATTTATGGGCTTGACTAGCTTGGGAAGAATTAGTATAGTATTTCGTATTAAATATTTTCAAATTCTTTCGTATCGTTGACATTTCAATACTGTGTAATGGCGCTAAAAAGAGTACTGCGTCAGAATGAAGCACAGCTTATCAGATACTGGGGAATAGTGTAACGGTAGCACAAATGACTCTGGATCATTTAGTCTAGGTTCGAATCCTAGTTCCCCAGCCAATTAAATCAAGGGTTTCAGGCAGTTGATACATTTCGATTTTCCTTAACTGTAGTCAGTTTGTAGTCAGATTCCAAAACTTGAATACCTTCCCTTAGACTTTCAGGACAATGATGAGCATACCTTTGTGTCATACTAATGTCGTAATACCCTAAAAACTTTGATATTCTATAAAGGTCAACCCCTCTTTGTGCTAACCTCGTAGCAAAGGTATGTCGCAAATCGTGAAAACGGAAATTTTGAATTCCAGCCTTCTCTAAAGCAATTTTAAACGCCCTTATAAGATTATAATGTACCCCAAAAACTGGACAGATAAATAAGATAAAATATCCTATCTTGATCTATCCAAAAGTCCAGTTCAAATGCATCTCTTTTTACATCTTCAATACACCAGCCAACGAGACCTTCTGGTACGGAAGATGCAATGAGTGCTGTTATCCTCTTTTCCAATTCCCCAAGGTCTCTCTTTTTGCCTCTTTCGCTCGGTACTTTAACTTTCTCCTGGATACACTTGAGTCTCTCAAAGAGTTTCTTTATGCTTTGCTCAACTCCCCTGATTTGCCCCTGCCTAAGTTTCTCAGAAATATATACCACTACTGTAAGATCCATCTGCCAAATATTAGTTCTCATCCGATAACAATCAACACTGCGACCCTTTATCTTTATCTTGCCCATCGATCTATTGGCCTCTTCTATAATAGGCCTCTGGTGATACGGTGATACAGAGCCGACAAAGCTTACTGTGCTGTTTACCTCCTGTAACACCTTCTTAGAACTATTTCCCTGATCAAATACCAGCGTTATATCTTCCAATGAGCCGGAAATGGCTTTAAATCTATTTATAATCTGTCTGAATTGTTCCTTAAAAACCGTTCTATCTGAAAGGTTCCCTTTTATGCCGGCATCCAAAAAGAGATTCATAGTCTCAATCTGACTCAATTTAAGTAATCTGTCTGCTTCCCGTAATGTTACTTTACCTTGTTTGTAAAGATTCCCTACGTAGGTTTCAAAACCTATCCTAATGAGCTTTCTCATTGCAGTTGATTCTTCTATCTTCTCCTCTTTCTCGACCAATTCAATGGCAGCCATCATATCTTTGGGTATCCTAATGGACTTTGTTTTCATTGCTCTAAGGTCTTCTTTTACGATAAGTTTTACGACCCTTTTTAACATCTTTTCTCTTTTCAATAACGTTTTTACCCGATATGTCCTCAGCTATTTCATTAATGTCCTTAATCAATAATAGTAACCGGTTAAGTTCCTCAATATCGATTATAGCCGCCAGTTTTCGTCCATCAGTATCAATTATATAATTTTTGATCTTAATAAGGTCGTCGATGTGGTCACATTCCTCTTTTACATAGAGATCCATGTTTCCTACTCCAAAATTGAATATAAGGATTACTTTATATTTTGTTATGCAGAATTTGCTCCCTTAAAATAATTATATCAAGAGAATCCGGTGAATAAAGAAAGAGAATAAATAATATTGGGCCTTAAGCAGTAAGTGTTGGTGATTAGTATCAGTGTGAGTGATGTTTTATCTGAACTATGCAGAACAGATAGGTGCGTCTGATAATCTTTCTTATGTTACAAAGT
>CAZPUD010000119.1:0-3731 GCA_964589115.1 uncultured candidatus Brocadiaceae bacterium | reverse complement strand
CATGCCAGAGATTTTAATGGCACTTCGGCTTCGCAATTTGGACAAATAAAATATTTTGACATGTGTATCCTTTCTTTTAATAGTTTAGCTTTTTGAAATACTTTGAAATACATTTATATCTTATCATTTGTTTTTTATGTGGATGTATCAATGTATAAGTTCATGATACAACGCAATCTCTTCCCGCACCAAACGCGGAACAAGGAAATTTTCCCGTATGAATTCATGTCCCCGTTTTCCCATTTCCCGCCGTTCTTCTCTGTGCTCCAGTAAATAAGATACTTTTTTTGCAAATTCATCGGTGTTTTTGGCCAGGAGGCCATTGATACCATCCACAATTTGCAGTGGTATGCCTCCCACATTTCCAGCTACCGTGGCTGCTTTCTTCCATAAGGCTTCCGAGACAACCAACCCGAAACCTTCCCGAATAGATTTTTGGATCACAACGTCCGCTACTCTTTGAAAACAGTTTACTTCAAAGGCGTGAACACCTAATAGGTTGGTGTACATAAATATGTCTGGATCCCCCTTTGCCTGCTCTCTTACATGATGATAAACTTCCCACCCTTCGGGGTCGTCATCTGCCATACTGCCTATATAGGCAAGTTGAAGATCCGGAACTGCTTCTTTGACGCAACGGTAAACTTCCAACACACCAAGTGGATCTTTCCATGGATCAAACCGGGATACCTGGAGTAAGAGCGGCCGGTTAAGATCGATCCCGAACTCTGTGACAATCGTTTGGCATACTTCAGTATCTAATTCGATATTTTTGGAAGTAAAAGGGTCGATTGCCGGTGGAATAGTGGACAGCAGTGGTGTCTTGAGATCCGGCGGGACAAATTGTTTCATGGTAAATACAGTTGCATCGTATTCTTCAATATATGGTTTTATGAAACTCCATATCTCCCCGTTTGGATGAGAGGTATCGATATGACAGCGCCAGATCCATTTCGCTTTTCCTCTACCATGAAAGTGCCGCAGTGCCGCCGGCTGCGGATCATGGATCATAATAATATCATAATTATCTCCAAGCATCTTGCCGCACAATGTATTACGTCTAAGATATACTCCCTGGGCGTCAAGGGTGAGAGAGTAATCTTTTCCCTGTAAAGCGTTGTGAATATTTTTTGTTACTTCAAAAAAGGGATCTTCTTTACAGATAAGTCCCCACTCAACATTCAATCCAAGACTATTGAGAAGGGGGATTGTGGAGTTAAGCAGTTCAGCAACGCCTCCACCATAAGCAGTTGCGTTTACGTGGAGTACACGGAGACCCTGTATCGGCTTTGCAAGTTCTTTTAAATGTGCCACTTTTTCATGACCTACAAGTGGTACATAATCGTCAATTCGTTTTTTCTTCAAAATTACCTTTTCGAGTTCAGACATCATGATATTCACTCCTGTACATTAAAGATACGAATTTAAAACATACTGTAGTTCTTCTTTTGCAATCATTCCGCAAACAGGATCTTTCACCATTGCCTATACCTCAGCGCTAAATTATTTTCTCCTTGCTTTTAAAGAGGGCAAATAATTATCATAACAAATTATAGTGGTTTTATAACATGTCCATCAATCAAATTAACAGTATGTTTAGAATTATTTTCCTGAAAAAAGGCCTTAAAACTTTTTTGATACTATGGCTCCTTTTATGCATACTGCCCGGCGATTGTTTCTTATTGGGTTGTGGAGAAGGGGACATATCACATAGTGCTCATGGTGAATCAGTTATTTTAGATCATCATGATGCTTGTTGTTCTGTAAAGGATGACCAGCACTGCCCGGATTGCTGCGTACTTTGTGCCAATAATGTAACCCTGCATACATTACAATGCTCTTCTTTTCCACGCAATAGTTCATCTATATGGCTCAAAACACCTTCGTTGAATCACCCCAATAGTATTTTCCAAAAGATCATTTACCATCCGCCGCGTTTAACCGCATAATTCATTTCGTTGTCACAGAATCTCATAATACCGTATATTTAGCCAAAAATGTCTGGAGTTAACGTTGTATCCTTGTAGAATCCGAATTGTCTTCTATCCCTGAGGGCTATCTGATTATAGTATTAAAATTGTTTTTTAATCCCGAAGGGATGTTATGATTATAGCAAAAGACCCAAAAAAATATTAAACCCCGAAGGGGTGACATTAGGAAGTTGTGTTATTACACCATTATTCCGGGTTAGCCATTGTTTTAATTTTTATTAACAAATATTTCACCCCTTCGGGATTATTCATTCATTCATTCGTGACTGTCAGTGTTATATTTTTTGAGAAAGACTTCAATTTTTCAAGTGAAGGAAATATATGAAACATTTACCATCAATTAAAACTCAAACGGTTACACGGGGAATTATTTTTTTCCTCTTTATAGGAATTCTCCCCATTGCGAATATTTTCGCACATCAGGGCTGTCAGAATATACAAAAAGATGAAATATGTCCCGAACACGGTGCCCCTGAAAGCATGTGCACTTCCTGTAATCCTGTTATGAAAAACGACACATATGATCACCTGTTACAAAAACAATGCGAACACAACATCTCTATTATCGAATGCGACGGATGCCGCCATGAGGTTGGGGTTGTCAGGGTCGATAAATCAATACAAGAAGAGATCATAACCATAAAAGATGTCGGGTCGTTAGATATTGATATCACTCTCAAAACAACCGGAGAGGTACGGCCTAACCAGGACCGTTTCGTTATCGTTGCACCAAGGATACCAGGGGTTATTAAAGAGGTGTTTGCAGACTGGGGAGACTGTGTGAAGAAGGGGCAAAAATTGGCCATTCTGGACAGTATAGAACTGGGAGAAGCCAGGGCTGATTATATGAAGGCAATGGCGATGTTGAGTATGGCAAAAAAGAACTATTCAAGGGAAGAGTCCCTTTATTCCCAGAACATATGCTCTAAAAAACAGTTCCTGGAAGCAAAGACTGCCTATGAGCAGGTACAGATAGAATTGAAAACGCAAAAAGAAAAGTTAAAACTACTGGGCCAGAATGAGAGTGACATAGAAAATATAGAAAAAGGTCCTGTTTCTCCGTTATTTACCATCTCGGCACCATTCGATGGTACGGTGATCGAAAAAAATGTAGCTGTTGGCGGGCTTAAGGAAGCCTTTGCCCCGCTTTTTACTGTTTCTGATCTTACACGATTATGGGTTTGGTTCGATGTTTATGAAAAAGATATTACAAAGGTTAAACGGGGTAATAAGGTGATTATATCTGTTGCCTCTTATACAGAAGAACAATTTGAGGGACTTGTTACCTATATAGGAGCTACAGTCAGTGAAAAGACACGTACCGTGAAGGTTCGGGCAGAGGTTGATAACCAACATGATAAATTAAAACCAGGTATGTTTGCCAAAGTGATGCTCCTTACAGAAACAGAAATCGATTCTCCCGTTGTTCCCGAAGAAACAGTTCAGACAGATGGACAAAAATACTTTGTCTTCGTACCACTCAGGGACGGATACTTCTTGAGACGGGATGTAATTCTTGGTGCACGGACAGGTGGTTATGTTAAGGTCGTCAGCGGTCTAAACAGCAGTGACCGTGTAGTTGTCAAAGGGGGATTCCTGCTTAAGTCTGAAATTATGAAGGAAAAGTTCGGAGAGGGGTGCGTACACTAGCACTATGGTCAATAAACTTATCGCATATGGATTAAAACACGGGTTCCTGGTTATTATTGGTATATGTGTAATTATAGGAGTGGGCTTATA
>CAZPUD010000118.1:0-11573 GCA_964589115.1 uncultured candidatus Brocadiaceae bacterium | reverse complement strand
TCATTTATACCAACATTAAATGCCTGGTTGTGGACAACGTCCGGAGGTGCATTTATTACCGCCATAAAGGCACGTGATATATCTTCAATATGTATTATAGGCCGCCATGGAGTGCCGTCACTTTTAATATGTACGCGTCCTGTGGTAAACGCCCATGCGACCAGGTTGTTGAGCACAAGATCAAATCGCAGACGCGGAGATACCCCATAAGCAGTTGCATTCCGAAGAAACGTTGGACTAAAATTTGAATCGGCTAACTCCATTACTTCCTGTTCGACAAGTACTTTTGATATACCGTATGGAGTGACAGGATTAAACTTGGCCTCCTCGTTCACCATTTTTTCACCTGCTACACCGTAGGTACTGCACGATGATGAAAAAATAAATCGGGAAACTTTGTTTTCTTTAGCCAATTTTGCCAAGCGTACTGATGCAATATGATTAATCTCATAGGTTAGTGTTGGGTTTAAATCCCCAAGCGGATCATTTGAAAGGCCGGCAAGATGAATAACGGCATCAAATCCATCCAGATCGGATGCTTCTACATCACGAAGGTCCTTTTTTACTGTAATGATGTCAATAATTCCGTCTCCAAAGGTACATTGTTCATAAAGATCACTGTCTAATCCTACAACCTCGTGTCCTTCTGCTATTAACATGGGTGTCAAGACAGTACCAATATAGCCCTTATGCCCGGTAACCAATATACGCATGTATTATTCCTCCCAGATTTTCCATGGTGCATTATTGCTTTGCCAGAGATTTTGTAATAATATTTTGTCGCGCAGGGTATCCATACACTGCCAGAAAGATGCGTGACGATATGCCATCAATTGTCCATCTTTTGACAACCTTTCCAGAGGTTTTCTTTCCCAAAAAGTATCGTCTCCGTCAATGTAATCAAAGACTTTTGGCTCAAGAACGAAAAAACCTCCATTGATCCATCCCTCACTCGTTTGGGGCTTTTCAGTAAATTCTGTTATACAATCACCAACCAGATTCAGATGACCGTAACGCGCAGTAGGTCTCACAGCAGTTAACGTAGCAAGTTTGCCGTGAGAGCGGTGGAAACTCAGCAGTTCTTGTAAGTTTATGTTAGATACTCCGTCCCCATACGTCAGCATAAAAGTTTCATTTCCTAAATATGGAGCCAGTTTTTTAAGACGGCCGCCCGTTTGTGTTGAAAATCCGGTATCTACAAGGTCAATTACCCAATCCTTTCTGGCCCCGTCATGGATCTTCACATCACCGTTTTTCAAATCAACCGTCAGGTTGCTGTTAATTGAACAATAATCAACAATATACTTCTTAATCACTTCGCCCTTGTAACCAAGGGCGATTACAAAATGTTTAAAATTGTAATAAGAATAATGCATCATAATATGCCAAATAATTGGCCGGCCACCGATCTCAACCATTGGTTTTGGCCTCACTTCGGTTTCTTCGGCAAGGCGTGTACCCAAGCCCCCGGCAAGTATAGCTATTTTCATATCTCTGTCTCTTCTCCTTTAATAAAGATTTTGGCAAGTTTTATAATGTTTAAAACCCCATACTAACTCCAGATATCAATTATCAAAATATATACCATGAGTGAAAAAAATATGTTTTCTTGATACCTCACAGGAAATATAAAGCACCGCAGCAGAAAATAGAGAATGGTTAACTTAATGTGTAAAATAAAAGTGTGACATGATACAAAGATGTGTCTTTACAAAAGCGTGACATGTCACGCTTTTTGATTTGGGACAAATTTGAATATCTAAATTCGAAGCAAATTCTAAATTCTAATATTTGAATGACTAAAACACGCAGGAAACATAGATTGCATAGCGTGGCGTAGCCACAACCAAAAAGGTTTTAACCACGGAGCTCATGAAGAACACGAAGAAAGACATAATATATGGAATTTGATAATCTGTCTAATCGAGTAAAAGGAATAAAAAGATTTGTTTTATAATTTTTTCTTCAATTCAGAGTTGGTTCAATCGTCCACGATTGAACCGAAACGTTTTGCATGTTTTATATACGCCTGGGATAAACCAAAACGTACAGGCAAATGCTAAACGCATGGTTCAATCTGCAAGATTGAACCAACCAGGAGGGGAATCAAAAGATTTGATTTATAATTTTTTTCTTCGTGCCCTTCGTGTTCTTCGTGGTGTTAAAAAAGCTTTTTTATTTGAATTTTGGTCATTTGATTTTGTTTCGGATTTCGTGCTTCGGATTTTGATTTTTCTGATTTCAAAAAACTAAACTGTTACTTAAATTGTTATTTTAAACTTTAAAATACGTTTCAAAAATATAACCACATTCATTGGATATACAAATTCTTTCAAACCATTCTGCCTAAGGCCGTCTCTATGGTATTTCCAGAATTCCTTTTCTTTTAATTTCAAAAAACATTTAAAAAGAAATATGCAGTATTTTTTTAGCATCCTGTTATAAATTTTCTTAAATTCTTTACTGCTTAAATAGAGAGGACCATATTTTTTCAGAATGATAAGCTCCCCCAAAAGGAAAGAATTAAACCTGCGTGCAAAAGATGACATCGCTTCATTTTCTCTTCTTGTAAACGTAAGAACCTGATGTACAAAGCCAAAATCAGAATTTTGTAACAGATCGAAACAAATTTCCCGGTCTGCATGGAGATTATTTTCATTGTAAAACAGCCTGCGGCTTCTTACAAAATCAGATTTTATCATAGTTGTAGTAGGTGAACCAAAAACGTATATATTTCCAAGGAATGTAGAACGACAGACTTCCCGGCCAGGCACTACAGTACTTGGATAAGGAAGCCCATCACAACTTACCCAAACATCATCAAGACGATACGAGCCTATGATACTTACTGATGGATACTTTTCACCAACTTCTACCATTTTTGCTATACAATCAGGAAATAACCAGTCGTCAGCGTGAACAACTTTGCAATATTTGCTTCCAGGGTCTATCTGCTGAAATGCGACATTGTGATTTTGAATAAGTGACAGAAAACTCTGGTTATTATAGATGCGAATTCGTGCGTCCTTTTTTGCATATCTCTCTGCAATTTCTAATGTACGGTCGGTACTGCAATTGTTCACAATGATATATTCCCAGTTTTTATAGGTCTGGGCTAATATACTCTCAATACATTCCGCCAAATACTTTTCTGTGTTATATACCGGGGTTAGTATGCTGACTAAAGGTTCTGATTTCATTGTATAGTACTCTCATCTTACTTAAGCAGTTTTCAGGATAAACGGACAAACCAACATTATGGAGTGTTGGAGTGCCGGAGCATTGGAGTATTGAAATTTTTTTACTCCATTACTCCAATACTCCATCACTCCATTACTTCCATGCCGATGGTTTTGGTTACGGCCACACCACACCCAGGTGGGTTCAAGTTTGTAACTTGAACCCCATGTTTTATATTGCCCATCATGTCTTCAATTACTCACAACGCCGTTATCTGTATAAACTCATGGGTTCAGGTTGCAAACCAGAACCCGCTGGGAGCGGCATAACTGTAACAAAAATACTTTATTTGGAGTAATGGAGTGGTAGAGTAGTGCTGTAAAAAATCCAACACTCCATCACTCCATCATCTATAGACTTACGAACTGTATAAAAAACATACAAAGAAAATCTTTTCCCTTAGCTTGATGTATATGGAGCAATGCCCACCCTACTTTCAGAGCATGTTATCTCATTGTACATATATATAAAGCACTGCATCTCCTCTAAATGGAGGTTTGAAAGATTTATTCTCACCTTCGGTTGTGAATGAACCTGCCGAATTAATAACTCCCCGGCGTGGATCAAACCACTCATAATTGTACTGACCTGAAGTAAGATTTACTGTAAATGGTGTCCTGGATACCGGCTGGTAAATGAGATATTCCAGACCAGGATTAGCCAGGCAATACGTAGTTGAAGATAAGTCATTGTGTGGTACCATATCCTTAAGACTCATTTTATCTGCATACATAAGGGTATATCCCATTGCCCTCCGGACGGCTTTTTTTATCCCGCTTGAACCGAGATCATCCATGTATATCGGATTCAGGCCACGTAAAAAGCATTTCCATACCCATATACTATCTCCCCCTACTCCCCAAATATGGTCAGTATCGATGATAACTACCTTTGTGCCGTCAGCAGCCGGAGGGTTGTTCGCATAATCCGCTTCTCCGTTTGGTGAGACCCAATCGGCATCACTATTAAATATGGCATGATTAGTCACTTCACGTACAGGATATCCAACCGTCATACCAACGGGATGCTGCTTGTTTTTCAGTTTCTGATATTCCCTGATGATATCAACCATATGGTGCTGCCATTCTATGGATACACCAGTCTCATTAGCAACTTCGTACATGACGTTGTCCAAGTCATTAACGGTATCGATAACCTTCTTTACATATGCTTCCTGTAAATTGACAATCGCAGGATCACGGAGGGTGTGAAACTCAAGTCCTAAACCATCATTGTCCGTATCACCGTCAATTCCGTTAATATTGTTATCACGGTGGAACGGGTGGCCCTTCCATGTCTTTGCATGTTCTGTACTCCAGTCATCGAAAAACATCACCGATACGTAGATCCCATTTTTTCTTGCTGCGTTTACCCTTGTGCGTAACCGCTTAAAGTATTTCTCATCAAACTTGTACAGATCAAATTTCGGCTTACCGTCCAATGCCTTTTCATTACCGGTACGCGGCCAGGGATGCGGGGAAACAGATACATTTTTACCTTCTTCCCATGCATGTTCAACGATCCAAAGTCTTATAAAATTGTGATTATTTTTGATGATTAGTTTCAGATAATCCCTGAAAGGAAGGGTTGAAAAATCGTAGCCTTTTATCTTCTGGAGATTGCTCCAGGTATGAGAACCAGTTAAATATACAGTTTTCCCATTACCATCTGAAAAATAACGGGGATTACTGGAATCGATAACCAAAGGACCTACAGCATTTTCTCTGGAGTTACCGAGAGAACTGTCACTGCAGGACGTCAATGCAAAAATACTATACATAAATGGAATTGAAATTATAGATTTATACCTCATCACATATATCCTCCTTACGTTTAGCACATTTCAATTGTCCGGCGCAAATCAGGGACTGTAGGCCTGTTCTAAACGTGTAATTCAATCTACAAATCTGAGTCAGCCTTGACGTCACTAAATTTTTGTGAGTAGTATGTGCTGATAATTATGTTCGGTTTCATTACAATTGCTTTTTTCTGATCAAAGAAATTCCTAACCCAAACAAGTCAAAAAATAAGTGTAGGGCGAGGCTTTAGCCTTGCGTTTATTCTTTAATCTCGTGTTTATTACAGGAAGGCAAACCTAAAGGTTTGCCCTACATGCCGTCGGCAAAATATTTTTCTAAAGATACTATCCTGGTACACACGAAGTCAGGAATTCTGGTACATATTCAGAAACGGATGTTTTCGGAGTGCGTTGAAACATATCCTCGATTTTTTTAAATAATGGGAGATTCTCATTAAAGAATAACTCATACCATAAGATAAAACTAATTACCGTCCAGTCTATATATGGTTTGACATTGCCGGAAAAGTCCAGATATGGGTTATCCATATGGTGCATAATAAGATCAATGACGTTTTTACTATTCTTATAAAACTCCCGATATGGAAAAGGAAAACCCATTTTTTGTTTTCTCCAAAGAACATCAGGTGGCAAGCAATCTTCAAGTGCTTTTCGCAGAATCCATTTGTGCCATCCATTACGTACAAGATAGGTTACCGGCAACTGCATAGCCAGTTCGACTACCCTGTAATCAAGAAAAGGAGAACGTGATTCAACAGGTACACCCATTGACACCTTATCATTTAAACGCAGCCAATACGGAATAAGCGTATTTGTGGCATCCAGATACAAAATCTCCGTTAGCGTCTCAGCAGAATACTGCATTTGAGGTGCCAAGACATTGCGTAAAAAACAACTATTTCTCCAATTTAAGATTCTGGTTCGCTGTTTGTGTTTCAGGAGATGCCATGCAAACCTTGCAGGTGACAGTGCTAAGGTTCGGATGCTATTTCCCCGTTCAGACCTGAATAATGCATTTTTGATATATTCGTAGTAGTTCCCCGTTTTTATATTCTCACACTGAACCTTTGGAAAATATCTGGAATAGCCTGCAAACATTTCATCACCGGCAACGCCGTTCAGTACTACCTTAGTTCCGTGAGTACGCATAAGCGTCCATATGGCCTGGTTTGTCTGCATATTCGGTGAATGAAAGGGTTCCTCCTGAAGGTAGGTAAAAGAGAGTACTTTATGCCATATTGAATCCATTGGAGAATCAATTACCCTGTAATCTACCTTATAATGTTTTGCAACAGAGCGGGCAAATGGCTCCTCATCCCAACGTGGATCAGAAAACCGGATCGTATAAGTAGTAATTCGTTCAGGATGCACTTTTGCAGCCAGCGCTAAAATGGTTGAAGAGTCCAGCCCTCCACTCAGTTCAAATGCTAAAGGCACATCCGAACGCAAACGGATTGATACTGCTTTTTCAAGTGTCTCCCGTATCGACGCAGCAGCTTTAGATATGCCAATATCTGCCTCACTCATACGCTCACCCGGAATCTTCCAAAAAATATTTATTTTATTTGGAAAATCTTCATTAACGATTGTCCATGAAGCCGATGGAAGGGTAAAAATACCTTTAAAGCAAGTTGTAAAGTTTACATCCCGCAGGCCGGAGTCTATCCAATACCAGATGGCATCGAGATTAACTTTTTTGTTTTTTGCTATTTCAGGCACCTGAAGGAGTGATTTTATTTCAGACGCAAAGTAAACTCTATTCTGGATTCTTGCCCAGTATAAAGGTTTTTTACCCATATGGTCTCTGCTAAGTATGAGCTGTTTTTTCCTAAAGTCATAGATAGCCAGGGCCCAAAACCCAATAAATCGCTTAAAGCAGTCCACGTCCCAGGTTTTGTATGCTTCAAGCAACACCTCTGTATCGGAGTGTGACCTGAAAACAACACCACAATTTTCCAGTTCAGCCCGTATTTCAACATAATTATAAATTTCACCGTTATATACAATACAGCACGCATTATCTTTATCAACGAACGGTTGATGTCCTGCGGCAGATAGATCAATAATAGAAAATCTCCGGTGGCTTAACCCAAGATTTGCCTCGAAGGTAATATTTGATTTTTTGAGTTTAGGATATGATTCTTGTACAGCCGGTGAGCTATCATGACCTGCATACATTTGGAAACTCAATGTATTCTGACTGATTAATGCGTAACCTTCATCGTCGGGACCACGATGGCAGACAGCATCGGTCATGGATTTCAAAATTTCAGAATCTATTGGATTCCCGTTAAGATCTATTAGGCCTGCTATTCCGCACATCGTTGATATACTCCTTTTTCATTAAACGTCTTATAGGATTTATTACAAAAACTGTGTACTATTACACTGTCAAATTATTTGTAACGGTGTGGGAATATCCAAAAGAGGTATAGCATGTCATTGCGAGGGTCTTTTCCGAAGCAATCTCAGAGTTGGTTCAATCGTCCACGATTGAACCGAAACGTTTAGCATGTTTCATAGGCCTGGAGTAAACCAAAATGTACAGACACATGCTAAACGCATGGTTCAATCTACAAGATTGAACCAACCATGAGAATACTTCAAAAGGGATTGCTTTGGGAAAAAACGCCCTCGCAATGACGGATACTCTATCACCTATTATGAATCATCTTGACGATGTACTAGGTTATACTATTGCGCGTTCTTAGGACTTTTGCAGGTATTCCTGCCGCCACACTGCCTGCGGGTATATCGTGCGTCACTACTGCGCCTGCTCCAATCACAGAGCCTTTGCCAATCCGCACACCATCCAGTACAATAACGCCGAAACCTAACCAGACATCGTCTTCGATAATGATATTTCCCTTTGTAATAAGCGGTTGTTCCATAATAAGCGTATGTGGTACAAAACTATGGTTGTATGGATAGAATGCGCAATTAGGTGCAATCTGTACACCGCATCCAATAATAATATCCCCTTTGTACGCTGACAGTTGACACCGTGGTTGTATATGTGTATTAGTACCTATCTTCACGCTGCCGCCTGCACCTGTTTCAATGAAGGTATCAACATGTATGTGTGAGCGTTCACCAATATCTACAGATCCGCCATCGTTATCCTGAAAAACCGTTACACGATCACCGATAAAAATATTTTTACCTAGCTTCAAGTTGCCATGATATATTGTTGCGCTTGGAGAAATATAACCTTTTGGTGTAAAGTGCGACAGGTAACAACGTGCATAGTAAGGTGGTGCGAACCATGTTGCAAGGCGGGTGGCGAACCTTCCAAAAGTACTGAGTCCAGAAAAACGCATCCAAAAACGCATCCATGCCGATTTACATTTTCTTCGTATGATGGCAGATGAATACATAATTAAAATCACCTCTACTGTTTAAATGATATTTATTGTAGGGGCGGTTTTAAGCCTGCCCCTACATGGTATGTAGCACATTGTTATTGCCGGAAATTTTTCAAAAAATAAATAGTTATCCCTTTATTTACTGGTTTAGTACTTCAAGCCAAAGTTTTGCCATAGAGCGATATCCGGTTCCGCCAGGGTGGAGTTCATCAATCAATTCTTCCTGATGCTCCTTAAAGTATGTATAGAAGTCGGGGGGTTTTAACGTTATATTATTTTGAGTATCTTCTACTAACTCGTCTATAACATTATTGTAATCCTGAATAAGGCTGTTTTTCACAGAAGAGACCAGGGTATACGGCGTTTTTGCAAAATACACCTCCTTTCCGGCATTATTAATGAGTGTTATGATTTGCTGCATTGTATCTTTGAATGAACCGGGATATCCATCACTTCCAGATTTCAAACCTTTTCCACTTGGAACAGGCAGTAGACCTTCAGAATCATTGGTTCCATAGAAAACTAGATAACGTTGGGCATATGGGTATTTTTCAAGAAGAGAAGGGACCCGGGATAATCCACCTTTTGCTTTTTCACCGGGAAACCCTTTGTTAACAATTGTATGTGGATAACCCTTTGCCTCTGTGAGAAGATCGTTTAATACAGGTGGATATCCTCCCCCTGCATTTCTTCCATCTGCCGATTCATCATCTGATGGATCATCATCTCCTGTTCCGAACGTGATACTGTCTCCTAATGCGATATAATAATCACCAATACCAACCTGTATTACTTTATTATAGGTACCTTCGCCTGAGATTCTATTTCCCGAGATGTCTACAACAAAAGCTTCAATCGTATGCTCAGAGAGGGTTAGGTTCGAAAAGATGGTTTCAAAAGGTAGGCTGTAATCGACATACCTCCTTTTACTACTTCCTGAATCCACGTCCAAAACAAACTTTACCCCCCAACCATTTTTTAAACACGCTGAAGCAGATACTGAAAGATCTCGTGATGGTTGTATATGTTTATCACTGGGGTTAAGTATTTGGACAAAAGATTCCGAGCATTGATACAATACATTAATTTCTGCCATCGCAGTCCATGAGTTATTATTAACTTCTGTTATCGCTCGCAGGCGAACAAATCGGCCGGTTTTTGGGCTGAACAAGACTTCCTTTTCTGTCATATTATTGGCAAATGTTCCACCAGATACGGGGTTACCCCAATTTGCACCATCACTACTTACATAAAATTCGTATTGGCTAATTCGCCCATTTACCCCACCGTCCTGCCTGGGGAGATAGCGAAAACCACTAATGTCATAAGTTGCCCCAAGGTCTATTTGTATCTCATGCGGCAGTGGAGAACTGCTTTTATACCATTCTGTATGCCAATAGGTAGTTGTATCTCCGTCAAATGCATTTCCTGCTGCCCCATCATCACCGGTAAGTTCTTCACTATCTGCATACCACAGCTTCCAGTTAATCTGTGGAACAACTCTTCCACTGCTGGAACTGCCGTCATTTACCGTTATAACGCGGGCTGCAGGGGTTGGATCACTGCAGCCAAGGGCATCAGTAACCTTAAGAGTTACGGCGAAGGTTCCCGGATTATTAAACTGTATCAGTCCGGGATCTTTTGAGGAAGAATCGGCAATGCCGGAATTTCCAAAATTCCACAAATACGTTATAGGTGTATTATTATCGGGATCAGTTCCTGTTCCTGAAAAATTTACAGAATCACCAAGATTGATCGTCGTGTGCCAGGATGGGCTATTAATTACACCATTTGGTGCCTGATTTTTTGATGAGTATCCGAAAAGATTCAATTCTGCCATTGAAGTCCATGCAAATCCGTTAACCTCGGTTAAAGATTTCATACGTACATATTTAGCGGGGGTAGAATCAAACCAAACTTCCTTCTTCATCTCATCATTAGCAAAAATACCTGTCATTATGGGATTGTCCCAATTTGTTCCATCATTGCTTGTATAAAACTCGTAAAGTTTAATACGCCCAATTGAGCTATTATCCTGGCGTGGTAAATACTGAAAACCATTAATAGTATAGATCCTTCCAAGATTAATTTGAATCTCATGGGGTTGATATGATTTAATACCGCCTGAATACCTCGTATGCCAGTATGTAGCGGTATCTCCGTCAATGGCATTTTCTGCCGATCCATCCTCATTATCAAACTCTTCGCTATCTGTATATTTTATACTCCAATTCTTCCGGGAAATAATTTCACTATAATTATTTTGCACAGTAATAACCCGGGTTGCAGGAGTAGGATCGGAAAGTCCCAGAGAATCAGTAACTGTAAGGGTAACAGTAAAAGTTCCTGCTTCGTTAAATTGGATTAAGCCGGGTTCTTTCAGAGAAGAGTCTGAAATTCCCGAACTGCCAAAATTCCATGCATAAACAAGAGGTGTATTACCATCGGGATCTGTTCCTGTACCAGAAAAATTTATTGAATCTTCTATGTTGATGGCAAGATCCTCTGACGGTGTATCGATTACTCCATTCGGAGGATAGTTACTTGATAAATCACCCAGCAGATTTATTTCTGCTATAGAAATCCATAAATTGCCGTTGACCTCTGACAGCGCCTTCAACCGTACATACTGCCCGATTGTTTTTGCAAATAAAACTTCTTTTTCCATAGCATCATTCGGAAAAGTTCCTTTAGCCACAGCAGTACCCCAGTCTATGCCATCGGCACTTACATAAAATTCGTACTGGCCGATTCGCCCATTAGTACTTCCGTCCTGACTTGGAAGATACCGGAAACCTTTTAAATCATAATAATTGCCAAGATTAATCTGGATCTCATGGAACTGAATATAGTTATCATTATCTAAACTCTCAGTACGCCATAGGGTGTCTATATTTCCATCAAAAGCATTTTTCGCCGCCCCATCCTTGTCAATAATCTCTTCACTATTTGCATACATTAAACTCCACTTTTCCCGGGAAATGATACTTCCGCCTGCAGAGCTGCTCCTCCCTGCAATGATATGTCTTGAGGAAGTTTGGTCAGTAAATCCACAAGTATGATCTTGATTAATAATCAGCAGAACGAATAATGCAAGTACATGATATGTCTTTATTTTACGAGCAACGTACCTCATAGAACAAAAACCA
>CAZPUD010000117.1:0-11596 GCA_964589115.1 uncultured candidatus Brocadiaceae bacterium | reverse complement strand
ATCTTGTTAAGGGGGTCTATCTTTACATGGAAAATTTAAATCAAAAAATTAAGCATCTTGTACAGAAAGGCAAAGAAAAGGGATATTTAACATACGAAGAACTCAACGACATGCTACCTGATGATGCTGATGTTTCTCCAGAGAAGATCGATGATATTCTGATGATGTTAGATGAGTTGGGAATCGACTTAATTGATGAAACAGATGTTGAAGCACACGATGTTGTCGGGACAGAGGAAGGAGAAATTTTTACAGAAGTCGATTTAGAATTTGGCGAAGTCCCTACTATTACGGAAAAGATAGATGATCCTGTCCGTATGTATCTCACACAAATGGGAGAAATTCCTCTCCTTACACGGGATGAAGAGATCATGCTCGCCAAAAAAATCGAGATCACAAGGAAAAGGTTCTTGAAAAAGGTACTTCACTCTGACCTCTCATTAGCAACCTGTCTAAGAATATTAGAAGATGTCAATAACGGGGAGCTTTCCTTTGACCGCACATTGAAGGTTAATGCAATGGTTGATAATTGCAAGGAAGAGATTTTAGAACAATTTCCGAAGAGCGCTAAAACTCTTAAAAACATCCTCCAAAAAAATAAAGAGGATTATATTCGTGCAAAACGGAAACAAATCTCCGAAAAAGAGAAAATAAGATTACTTAGGGCAATTCGAAACAGAAGGAGAAAGGGAATTGATCTTCTTGAAGAAATAAATATCCGTACAAAACGGATACAGCCTATGATGAAGAAACTACAGGAGATTATTTCCGAAATGGAAAACTTAGAATCGCAGCTTATGGAATGCAGGCCACGTTCTAAATCCAACGGCCATTATAAGGAATTGGAAATTCAATATGAGAAATTAGAGAATACTGTGTTAGAGTCCTCAAAAACCTTGAAACGCCGTGTAGGATCTATTGAGAACATCTATAAGGAACATGAATCTGCCAAAAGAAAACTCTCCGGGGCAAACCTAAGATTAGTCGTAAGTATCGCAAAAAAATACAGAAACCGTGGTTTAAGCTTTCTTGATTTGATTCAGGAAGGTAACACGGGTCTCATGAGAGCAGTAGACAAATATGAGTATCGGAGAGGATACAAATTCAGCACCTATGCCACCTGGTGGATACGCCAGGCAATTACCCGTTCTATTGCAGACCAGGCAAGAACAATCCGTATTCCGGTACATATGATTGAGACAATGAGCAAAATCCGGAATGTCTCCAAGAAACTTTTACAAGAAAAAGGCCGTGAACCGACTATAGAAGAAATCGCAAGAGAAGTAAAGATTACGGTAGGAGAAGCAAGGAGGGTCCTCAAAATATCCCGTCATCAAATTTCTTTAGACCGGCCTGTTGGTGAAAGCGAAGACAGCTCCTTTGGCGATTTTATTGAGGACGAGAAGGCAGAATCCCCGGTATCCGCAGCAACTCAAGAGATGCTGAAGGATAAAATTGAAAGTGTACTGGAAACATTAACTTACCGTGAGAGAGAAATTATTAAACTACGCTACGGTATTGGTGATGGTTATACGTATACACTTGAAGAAGTTGGTAAAATATTTAAGGTTACAAGGGAAAGGGTAAGACAGATTGAGGCAAAAGCGGTCAGGAAATTGCAACATCCCATTCGAAGCCGAAAACTTGAAGGATTCCTGGACGGAATTGGTGGAGGCTAACATATCTCTAATCAGCTCTATTTAACAGTATAAATAATCCAGCAAGGTGGAGCGTCAAACCGATAAAATAGATCATGAGCCATCAGCAATCAGATCCTGGGCCGGTAGCTGATTGCTGACTGCTGATGCCCTATACAATCATGCTTAATTTTAAAACCTGTTATAAGAGGAATCTATGAACGAGAGAATAGAGGCGCTTCGAAGATTGCAATCAATAGATACGAAGTTGAAAAGATTGGAAGGTGATAAACTCTACAGAAATTATGACACACAAAAGAAGCAAAACAAAATTCAGCAAAAGAG
The DNA here is from genome assembly GCA_964589115.1 of uncultured candidatus Brocadiaceae bacterium. GTDB lineage: Bacteria > Planctomycetota > Brocadiia > Brocadiales > Brocadiaceae > JBDIVL01. Next base: position 9,614 of record CAZPUD010000117.1, on the reverse strand, counting down.
GGCGGAACTATCAAAACTAGGTGAAAATATAAAAGACTTCCAGAAAAATATCAATATCAAGGAACTTGACCTGAAAAGCATGGAGGCCGGAATTAATAAGTTACGACTCCAAATGAATCAGGTTAAGACGAATAAAGAGTTTAGTGCAATAAAGACCGAAATTGGAGGAAAGGAAGCAGATAAGTCCGTACTGGAAGACGAAATCTTAAATATGATGACAAAAAATGAAGAGATGCACCAGAGATATAAATCCCTTGAAAACGAAATTGAACATGAACAGTCAGAATTAAAGGAACTTCAAAAACAGGTAGAGGCGGATATAAAGGTAATAGAAAATGAAATTGCCGGGTTGAAAAAAAAACATGACGAATATGCAGCTATGCTAGACAACGATACCCTGCAACAGTATAATAGATTGATAAGCCACAAGGATGCTGTAGCCGTGGTAAGTGTCGTTAACGGGGTATGCCAGGGTTGTTTCATGTCAGTAACACCACAAACACTTAATCAACTGATGTCTGGCAAAGACCTCACATTTTGCCATAGCTGCGGTCGAATTCTCTATCTGGAAAAGAGCAAAAAAGATTAATAAAAATCCTGAAGTAGACTAGGTGGTCGTCGGTTCTTTCTGCAACAAAAGAAGGAACGGGAGGAAAGTCCGAGCTCCACAGGACACAGTGCTCCGTAACGCGGAGTCCCGGTGACGGGAAGGAAAGTGCAACAGAAAATATACCGTCTCATCCATCTGGATGGGATAAGGGTGAAATGGCGGGGTCGTTTACCGACTTAATGTAAGAGCCCACCGCTCCTATGGTGACATAGGAGGCATGGCAAACCCCACTGGGAGAAAGGCTAAATAGGGAGGGATGAAGCGGTCCGCTTCGTTAATACCTCTGGGTAAGCCGTTAGATCTCACCGGCAACTGTGAGGCTAGATAAATGATCACCCATGACAGAACTCGGCTTATTGTCTACTTACATAAAATCCCCTCCGATAACTTATCACCGGAGGGGATTTTTATTTACTTCTTTTTTCCCTTTTTTGATTCCTTCGCTTTCGGAGCTTCTTCCTTTTTCTTCTTTACGCCGGGGTTATGTTTTGCACATGTCGTACACATATAACACCTCCCTCTTTAAAAAGTATTAATGATAAAGTACAATCAATATACCAGTGAGGCAATGCCTCAGAGCGCAGGAGCGAAGATAAACGTAAAAACTTCAGCCAGCTATAAATAATTAACAAATTTTTGTCCACGAAGATCAGGGCTGTCAGCAATCAGTTATCAGCAATTGAACACAAGCCTTAGCTAATTCATGATAGCCGATTACTTGTATTATAATTTTGTTATCTCATTTATCAACTTATTAAATCATTTAAGTTAGGCTGCCTTTGGCAGCGCGACTATGGTTGGTTCAATCTTGTAGATTAAATCATGTGTTTAGCATGGGCCTATACGTTTCGGTTTACTCCAGGCGTATAAAACATGCTAAACGTTCCGATTCAATCGTGGACGATTGAACCAACTCAGAATACGAAATACTAAGCACGAAGTACGAAACAAATTCTAAAATACAAAATCTCAATGACAAAAACCTCATTTCGAACATTTGAAAATTAAGATTTAGGATTTGTTTCGAATTTCGATATTCGGATTTCGAATTTAAACACTTCGGCATATCGACAAAATTTTGTCGATATTGAGTCGCTAAGCGCCTATATCACTTTGTAATTCTTGTCCCCATATTGCCCAAAAGGGCTTCTTTAACTTTATCTATCGACGTGATAACCGCAAGCTCTCCGCCCCAATCCAGAAAATTTATGGCTGCCTGAATTTTTGGACCCATACTCCCTGCAGGGAAATGGCCTTTCTTTAAATATTCTTTGGCGTCTCCTACCGTTAATTTACTTAATGCCTGTTCGTTCGGTTGTTTGAAATTTAAAAAAACGTGTTCCACACCGGTAAGCATCATAAGGCAGCCGGCCTTTACATCTCTGGCCAGGACACTTGAGGCAAGGTCTTTATCAACCACGACATCGACACCCTCTAAATCTCCGTCTTCTTTAAGAATAACCGGAATACCTCCACCACCAGCCGCTATAACGATATCATTCGCTTCCAGCAAGTTTTTTATGGCACGCTCTTCTACAATCTTTAAGGGATTAGGTGAGGGAACAACCCGCCGGTAGCCTCTATGGCTGTCCTCTATAATACACCATCCCTTTTCCTTCCGTAAATGTTCTGCCTGTTCCCTTGTAAAAAAAAGACCAACAGGTTTTGTAGGATTTGAAAAAGCCTTATCGTGCTTATCAACAATAACCTGTGTTAATACAGTAACAACACATTTATCAATTCCTTCTCTGCGCAGCCGGTTAGTTAAAGACTGCTGGATCATATATCCTATTGCCCCCTCAGTATCTGCTACGCAAATACCGAGCGAAAGCTCCGGCACCTGATCCCGGCTTGCCTCCACCATAATGAGCATATTGCCCACCTGAGGCCCATTCCCATGAGTAATAATTACCTTGTATCCCTGCCTTAAACAGTAAATAATACCATCCAGACTCTTCCGTATATTCTCAAACTGCTCTGCAATGGTACCCCGTTGTCCCTCCCTGATAAGAGCATTTCCTCCCATAGCAAACACAATAATCCTGCTCTTCATCCTGATTTCCCCGCATCAATTAATTTTCCATTTAAGCAAGTGCCTTCTCCAGAAGCTCCTTAAGCCTTGATGTTCCTATTTCTTCCAAATCGTATCGTACCCTTTCGGCAGGTTTGCCTATTTGAATGATGTTTCTCAAATCAACCGGGGTTCCAATAATTACTATGTCACATTGGACACGTTCTATTGTTTCCCTTAATTCCTCCATTTGTGAATGTCCATAGCCCATCGCAGGTAATACTCTATCTATATGTGTGTACTTCTTAAATACATCGGCAATCGATCCTACGGCATAAGGTCTGGGATCGATAACCTCCTTTGCACCATATTGCTTAGCCGCTATAACTCCAGCACCAAAGGCCATATTGCCATGAGTTAGCGTTGGACCATCCTCAATAACCAGCACACGCTTATCTTTTATAAGATCGGGCCTTTCAACAGTTATCTGCAGTGCTGCGTCTACAACGGCAGCTCCGGGATTTGATGTTTCGATATTCTTTTTAACTATACGTATATCTTCCTGTCCTGCTGTATTTTCTTTACTTATAACAATAATATCTGCCAGAAGAAGGTTTATCTCTCCAGGATAATAGCTAAGCTCATGCCCCGGCCGATGTGGATCAACAATAGTAATATAAACATCAGGTGTATAAAAGGGAGTATCATTGTTACCGCCATCCCATACAATAACATCAGCCTCTTTTTCTACTTCTGATAATATAGCCTTGTAATCTACACCTGCATAAACGACATTACCCTGTTCTATATGAACGGCGTATTCTTCGATCTCTTCAATTGTACATTCATGCTTCTTAAAATCATCATATGAGGCAAATCGCTGTACGCTCTGCTTAGCCAGATCACCATAAGGCATCGGGTGTCTTACAACGACAACTTTTTTCCCCATTTCTTTTACAATCTTACAAATCTTTCGTGAGGCAGGGCTCTTTCCACAGCCGGTTCTAACGGCACAGACAGCAATAACAGGTTTTTTGCTTTTAATCATGGTCTGTCTTGTACCAAGAAGGGTAAATTGTGCACCAGTTGCATTCACAAGACTGGCTTTGTGCATAACATATTCATGTGAAATATCGCTATAGGAAAATACTACCTCGTCAATATCATAAGATTTAATGATTGACACCAATTTTTTCTCAGGCTCGATATGAATTCCCCTTGGGTAAAGCTTACCCGCTAACGTAGGCGGATACTGTCTTCCTGTTATATTTGGTATCTGTGTCGCTGTAAATGCAACCACTTCATATTCTGGGTTATCACGGAAGCAAATATTAAAATTATGGAAATCCCGTCCGGCTGCTCCCATAATAATAATCCTTTTTCTATGCTTCATGTGAACATCCCTTTACTTTAGGTATATTTTGTAACGTATCAAGAACTACATTCCAAATAATATCAGCAATAGCTTGCTCAGATAATAAAACACCGTCTTTTGTACAATTGACGGTTATCCAGTTTTTATTTTTACCGGCAATTTCCATAAATGTTTGCTGTGCACACCGTAAGTGACCAATATCCTCTTCATGTATATCTTTTTTTTCTCCTCTCAGGTAAGCGCGCTGCTCTTTCTTTTCTACAAGATAATAAGCTGTCTCTACTGGAACGTACAGCAGGATGTTTATATCAGACTTTGGAACGGCAAACACATGATGCTCTAGTTTATCTAACCATTGAAAAAATTTTTCTTTTTCAGATGAACACTTGATTTTTCCACCCTGATGGGCCATGTTATCACATACATATCGATTTGATACAATAATTTTACCTTCCTTAAGCCAGGTGCTTATCTGCTCTTTGCATTCCCAACGATCTCCTGCATAAAGAAGTGCTGCTAAATATGGGCTTACCGAATCCGCACTTCCAAATTCGCCATTGAGATATTTTGTAATCATATCAGCAAAAAAGCTTTTTCCATACTGAGGGAAATCTATTGTTACCGCAGGATAACCTTCGCCCTTCAATCGCTCGTAAAGAAGTTTTGTTTGTACTGTCTTGCCGCTGCCATCGATACCAGTAATAACAATAAGTTTTCCCTTCATTATATAACTTTCCCAAATAATCCCATTTTAAACCTTTATCTAGAACGAGTGATCTACTATAATATTCTTCTCTATATTGATAATGAATCATAGCAATTTTATAAAGGTTGTTCAATATCTATATTAAACCACGAAAAAATATATAAGGATAGATTCCAAATTATCTTATATATTGACCTGAGAAGTAAAATTTGCTACATTATAATACCCGGTTACAACATTAATTCTCACCAAAGCTTATCTTTTCTAGATAAACCACTAATATTTAGCTAGATTTAGATTGTAAACAATTGCATATATGCAGAAAATAAAATTAAAATTTTATAAAATTGTATTAATACCCCTGATTTTATTTACTATACTTGGATGTACAACAATCCCCAGAAAAATCGTAGTTGAAAAGGTAGAGCCAAAAACCGATATTGAGCTACGGCGTAAATTAGAAGAATGGACGGAATTGTTGCATTCAAATGATCCTACCATACGAAGTTCTGCAGCTATTTCTCTGCTTGGTTTAAATCTCCTCCACGCGCAGGAACCACTTGTAAAGATACTAAAAGACCGTAATGAGCGCGAGGATGTACAGATTTCTGTTATTAAAGCCTTTGGATTTACCAAAGATGACCGTGCAACGGATATCTTAATTGATCTGCTTGCCAATGAATCTATCCCGGTACGTACCGAGGCAGCAGAAGCACTGGGAATGTTAAAGACAAGAAATTCTATCCGAAAGATGTCAGAGGCGTTACTTGACCCTCGCCAGCCAGTAAATATTAAAATTTTTCTGGCTAAGGCACTGGGCAATACGAACGACCGGGATGCCGTTGAACCATTAATCAAAATGCTTGCGATGAACGATCATGAATTAAGAGTGGTTGCAATGAAGTCTCTTGAGAAGATAACAAAACAGGCAAACAATAATGATTCAGCATGGTGGAAAGAATGGTGGAATCGTAACAAGACAAAAACACGGGAACAATGGCTGGAGGATATTGTACTAAAACAAGAAGAAAATACAAAAAATCTGGAATCAAAAATTGAACAGCTAAAACTTGAAGTAGCGCAAAAGTCTATTAAATTGCTTGAAATTCGGCCGGATAAGCTTGATCCCAAGCCGCTGATTGAGACCCTTAAGAGCGATCATCCTGAGGTAAGAATATTCGCTGCAAAAGAGTTAGTAAAGATCAAAGATCCTTCTATAATTGATGCATTAATCAATGCCATTTCAGATAAACAAGAAGAGGTTCGTATTGAAGTAGTTCATGCATTAGGAGAAATTAACGATGAGAGAGTTGTTAAGCCCTTAATTTATGTCCTGAACGATGAAAGCCCGGCAGTCAGGGAAAAGGCAGCAAAATCATTAGGTAAATTAGGAAAACAAGAGGCCGTAGAAGCCTTAATCTCAACATTAAACAGAAATGGAAATTTATCAATTTTATGTTCTGCTATAGAAGCCCTTGGACAAATCGGAGATAAGAAAGCGGTTGAATCCCTAATCACTTTTTTAAACCATACCGAACCAAAAGTAAGGGAGTGTACTGCGGCAGCATTAGGAAAACTTCACGATACCCGTGCAGTAAAACCTTTGATTGCAACCCTGAGCGACAATCAGGAACGCGTACGTTGGTATGCTGCTGACAGCCTTGGTAAAATTGGAGATACTACTTGCGTCGAATCACTCATCAAATTGTTATCCGATACAAGCGCACGGGTAAGGGAATCTGCCGTAACAGCATTGGGACAGATAGGAAATCAACAATCAATAGAATCTCTAATAAAGGCAATGCAGGACATTGATAAACGGGTAGCGGAACAGGCTGCGGAATCCCTTATTAATATTAAAAAAATGGATTTCGAAACCATGGATACTGTAGCGACTACTTTTTATGCGAATAAGGACTACAAAAGGGCTGAAATTGTCCTTGGAAGACAAATTGCAGAGTACTCAAACAAACCTGAATTCAAAGAGGAAATTTTACAGGCAAAGGTTAAATTGGCCAAGACTCTGTCTGCCGTAAAAGACTGGCAAAAGGCGTTGACTCTCTATGAAGAAATTGTAAAACAATTGCCGGGTGATGATACAGTAAAAACATATCTTATACAGAGTTTAAAAGAACTGAAACAGTTTGATCGTGCTTTAGAATGGTATTCTGTCTGGATAAAAGACGCTCCTCAAAATAGCCAATTATGCTGGCAAGGTCGTTTAGACATCGCTAATATCTTATTTGAACAGGAGAAATATGATAATGTAAAGAATCTCGTTGAAAGTTTAAAAATGGAGGATCCTAATTTCGGCGGTAATGAATTCAAACTACAATTCCAAAGATTACACGAAATGAGCTTAGCAGAATCCGCCAATCTAAAAATGGCAGGGCAGAGTTTAGAATCAAAACAGACTTCCAGCCTTGAGAATAAAAAGTAACGATATTTTAAGGAGAATATCATATAGTATTATGAAAATTCTTATTATTGGTGCCGGCGCTGTTGGGTTTAATCTGGCAAAACAACTTTCTATAGAAGGACATGATATCTCAGTTATAGAAAAAGATCAGGACCTCGTTAAACGTATTATTGAAAAATTAGACGTTCTTGTTGTATTGGGAAGTGCCATCTCACCCACGATTCTGGAAGAAGCCGGAGTAAAAGATGCGGACATGGTACTGGCTGTTACCAATAGCGACGAGATAAACATGGTTGTATGTATGCTCTCTCACAGTTATGGGGCTAAAACCAAAATCGCCAGGATAAGGAACCCCGAATTTAATAATAAACAACCAGCCTTACACAAAAATGGATTCCATATAGACCATTTAGTAAACCCGGAAAAGATTACCATTAGCTCTATTTTGAATATAATCGGAACCCCTGGGGCTATATATGTTGCTGATTTTACTGAAGGGGATATCCTTTTGAGGGGGTTTATAGTACCTGCCGATGCCCCTATAGCCGGGAAAAAACTTTCAGAATTAAAGGAAATCGAAGCTACCGATTCCTTCCTTATTGTTGCCATCCAGCGGAACGGAGAGATGGTCATTCCATCAGGTGAAACCAAGCTGCTCCCCCACGATAATATCTTTGTACTAGTCGCCAAAGAGGCGTTACCCTTCTTTTTACCTATGGTAAACAGACGGGCCGATGAAGTTGAAAAGGTGATCATTTTTGGAGTAAACCGGGCAAGCCTTGAACTAGCAAAAAAACTGGAAGAAAAGAAAATCGATGTAACCATAATCGAACCTGATAAAGAAAAAACACAACAAGCGGCAACGGTTCTTGATAAAACGATAATACTTCAGGGAAGTCCCCTTGATATTGATCTACTGAAGGAATCGTCCGTTGATATTGCCGATTTTTTTGTAGCGCTGTCTGAAAACGAACAAACTAACATACTATCTTCATTATTAGCCAAAAGATTCGGTGCAAAGAAGGCCGTCGTGCTTACCGAAGATCCTGCATTTGTAACCATCATCAATTCACTGGGTGTAGATATTGTAATAAATCCAAGACTTATTACTGTAGGCTCTATATTGCAGCATATCCGGCGAGGACATACCCTTTCCGTTATAAAATTTCATCAAAGTGAAGCCGAAGCCATGGAACTGATTGCGGAAGAGGGTTCAAAGATTGTCGGCAAACCCCTCAAAGAAATATCCTTCCCGCAAGGTTCTATCCTTGGTGCTATTGTGCGAGAAGGCGTAATGCAGATTCCAACAGGAAGTACAGTCATAAATCCTGGCGAACGTATTATCGTTTTTGCCCTGCCCAATGCAATTGAGAGAGTTCAATCCCTCTTTTCCAATAAAAGGGGATGAGCCAAAATTTACCATTTTTAAAATATACCCCTTATGAACATTCCTATTGTATTGTATACGGTAGGTAACATTGTATTAATGTTGGCCGGTATCCTCCTTATACCATTGGGCGTATCTCTTTATTACAAAGATGATACTGCCACATGGGCGTTTATTTATACCATCATTATTACGGGTATCTTAGGCGGATTGAGCAAGGCCCTTCCAAGGAAAAAAGAAGAGAGCATCGGCATCCGGGAAAGTTTAGCCATCGTAACCTTTAGCTGGATTGCATGTATCTTTTTAGGCGCACTCCCTTACTGGTATTCTGGTGTATGTACAACATACTGTGATGCAGTTTTTGAAACCACGAGCGGTTTTACAACAACGGGGTCATCTATTTTAAAAGACGTCGAGATATTACCATACAGCGTCCTTTTTTGGAGGGCATTTACCAACTGGTTAGGTGGCATAGGTATTATTGTCATCTTTGTTGCCTTACTACCTGCTATGGGAGTAAGTGGCTATCAGCTTTTTAGCGCGGAGGTCAGTGGACCCACTGCTGACCGGTTGAGACCGAGAATTGGTGAAACAGCAAAACTACTATGGATAATTTATTTCTCCATTACTATTACTACGATAATACTTTTCATCTGTGGTGGGATGCCAATTTTTGATGCAATATGTCATACTTTTACAACAGTATCCACCGGTGGTTTTTCTACAAAAAATACCAGTATTGCATATTATAATAACCTTTATATAGAAATTGCAGTTGGGGTTTTTATGTTGATTGGCGGGTGCAACTTTTCACTTTACTACATGTGTTTTCAGAAAGAGTTTAAAAAAGTCCTAAGAAATTCAGAACTACGATTTTTTTTAGGTCTAATTTTCATAGCAGTCGTATTTGTCGCACTTATGTTATACTTCAGCCAACCAGAATCCTTTCATGGTGGAGCCAAGGATAGCCGTTATTATAATTTAGGAAATTCTTTCCGGTATGCATTCTTCAATGTAATAACAGTAAACTCTACAACTGGCCTTGCGAGTGCCGACTTCGATTTATGGCCAAATAGCTGCCGTTTTTTATTAATTTTATTAATGTT
>CAZPUD010000116.1:0-11625 GCA_964589115.1 uncultured candidatus Brocadiaceae bacterium | reverse complement strand
CGCCTGATCTTCTCACGAAGATTTTGATTCGTGGCAGCAATGACTCTTACATCAACCTTAATTGGTGTGGAGTCTCCAACCTTTTCAAACTCTCTTTCCTGCAGCACTCTCAAAAGCTGTAACTGCATCCTTGGTGATATATCACCAATCTCATCTAAAAATATTGTACCGCCGTCCGCCTTTTGAAATCTTCCTACCCTGTCCTGTACGGCACCGGTGAAGGCACCTTTTACGTGTCCAAAAAGCTCGCTTTCGAGTAAACTTTCTGATAAAGCAGTACAGTTTACCTTCACAAAAGGTTTATGACCACGCTCACCTTTGTAATGTAACGCCTCAGCAACAAGTTCCTTCCCTGTACCACTTTCCCCTGTAACAAGGACTGTAGTTTGAACATCGGCCAAATCTTCTATGAGAGAATAAACAGATTGCATCTTCTCGCTTTTTCCAATGATATTATGGAACTGCTGGCGTTCTCTCATATCCCGTTCTAAATCGGCTAAGTGTGTCTCATCTCTCACTACTAAAACAGCGCCTGAGAACACGCTTTTATTATCCAAAAGTGGATAGGTAGTGAGTGCAACAACTTGTTGTGAGCGGAGCTTATGTTTACATTCGACACGATATATCTCCACTGGCTGTTTTTCTTTAATGGTTTCTTCAAGTACATCCAAACACTGCCCGTTACAATATTTTGGAAGGGAACTTAATGGTTTTCCAATGGCATCGCGGGATAAATCACAAATACCTTTTGCTGCCTCATTGATTTCTAATACAGACAATTCCTTGTCTACTGTAATAATTGCATCTTTTACACTACTAAAGATAGCTTCGAGGTTTGAGCGGTATTTCTCTTTTTCATCCAACAACGACTTGTGCTGTAACGCTATCTTTGCAACTCGTAATAGTGTTTCCTGCCTCACAGGTTTAGGAATGTAGTCAAATGCACCCAAACGAAGCGCATCGGAAGCTGTCTCAATATTAGGACTACCTGTAACCATAACGACTGGAGAGTTTAAGTTTCTATTTCTGACCTCTCTCAAGAAATCAATTCCGGTTTTACCTTCTAATACGACATCTGCAAATATCAAATCAAAATTCGATTCTGCAATTTTTGCTAAAGCCTCATTACAATCTTTGACGGTTGTTACCAAGTATCCTTCATCTAAAAGAAATTTCTCAAATGTAAACCTGATACCCTCTTCATCATCGATTACGAGAATTCTTTCGCTCATTATTACTCCTTTAGTTTTTGCAACCGTGTGATAAAAAAGTTTAAAGTAAAAATCCCAAAAAACATTATCAGATGATTAAAATCCTATTAAAATCCTAAAGCGATGTAAGATATTAAGAAAAATACGTGCCAATATGTTTAAAAGAAATGGAAAAAAGAATAAAATTTTTTTAAAGATAAATTCTCGTAGACCTTATTTTAAAAATATTACACTAATGTTATCTTTTATGTTATTTTTCTTACTTAGCAGGATTTGATGTAATATATAACGCCGCACGTCAGAATATTTACAAGTAATGAACCGATATAAGGCATGAGAATAAAACAAAGAAATGATAAAAATGATACCAAAATACAATCAAAAGAAAAGAAGCTACATGATCATCTCACAAATCAGATTAATTGGAATTTACTATATCCAGAGTAGTTAAAAAAAACACAAATGTGTGTCATGCCACAAATGTGTGCCGTCACAAATGTGTGACATGACACATCGAATGATACAAGATAAAACTGCGAGTTACACAGTGATAAAAGGGTATACATATCAGGAATCTTGCATCTTTATTTTATATTCTTTGATTTTTCTGTAGATTGAACGCCGGCTAATACCCAACAGGTGAGCGGCCATAACTTTATTCCATCCGGTCCTTCTAAGTGTTTGAAGAATTGCCTGAGATTCGTTATCTTTCATATTCTCACAAGGGAGCTTTTTTGTTCCGGCAAATTCTTTAAAAGTCTGCGGCAGATGGTTGACTGTAATAGTTTTTTGCCTGCATAAGATAAATGCATGCTCCATGGTATGTTCCAGTTCTCTTACATTACCCGGCCATGGATAGTCCATAAACACCTTTTGCACGTCAGAAGAGATAGCCTCTATTTCCTTATTTAATTTCTTGTTGAATTTGTTTATAAAGTGTTTTACAAGAAGTGGTATATCTTCTTTTCTCTCTCTCAATGGTGGCAGATTGATTTCTACTACCTTTAGGCGGTAATAAAGATCTTCCCTGAATTGACCCTGTTTAATCTTTTCCTGTATGTTTTGATTCGTTGCAGCAACAACTCTTACATCAACCTTAATGGGAGTAGAGTCTCCGACCCTTTCAAACTCTCTTTCCTGCAGCACTCTCAAAAGCTGCAGCTGCATCCTTGGTGATATATCACCAATCTCATCTAAAAATATTGTACCGCCGTCTGCCTTTTGAAACCTTCCTACCCTGTCCTGTATAGCACCGGTGAAGGCACCTTTTACGTGTCCAAAAAGCTCGCTTTCAAGCAAACTCTCTGATAAAGCAGTACAGTTCACTCTAATAAAGGGTTTTTGTCTGCGTCCTCCTTTATAATGTAATTCTTCGGCAACGAGTTCCTTTCCGGTTCCACTTTCTCCTGTAATTAAGACTGTAGTTTGAATATCAGCCAAATCTTCTATAAGAGAATAAATCATCTGCATCTTTTCACTCTTACCGACGATGTTATACATCTGCAGCCGTTCCCTCATATCCCGTTCCAGATCGGCCAGATGTGTCTCGTCCCTTACTACTAAAACGGCGCCTTTATTGTCAAGCAGCGGATAAGTAGTAACATTCACAACTTGCTGCTGACGACGGTTACGTTTACATTCAATACGACGTATCTCTTCTGGCCGTTTTTCTTTAATGGTTTTCTTAACGGCTTCGAGACACTGCCCATTGCAATGTTTTTGAAGAAAACCCAATGGTTTTCCAATGGCATCACGGGATAAATCACAAATACCTCTCGCCGCCTCATTGATTTCTAATACTGATAGTTCTTTATCCACTGTGACGATCCCGTCCTTTACACTTTTAAATATCGCTTCAAGATTTAAGCGATATTTTTCTTTTTCATCTAACAATTCTTTATGTAGTAATGCTATTTTTGTAATGTGTATTAAAGTCTCCTGCCGTACAGGTTTTGAAACATAATCGAAAGCGCCTAATCTAAGTGCTTCCATAGCGGTATTAATATCAGGAGCTCCTGTAATCATAACAACAGGGGAATTAAGATTTCTCCATTTAACTTCTCTCAGAATATCTATTCCAGTCTTTCCACCCAGGATAATATCTGCGAATATTAAGTCAAAGTCATACTGACTTATCATAGCCACGGCCTCGTTGTAATTCTTAGCAGTTGTTATATCGTATCCTTCATCTGAGAGGAAACTTTCAAAGGTAAATCTTATATTTTCTTCATCATCTATTATAAGAATTCTTTTTTTCATCTTCTTTTCCTAACATATAAAAACGAAAAGGGCTTAAGCCTTTACAAAATATAATAATAAAAGCTACAATACTCATTAAACTTTATAGGCGTTCTTTCATAGTGCGGGGTCATCGTAGCTTTCTCCTCTTTATTATTCTTAATATGAACTGGGTTTTATCCTAAGTTAATGTCGTGTTACTACTTTTGAACTAATCACTAAAGTAGTTAACAATATATATACAATATAAGTTTCACAAAAGAAGTGAATAAGATTAACAGTATAAAACTTTAAATACTTATATCGAATTTATACTCACAAATGAGCCAATTTTCAAAAGTCAGCAAAATTATGTAAGGTACAGTATAAATTATACTGAAAAATATATATTTACCTCAATTACAAAAATAATTGTATTGCTCTATTTTTTTTCTCTTTCTACTACCTCCTTTGCCAGATTTGTATAGTCGGCAGCACCAGAACTATCAGGTGCGTACAGAGTAATTGGTTTTCCTGATATAGGGCATTCAGCCAAACGGGTATTTTCTTTGATAATTGAATGAAAAACCTTCTCCTTAAAGCGTTCTTTAATCTGGTTATACACCTCATTACTTAGATTTGTTCTGCCGTCGAAGCGGCAAGCAATGATACCAGTCACCTCAAGGCTGTTATTTAATCTCTCTTTTACTATCTGTACAGTATTCATCAATGTTACAAGGCCATTGAGGGCCAGTACTTTTGTTTCTACCGGTATAAAAACTTCCTTTACAAAGGTTAGTGCATTAATAGTAATCAAACCTAGCGAAGGAGGGCAATCCAGCAGAATGTAATCATACCTGTCAGCGATAGGCAACAAGCGTTTGCGCAGTATAAGATCGCGGCCTTTTTCATTGGCAAGGATCCTTTCCACACCTGCCAGAGCTACATTAGACGGGGCCAGAGTCATATTCTCAATACAGGTCTTTGCCAGAATTTCCTCAAAATAAACCTCTTCCAGAAACACATTGTACATGGATCGCTCGAGATTATGAATATCAAGACCCAGCCACGAGCTCAGATTCCCCTGTGGATCCAGATCAATTAAAAGGACCTTTTTACCCATCTGGGCAAGGCAGGCACCTAGATTTACTGTAGTTGTTGTCTTAGCTACACCGCCTTTTTGATTTGTTAATGCAATACTACGCATGGATTATTTTATATATCAAAATTTTTTCATATGCTTTTCAAAAGATAAAGACAACACATCCCTGCTTGTTCTACGATAAGCAAGAAGGTTTCCTATGTAGATGGTAATACCACTATAAATAACAAAACAGACTTAAATAAGCAAAACAAAAAGAGTGTAAACACTATTATAGAAAGTCATTGACACTTCTCAATATGTCTGATATATTACGTCTAAACTGTTTCATATTATCATGATGCACTCAATAAATTACAATATGTTTTTCTTCGATGTTATTTTATAAATGAGAGCTACGTCTCATGAGATGCGTCAAGGAATCATATATAAGGGACCACATATATGGAAAGGATACGTCAAGAGAGTACTGTCAGAGAGATTGTTGAAAAATATCCTGTTACCCGCCGTATCTTCGAGACCTATGGTATTATGTGCGGCGGCAATATACTTCCCGAAAAGCCACTCTCCTTTTTTGCCAAGATGCATAATATCAGCCCTACCAAGTTGGTCAATGATCTTCAGGAACTCATCGACGGAAAAGTTATTTCAAACGAAGAAGTCGCTATTACGAAACCTCAATCTGAACACATTTATGAAATATTCATTAAGACAGCTATTGTTATTGTACTTTCCACAGGATGTCTGTATGGTGCGGCACTATTGGCCTACATGGCATTCAACGGCTCTCTTGATTCTGTCTCCTGGATACTTACAGAAACACACGGCGATACACAGGTATACGGGTGGGTAGGTCTGTTTATCATAGGTATTTCATATTTTGCCCTTCCTAAATTTTGGAATTCTATGCTATACAGCACGTCGTTGGCTTATAAATCATTCTTTTTGATGATAGCAGGAATTTTTCTTTCTTTTGTTTTCAAAACAGTCTCGTACTATTCTGGTTTATTCTTCCTGAAGATCCCTGTCCTGGCCGGATGTCTACTTCAAGTTGCCTCAATAGCCATTTTTATTTACGTTATTTTTAGGACATATTTTTCTTCAGAGAAGAAAAAGTTTGAAATTTATGAGGGGTTTCTCTTATCCAGTTATCTTTGGTTTATTCTACAGGCAGCTGTTTTCGCTTTTCTATACTTCCATTTCACCATAGTAGAGAACACAGATATCCCGGATGCTTTTAAGAATCCGATCCGTCATATCCAGATTGTGGGGTTTGGTTGTATGGTTATTATTGGAATTTTCGCAAAAACACTACCGATCTTCCTTGGTATACAGGAACCTGACAGGAAAACTAATGCTTATGTCCTCTGTATTTTAAATATTTCAATAGCATTACGAATATTATCAGGGTTTTATAGAGAGTATACCGATAATCTTTATGGTTTTTTTACTGTAATTTTTTGTTTAGCAGGAATTTTAGAAACATTCGGCGTATTTTTATTTATTTATAGTTTGAATCTGTTTAACAATAAGAAAGTAATTAAGAATCCGGTCAATTTACCGGTAGGATTTAGAAAATTTATCAGAGCCGCACTCATTTGGTTGTTTATTTCAGAAAGCGCTCTCTTGACATATACAATTTATGAGAGTATTTCAGGAACACAAGTTTCTCACGCCTTATTTGGCGCATACCGGCATGCTATTTTTGTGGGTTTCATCAGCATGATGATCTTAGGCTGCGCATCCAAAATGATACCTCTTAGTAAAGGGGTAAAATTATATAGTTTAAAATTACTTAACGTAACTTTCGTGCTGGTGAATGTTGGTTGTGTGTTTAGGGTGGCGGCCCAGCCGGTATCATCGCATATTTATCCGCAGTTTTATCCAATCATGGGAATCAGTGGTTTTATCGAATATGCTGCGATGTTTTGTTTTGGTATAAACGCATGGAGGACAATGCAACTTGGTGTACGGGAAGAGGAAGCTACAGAACAAATAAAGATTGCAACTGCTAATACAAATGTTTATCAGCTTATAAAACAGTATCCTCAGACACTGGATATCTTAGTTGCATCAGGATTTAAGCAACTGAAAAACCCCATCCTCAGGAATACTCTAGCAAGGACAATCAGCCTAGGGCAAGCAGTACAAATCAACCCGGTTAACCTTGAAGAATTACTGGATAAATTAAATAATGTGATAAAGATGGGTATTGACGTAAAAGTTGCTTAATGTATTTATTATTTTGTCAAAATTGCAGGACCAACTTTAACCATATATTTTATACCAGAAACCAGGGTAATAATTACCGTAAGCCAGACCATTACAATAATCCCCTGCTTTAGAAATACAAGATGTTCAAAATAAGCGGAAAACAGCAGGATCAGACTGATAGTAAACGATTGAACAAACATCTTTGCCTTTCCCCACATTGTAGCCCCGAATTCAATGCCCTTTGATTCCGAATAACTCCTGAGACTATTAACCAAAAATTCCCTGGCTACAATCACCACAACCATCCATGGCGGTATGATACCATGAGTATAGTGTATTAGGAGTATAAAACCACCGCAAACGATAATCTTATCTACAAATGGGTCTGCAATGCGTCCAAAATCAGTTAAGAGCCCCTTCTTACGTGCCAAATAGCCATCCAGCCAGTCAGTCAACCATGCTAACAAAAACAAGAGAAGAGCGATGATATAACATCGGTACGATAAGAATACAAAGAATACAATAGCCAGCAAAAGCCTAAGCATAGTTAACCTATTGGGAAGATTTAATGCAGAACATCTTGAGAAATCAAATGAACTCATTTAGCCCTCTTTTCATTTATTCCATACGTTCCAACCAAATCGTATCCTATCATATCGGTGATTATCATACTTTTAATATCTCCAACTTTCAGGTTGTTTTCCTGAATAATGACCTTACTATCTACATCAGGTGCATCTCCATATGTTCTTCCAATCCATCCTTCTTTTGTTTCATTCTTTTCATCGACAATAACCGGGATTGATTTTCCAATCAGATCTTTGTGCTTTTTTAATACAACCTTCTGCTGCGTCAGCATAACCTCCTTTAATCTTTGTTCCTTAATTTTTTTAGGTATTTGTTTCTTGAAAGATGCCGCTGGCGTTCCATCCTCACTTGAATAAGTAAATGCGCCTAATCTCTCAAACCGGGCTTTTTGTATAAATTTTAAAAGCTCATCAAAATATTCTTCTGTTTCTCCAGGAAATCCAACGATAACTGATGTTCTTAAAAATAGCGAAGGAATGCGGCTTCTTAAATTGTCAATCAAGCTCCCTATAGAGGCATGTGTTACCCCCCTGCCCATCTTCTTCAGAATATCATTGTTAATATGCTGAATAGGAAGATCTATATACTTACATATTTTTTCATGCTGACTTATTACGCAAGTGAGTTCTGGATAGAAATGTCTGGGATGGGTATAGAGTAATCGTATCCATTCTATGCCTTCAATCTCAGATAATTTTTCTAATAATACATGAAGTTTCTGTTTTCCATATAAATCCACGCCGTAAGATGTTGTATCCTGTGAGATAACATTAATTTCCCTTACACCCTCTCTTGCAACTTGACGTGCCTCCTCCAATATATTCTCAATTGTCCTGCTGTGGAACCTCCCCCGTATATCAGGAATGGCACAGTAACTACACCTGTTATCGCACCCATCAGAAATCCTGAGATAGATATAATGTCCTGGGGTCAGTCTGATGCGATTACGCCAATCATCATTACATTGTGTTGAACCTAAATTTTTCCTTTTACGATTTGAACCGGATAAGCTGATCAACGTATCATAATCTTTTAACCCTACTACATGATCAATTTCAGGTATTTCCTTCCGTAGTTCATCAGGGTAGCGCTGAGCTAAACAGCCTGTCACAATAAGTTTTTTACCCTGTACACCTTCTTTAAATTTTGCCATGTTTAAGATTGCATCAATCGACTCTTTCTTGGAGTCATCAATAAAACCACACGTATTTACTATAAGTACCTCGGCATCTTCAGGGTACTGGCAAATCGTACTTCCGCTTTCTGCAACCCTGCCGAGTATTTCTTCTGCATCTACGAGGTTCTTTGGACAACCTAAATTAATTAAAGCCACTTTCCTAGACTTCATATTCTTCCTGATTCATACGTGCCATCTGAGCATCCCATTCCTCAAGGGTCAAAAATACTTCCCTGGCCTGACTGCCTTTATATTCACCTACTATCCCATCCTCGGCCATTAAGTCAATTAATTTAGCAGCACGGGAATATCCAATTTCCAATCGTCGCTGGAGAAGTGAAACCGACCCCCTTTGCGTCTCCAGTATAATCCTTACAGCATCATTATAGAGATTGTCTTTGGCACTATTTTCTTTGTCTGTAGCCCCTTTCCAACACTTCAGTTCCGGACTAAATTGTGGTACAGCACATCTTCTCAAGTACTCAACCACATTCTTCACCTCCTCGTCACTTACATAGGCACCCTGAACCCGTACTAACTTAGACGTCCCAGGTGGTAAAAATAGCATGTCTCCGCCTCCAAGGAGCTTCTCCGCACCATTTTGATCCAGAATCGTTCTTGAGTCGACTTTCGAGGCCACATAAAATGATATTCGGGAGGGTAAATTCGATTTGATTAATCCGGTAATAACATCTACCGATGGTCTCTGCGTCGCCAGTATAAGATGTATACCAACAGCACGTGATTTTTGAGAAAGGCGAATTACCGATGCCTCTACTTCCTTGGACGCCACCATCATTAAGTCAGCTAATTCATCGACCACAATGACGATATGTGGCAGGTGGAAGGGTACATCTTCCAGATTAGCATCACCCTCCGGATTTAATCGTTTTTTAATCTCAGACATCCCCAATCTATTATAACCGTTAATATGTTTTACACCCACACTGGCTAAAAGGGCATACCGATCTTCCATTTTATTTACTGCCCACTCCAATACGGCCGCTGCTTTCTTCATATCAGTAACTACAGGACTTATTAAATGAGGAATTTCACGAAATAATGAAAATTCCACCATTTTAGGATCTACAAGCAAAAGCTGTACATCATTAGGATGCCGTAAGAACAAGATACTCAATATAATTGAGTTCAGGCAAACCGATTTTCCTGAGCCAGTAGTTCCGGCAATGAGGAGGTGAGGCATAGCTGCTAAATCTGATATAACAGGATTTCCTGCTACGTCCTTACCTATGAGTAATGGAATAGCCATCTTTTTTCGTGTTTCACCAGATGATTCCAACAACTCCCTTAAAGTTACCATCTTTCTCTGAATATTTGGCACTTCCAGACCAATTGACGACTTACCAGGTAACGGAGCTACGATTCTCACGCTCGGTGCCTTTAAGGCAATAGCAAGGTCATCGGAGAGACCAACAACCTTACCAACCTTCGTTCCCGGGGCCAATTCTAATTCATACATAGTGATAACAGGTCCCCTTTGTATCTCAACAACCTCCGATTTAACATTAAACTGCGTAAGCGTATTTTTTAAAACATTCGCACGCTGTGTAATTTGATCCCAGTCATCTTCATACTGTTTTAATATTGGTTTTTCCAGTAAATCACCAGGTGGTAATTTATAAGAATGTTCTCCCTTTCTGGTATTTTCAAAAGAATAATTATTTGTCTCCTCCTCTTCCTGACGCTGCTGCTCTGCAAACCTTTTTTTGGGCTTATCTAAAGGCTCATGTGGTTTATCTATCATTTCTACTACACCATTGGCAGGGTATGGATCCGTAGAGTTATCTGCCAAAATGTTTATGTTAGTATGTTTATTTACTTTTGAATGATGTAGGTTTTCGACATTAACATCCACAATGTCTTTTACGGACTTTTGTTTGGCTCCTTTCACCTTTGATACTTTCAAAAATGGCGAAGCAGGAGTAATGTTTAGTAAAAGCGTAATTGACACAATTAATCCCAATATCAAAATGATAAGAGTACCCGTAAGATTAAAATGTTCATAGAGCCGGGAGGCAATCACAATTCCAAAAATCCCCCCTATATTAGCAGATAGAAGTGATTTTTTGAGTATATAACATCCTAAGGTAAGTAGAGAAGCAATTGAAAATAACAACAAAACAAACCCTATTGCTTTTGCCCATAGATATTCAATACTCTCCCTATAAAGATATAATACCCCCAACCAGCCTATAAAGACAGCTATCAGATAAGAGGTTTTTCCCAAACTTGCCAAACTGTATCCTGCAACAAAAGCTCCTACCTTTCCACAAAAATTATTTACAAGGCTGTTAACAGGATAATCTGCAAAAGGGGGATCATTGGGGGAGTAACTAATAAAACTTAAAAAGATGAATAACGCCGAGGCTATAAGGGTAATCGCAGTAATACAACGTATAAAACGTTTGATCCCCATCCCATATTATTCCTTCTGGAAATTCAAAAGAAAGTTTATCACCACCATTATTGTCCAGTGTGTCCGAAACCACCCATACCACGACAGGACTCTCCCAGGCTTTCAACTTCGATAAGTTCCGCCCTGATTACCGGTTGGATCACTAATTGCGCAATCCGTACTCCTCTTTCTATAATAAATCGGTCCTTCCCAAAATTACATAAAATAATTCCAATCTCTCCACGGTAATCGCTGTCGATTGTACCAGGGGTATTGACAAGTGTTAATCCATATTTTAGCGCTAATCCACTTCTTGGTCTGACTTGAGCCTCATACCCCAAAGGTAATTCTATATGGATCCCCGTAGGAATCAGTTTAATCTCATTACACTCAATCTGAGTTGCTTTATCTACTGCCGCGTATAAATCCATACCGCTCGCAGCTTCACTCATATATTGTGGTAAAGGCAGATCCTCACACCCTTTTTTTCTCATTACCTTTACTTTTATTTTTTCCATCTAATACGCTCTTTAAGTATTATTCTTTTCCAGCACTTCTTTGATTACATTAAGTATTTTCTCTACAGAGGCCAATCTTCCTACACCAATACGGCCTGTGCACAACCTGCCCTCTTCCGGTTCAATAATTTTGAAACCAAGATTCGCCAATTTTTTTATATTTTCTTGTACAATGGGATTTA
>CAZPUD010000115.1:0-11669 GCA_964589115.1 uncultured candidatus Brocadiaceae bacterium | reverse complement strand
AAGATAAAGAAATGTTAACTATTTTTCTGGCCCTTTAATTTATGCCTTCGGCACTTTTATATGTCATTAAGACGCAGGACAAGGATTTATCCTTGCTTCCTTGCCTGAACTTCCTTGTTTGAATATGTACACCGGGGACAGTAACCCTAAAGGGTTGCCCTACAGGTTGGGATTGTCAGAAAAGTTTTATAAATGTACCATATGTAGTGGCTGAAGATTTTCAGCCCCTACCTTTGTATGGTTTACGGACTTTTTGGACAGTCCCATGTGTTTAGTATGCGCTTGTATGTTTTTCATTAAACCGATAAAGCAAGATTATCCACTTTTTCTCTCCTTTTTCTTTTTATGATATATGCTTTTGGACTGACCAGTAAAGACTTGCTAGTTTTTTATCACTTCATCGGGTGGAGTAATCTTTCCGGTAATAGCAGATGCAGATGCAACGGCAGGGCTGCAAAGGTATATTTCACTCTTTGGATGTCCCATACGACCAACAAAATTGCGGTTTGTCGTTGACAATGCTCTTTCTCCTTCCGCCAAAATCCCCATGTGTCCTCCCAGGCAAGGACCACATGTGGGAGTAGAAACTACTGCTTCAGCATCGATAAATATTTCAATTAAACCCTCTTTCAGTGCTTGTTTATAAATATCTTGAGTTGCCGGTATAATAATAACCCGGACAGAAGGATGTACTTTCCTTCCCTTTAGGATTTGAGCTGCCACCCGAAGATCCGAAATCCTTCCATTTGTGCAAGAACCAATAATTACCTGATCAATCTTGATTCCCGCAACATCTTCTACCGCTTTTGTGTTTTCTGGTAAACTGGGGAGGGCTACTTGAGGTGAAATTTCTTCTGCATTAAATTCATATGTTTGCGAGTAGTTACCATCGGAATCACTTTGATACATTACATACTTTTTGCCGACCCTTCCTTTTATATATGCCTCTGTTTTCTCGTCGGGGCAAATGATGCCACTTTTGGCACCAGCCTCAATAGCCATGTTGCATATCGTAAAGCGGTCATCCATAGATATACCGGTAATGGCACTACCGGTAAACTCCATCGCCTTGTAAAGAGCACCGTCCACACCGATCTTTCCGATTACATAGAGAATTAAATCTTTTCCAGACGTCCAGTTTTTTAGCTTACCATGAAATACAAATTTTATAGATTCAGGCACCTTGAGCCACACTTTTCCGGTGGCAAAACATGCGGCAAGATCGGTACTTCCAATGCCCGTTGAAAATGCCCCCAGTGCACCGTAGGTACAGGTATGAGAATCAGCACCGATTACAAGGTCGCCGGGTGCTACAATGCCTTTCTCTGGAAGAAGCGCATGTTCAATCCCCATCCGGCCAATTTCAAAATAATATTTCAAATGATACTTTTCGGCAAATTTACGAAGAGATTTTGATTGTTGGGCAGATTTAATGTCCTTATTGGGGGTAAAGTGATCAGGAACCAGGACAATCTTCTCAGGGTCAAATACTTTTTTCGCCCCAATCTTTTCAAACTCTTCAATAGCGATAGGGGCAGTAATATCGTTGCCCAGGCAGATATCGACATTCGCATAAACAAATTGTCCAGGATGTACTTCTTTGAGACCGGAATGTGCCGCAATAATCTTCTCTGTTATTGTCATTCCCATAGATTGTTTTTAACATAGCAGTATGCTTGTTTTTCTTTTAAAAACATAAGCAACTGTAAATAGTCGTTATTTGAAAGAATAAAAAAGTGGTTTTTTAGTTTTCTGAGAATCGTATTCGATGCCATGACTTTAAAAATAAAGGGTCTTGTAAATATTTTTTATGGCACTTAGTGCATAGATCAAAACGAAAGGTTTTGTATTCTCCATCTTCTGACATTTCCTCTGAGTCTGCCATATCATCTCTTTCGTCTCCATCATCCATGAATTCTTCATCTATATCTTCGTCTATATCCATTGCATCACATGCAGTATAGATTTCTATTTTAACAACATATCGAAAGTCTTCCTCTACTAATAATGGTTTTCCGCACATATCGCAAGTATAGTGCACCATTTATTATCCCTCCAAGTAAATTTTCACTTTATAAAAACATAGTTCTTTTCGGTGCAGTAATTCATGGTACCTGAGTGCGGAAGACACAGTGAGATTTTTCTTCAGAATTTTAAACTAGCCACCGAAATTGTATCTTTTGATCTTCATGGCATAGGATAACAGGGTAACTGCCACGATAAACCATATTATACAATCAAACCGTCATAGCCCTGAGTCTCTTAACCCTTTCCTCAATTGGCGGATGAGTACTAAAAAGTGTGGCAAAAGCCCTGCCGCTCAATGGATTCACAATAAACAGATGTGCCGTATTTGTGTTTGCATCTATCGGCCTTGTTATTGCTGCCCGTTGTAGTTTTTCAAGGGCATTAGCTAATCCCAATGGATTTCCGGTCATTTCTGCACCACCCTTATCAGCAGCATATTCACGCGAACGGGAAATGGCCATTTGAATCAAAAGAGCAGCGATAGGAGCCAAAATAGCCAGGAACAAAATTCCGATACCCCCGCCTCTGTTGCCATCTTCGTCTCTGCCGCCAAAACCGCCAAAAAGGGCACCCCATCGGGCCATATTTGCAAGCAGCATAATAGCACCCGCAATCGTAGCAACGATGGTAGATATAAGGATATCCCTATTCCAAATATGACTTAACTCATGACCTAAGACACCCCTTAGCTCTTCCCGTGTTAAAGAAGTAAGCATCCCCTCAGTAACAGCTACAGCGGCATGACTTGGATTTCTCCCTGTCGCAAATGCATTCATAGCGTTAGTTGGCATGATGTACACCTTTGGCATGGGAAGTCCGGTACGTCCTGTTAACTCTTCAACAATCCCATAAAGTGTAGGGGCATTTTGTCTGGATACTTCTCTTGCTCCGTACATTTTTAAGACGATTTTGTCGCTAAACCAATAGCTGAAGAAATTCATGCCCATAGCCATAATAAAAGCAAAGACTGCCCCTTGCCTTCCGCCAACCATACTGCCTACCCAAATGAACAATAAGGTTAATGCAATTAATAATATAGCTGTCTTAAAATAATTCATAACTAACTTCTCCAAATATAACTACTAGATTACTTCTTTATACATACAGGCCCCTTGCCGGAATTTAATAATACCTGTTGTTAACAGGCAAATTCTTATTCCTCATCAATAGTACGAATAAAAACTTTTGTACTATGGTCTTTAAAAATGGCAGAATTTTGGGAGGAAAAAAATCTGTAGTGTAAAGCCAAATATTTTTATATGTTTTACCTTTCAAGGTTATTATAAGTACAGCTTATTTTTTGTCAAGGAATTTAATCTGTACCATAACTTTTATGGAGTAATGGAGTATTGGTTTTTTTTCACAACAATAATCCATTGCTCCATCACTCCACTTCTATATTACTCCATATCAAATACTCCATGTCGAGAATTTTAGTTGCGGTTTTGCTGCTATGTGGTTTCTTTCATCGGTCTGAGACTTTGCACCGCTGGATATTTACAAGGATGCGCACTCAAACTTCTTATCAATAGCTGTCATTATCGCATCATACTGAGGTGGAACTTCTACAGGAAGGTTAGCAAAGTGCGAGGTTACTTCTTCAAGTTTACTCTCATGATAATTTATCTTAAATTCAGGAAATTTCAAGCCGTGAGCTGTAGAGATTACAACAATTTTCTCATTAGGCATTATCTCTTTTCTCTTTAATAACTTTATTAAAACAGCGAGGGCTACTCCTGTATGCGGACAACAGAACAACCCCGTCTTATCTGCTTGTGCAGAAGCATTCGCCAATTCATCCTCTGTTGCCTGCTCTACGATACCATTGAAGGTCTTCAGAACAGCAATAGCCTTTTTGTAACTAACCGGGTCGCCTATCTGAATGGCGTTAGCAAGGGTCTTTTCCGCCTTAATAGGTTTAAATTCTTTAAAACCACTTAAGTAACTGAGATAAAGAGGGTTAGCTTTGGCTGCCTGTGCGCATACAATGCGAGGTTGTTTTTCGACCATACCCAATTCCTTCATCATAAGGAAACCTTTCCCTAACGCAGCAGTATTACCAAGGTTTCCTCCGGGGACAATTATAACATCAGGCACTTCCCAGTCGAACTGCTGAACTATTTCGATACTTACCGTTTTTTGTCCTTCAATACGAAGGGAGTTCATGGAATTGGCAAGGTAGATATTGTTTTTTGTACATATTTCTTTTACCAATTTCATACAGCCGTCAAAATCTGTATCCAGCGACAAAGTAAGGGCTCCGTTTGCGATAGGCTGAATAAGCTGCGCGTGGGATACCTTATTCTTGGGCAAGAAAACAATTGCAAGAATGCCGGCTGCGGCACAATAAGAAGCCAGTGCAGCAGAAGTGTCCCCGGTGGAGGCACAGGCAACAGCAGGGATATTCTTTCCCTCGGCAATCATTTGCTTGACCATTGAAACCAGTACAGTCATTCCGAGGTCTTTAAAAGAACCTGTATGGGCGTTTCCACATTGCTTAATCCATAAGTCTTCGGCACCGATTTCTTTTCCAAGCCGTTCAGCCCAAAAAAGATTACTGCCGCCTTCGTATAATGAGACCACATTCTTGTTGTCGACATTCGGACAGACAAATTCCTTCTTGCCCCAAACAGAACTTCCGTAAGGCCATGTAGTGCGTCTATAACGCTCATCGAACAGCTTCTTCCATGACTCTGGAGAACGCCTGCGAAGTTTGTCTAAATCATGCCGCACCTCAAGAAGATCACCGCAGTTTCTACACCGGTAGATGACTTCGTTCAGCGCATACTTTTCGTCGCAACCTGAAATACATTGAAACCATGCCAGATATGGCATGAACCATTTCTCCCTTCTAAAACCTTAAATATAACTCAAAAAGCAGAATTTTGTCTATGTTAAAGCGCTAAGCACATACAAATAATTATAGGAATGCATATGTATAATTACAAGAAAAAACGCTATAGTATTACTCATATTATTTTCATTTTGACAAAAGCACTGTGTCTTTGATAACATTTTGAACAATATGTATTTACAAAATTTTCTATCAAAAATACTATCGTATTTTCCCAGAATAGACGGGCAAACCATCCGCCGGGAATTTGCGCATGCTTTTCGTGTAAGGGCATCCGATGAAAATAATACTTTAGACGAAAAGGAATTAGCCCTTATTTCGAGGCTGATTACCATAATTCAGAAAAGGAAGCTTGTGACTCCGGCCATGCTGTTCCTTGAATGTACACAGCCGTTAAATTATATAGGAAGCCAGCTCATGGTATTTTTAAGGCCGTTTTTAACCTTTCTCTTTTCACCTGCCGATTACGATCTCCTTCAGGGTATCCTTGAAAAGAGAGAGGGGATTAAGAGAATTATTGAGGAATTAGAAAAGAGGCAGTGATTTGAACGTTATTATCGCTACAGATTGTGGCAGTACTACTACAAAGGCAATTCTCATAGAAAAAAAGGATGGTGTGTATAGGCAGACCTATCGCGGGGAGTCACCCACTACGGTTGAAGCGCCCTTTGAAGACGTTACCCGCGGTGTCTTAAATGCGTTTGCCGAAGTAGAGGAACTTTCAGGCCGGAAGATTCTGGATGGGGAAAAAATTATCACGCCTGCACAGGGGAATATAGGCGTAGACATCTATGTCTCCACAAGCAGCGCAGGCGGTGGATTACAAATGATGGTAGCAGGTGCAGTAAAGAGCATGACTGCAGAAAGCGCCCAGCGTGCAGCCCTTGGAGCGGGTGCAATCGTTATGGACGTCATTGCATCGAACGACCAGCGCCTCCCGCATGAGAAGATCGATCTTATCAGGCATCTAAGGCCTGACATGATCCTTCTCTCCGGCGGTACAGACGGTGGTACGGTTACCCATGTAGTTGAGCTCGCTGAATACATCTCTGCCGCTAACCCCAAGCCCCGTCTTGGTATGACCTTTCAACTTCCTGTTATCTATGCAGGGAATAAGGACGTACGGGAAAAGATAAAGGAAATTTTAGGAGAAAAGACCTCACTTCATATTACAGAAAATATCAGGCCAACGCTTGAGCGGGAGAACCTGTTCCCTGCACGGCAGGAAATACAGAAACTCTTCCTCGAACACGTCATGGCCCAGGCACCAGGCTATAAAAAGCTTATGTCATGGACCGGGGCGCCGATTATGCCAACACCTGGCGCTGTTGGTCTTATCATACAAACTATTGCAAGAAAAAATAATATCAATGTAGTGGGTGTGGACATTGGCGGAGCTACTACAGACATCTTTTCTGTATATGGTGAAGTTTTTAATCGTACAGTCAGCGCCAACCTTGGAATGAGTTATAGTATTTCAAATGTATTGGCTGAAGCTGGGCTCGAAAATATTTTAAGATGGATACCGTTTGATATTGACGAATCTGACCTCCGGAACAGGATTAAGAATAAGATGATCCGTCCCACAACAGTTCCCCAGACGCTAGAAGAACTAAAAATTGAACAGGCCATATCCCGTGAAGCACTCCGGGTATCTTTTGAGCAGCATAAATCCCTGGCAGTAGGACTTAAAGGGGTACAAAAGGAACGTGACATTTCGGAGGCGTTTAAACAGGAAGTTACCGGAGAAACGCTGATAGATATGTTGAAACTCGATCTTCTGGTTGGCAGCGGGGGTGTACTCTCACACGCACCGCGCAGATCACAGGCAATGCTCATGATGATTGATGCCTTTCAGCCGGAAGGAGTAACGAGGGTTGCCGTCGATAGTATTTTTATGATGCCGCATCTGGGCGTCCTCTCAACGGTAAACGAACAGGCTGCTACGGAGGTTTTTGAGAAGGACTGCCTGATTTATTTAGGAACATGCGTCTCTCTTGTTAAAGGTTTTACCGGAAAGCCAAAAGAAAAATGTATTTCATATAATATAACGATGCCTGATAGCAAAAAGATAGAGGAATCCCTTGCCTTTGGAGAACTGCGTATTTACCCGCTTGATATCGATAAAACAGCCGAAATTGAAATTATACCAGTAAAAAATTTTGATGTCGGCGGAGGAAAAGGCAAACCTGTTAACAAAAAACTTTTTGGTGGGGTTGTTGGTATCGTTATTGATACGAGGGGAAGGCCGATCATATTGGCAAAGGATAAGGCATCGAGGGTGGAACAATTAAAGCGATGGACGAAGGCTATTGATGCTTATCCGGTATAAATTGGTTGATGGGTGGATGAGTTGATGGGTAGATGGGTTAAATACCCATTTACTCATTCACTCATCT
The DNA here is from genome assembly GCA_964589115.1 of uncultured candidatus Brocadiaceae bacterium. Classification (GTDB taxonomy): domain Bacteria; phylum Planctomycetota; class Brocadiia; order Brocadiales; family Brocadiaceae; genus JBDIVL01. The sequence goes on along the minus strand of CAZPUD010000115.1, from coordinate 4,388 downwards.
ACCCATCCACGTTTATTTGTAAAGATAAATCGAATATAAGGTATTTAATTAAACTATGACACACGCTTATACACCGGGCCTACGGGTATCTGAAAGGACAAAGGTTACCAGCCGGCGCGTCCTGCCATTATTAGGAGAGGTTGTCGTAAAAAAAGGCGATATCCTGAAGGCAGAAGATGTTGTAGCCAGGACCCACTTGCCTGGCAAAGTGCACGCTGTAAATGCCGTTAACCGTCTTGGTATACAGCCGAAAGATCTTAGGCAATATATGTTGAAAAAAGAAGGAGACTCTGTCCAAAAAGATGAGGTCATTGCCGAGACCAAACCGTGGATTAAAATGTTGAAATCTGTACTGCTTTCACCCATCACAGGCACCATTGAAACCATATCTACAGTAACGGGACAAATCCTCTTCCGGGAACCTCCAAAACCGATCCGGGTATTTGCTTATATCGATAGCACTGTTACGGAAATCATGGAAAAAGAGGGCGTGGTTGTGGAAACCACAGCAACTTATATTCAGGGTATCTTTGGCGTAGGTGGTGAGACCGTTGGTGAGCTTGCAATCGTTGTAGATAATTCCGGACATGTGCTTACATCGGATCGTATACAGCCTGTACATAAGGATAAGATTATTGTTGGAGGGTCCTTTATACAGCACGATGTTATTGACAAGGCAAAGAAAATCGGTGTCAGGGGAATTATCGTCGGTGGTTTTGATGATAAAGATCTTAAAAAGCTCCTCGGATATGACCTGGGGGTAGCCATTACAGGTTCAGAAAACATTGGCATTACCCTTATCATTACAGAAGGTTTTGGCCGGATACAAATGGCGCAGAGAACCTTCGATCTCTTAAAATCCCGTTCAGGCGCTAAGACCTCAATCAATGGTGCTACACAGATTCGTGCTGGTGTGGTAAGACCGGAAATAACAATACCGTATGATGCCGCAGGCAGCGCCACAAAAGAGGTAACGGATAAACCGATCGAAAGGGGTATGGAGGTTGGAGACCCTGTAAGGATTATCCGTGTACCTTACTTTGGAAAAATTGGCAAGATCAAAGCACTGCCATTCTCCCCCCAAAAAATCGAGACTGAAGCCATGGTACGCATCCTTGAAGTTGAATTTCCCGACGGTTCTACAGCCGTTGTTCCACGGACAAATGTTGAGATGATTGAGGTATAAACGATAACTAGCGAGACGAGATCTCAGACTAATAAAAAGAGATTGAAACTACAGATTTCATAGTCAATTTTCATCGCCAACCGTAGGGGCGAGCCTTGTGTTTGTCCTTATCCAGCACAATTCAAAATATTTTTTGTTTTCCATTTGGGCTAACATAAGGTTCGCCCCTACCATAAAACACCGAGATCCTTACGATTAAATTAGGTTGCCATTGATAACAACTTCATCTGATTTTGTCGTTCCTTGTATCAAGGGCAAATAGTTCCGCCAGAAGCGACCTGTATATGATTGACAGATAAATAGGCCGCTCCCTATGGAGCTAATATCTGCTTATCCTTATCTTTCTACAAACAGGTTGCTCCCTATGGAGCTTATTGGTAATGCATTTTCCAAAAGACTAAATTGATGCAAATTTCCAAGTACTTTCCTGTTGTAATTTATCTGTAATGTTTTATAATTGCAAAGATTATTATGGTTCTGGATGTAAAACATAAATGAGAAACTCTTTGTTATACGACAAAAATGACTGTATTAAAGAAATTACCTTTTTACACTGCTGTTTTTTTTATACTGTTTTTCACTACTACGGCACTTTTCGCACAATTACCTACGTTCCTTATCCCTCCTACAGAATTCAAGGCCTTTGATACCCCAAATGATGCCGGTGAGACAATATCTCTGACCTGGCCGGCGTCTCCCAGTGATGCCCCCGATGTCTTTTACATAGTTTATATTGATAAAGACAAAAACGGCACATTTGAGAAAGAGGCTGCCCGTATAAAGTCAAATACCAGCTACCGGACAAGTGTTCCTGAGATCTATGGTTATAATAATGAAAATGGTAAATACCACTACATTCAGATCAATCCGTGGAAAATTTTCAATGGGGAAAAACCTGATAAGAGGCAAGTCTATTATTTCAAACTGGCAATGGCGGCCGGAGATAATAAAATTACGCTGGATACCATAGCGTCAGCCACTGCTTATGGTAACCTGATACATACAAAAAAAATAAATAATTTTGTAATTATGATTATGCTTTCAGGTATTATCCTCTATTTTATTATGCATGCACGAAGAAATCCTAATATGTTTTTAAGAAAAATAGGTGGCCTTGATGCAGTAGACGATGCACTTGGGCGTGCTACAGAGATGGGGAAACCCGTGCTTTTTGTCCACGGGCTAACCGGTATGGGAAGCATTTCAACCATTGCAGCAACCAATATTCTGGGAAGAATTGCGCGAAAGATAGCAGATTATGATGCCAACTTAAAGGTCGTTAATAATGACCCTATAGTCATGTCTGTAAGCCAGGAAGTAGTTAAAGAATCTTATTTAGAGGCGGGGCGTCCGGATGCTTATAATCCAGATAACGTCTTCCTGGTAGCCTCAGAACAGTTCCCTTATGTAGCGGCGGTCAGCGGCATAATGACCCGTGAGAGGCCCGCTGCCAATTTTTTTGTAGGGTATTTCTATGCCGAAGCACTGATTTTGGCTGAAACCGGCGCTGCCACAGGGGCAATACAAATTGCCGGTACAGATGCCTATACCCAGTTGCCGTTCTTTATTACCACCTGTGACTACACCCTGATCGGTGAAGAACTCTACGCAGCCAGCGCATATTTATCAAGAGAACCCATGCTTATGGGTACACTCAGGGCCCAGGATGTAGGGAAAGGACTTCTCATTATTGTGTTACTATTGGGAACTTTATTGGCTAGTTTTGGATTTGAATATATTACACATATCTTTGATGTTTTTTGAAAAAAAGTAATAGTTCACCGCAGAGGACGCTGAGAAAACAAATAAAATTGGAGCTTTTGCATAATTTTACTTTTTTATCTCCTAAAAACCTCTGCGACCTCCGTATCTGCGGTAAGCTAAACTGTTACAAATTTTATTTAAACGGGAATCTATATGAATTTTCTTAAACGTACCGTTCCACTTATCATTGCATTCGTCATGGGCGTACTCATGGCTATGCAGTATTATGTACCTCACAAACTGTCACAGGATTTACTGGAGGTAGTAACCAGGTGGGACAGAATTATAGCTGGTTTTGCTGTATTTATTGGGGCATACAGTTTATTCCATCTCCACTGGACAAGGATTAAAAGAAAGGTAGAAGGATGGGGGTACAGCGTTTTTGTCTACTTTGGAGCTACCATTACATTGGTTTTCGGACTGATAAACGGAGGGAAATTCTTCTGGAATGACAAGCAGGACGGCACCATGTTTGACTGGCTTTACTATTATATACAGGTACCGGCAGGGGCCACCATATTTTCAATTTTGGCTTTCTTTATTGCCTCTGCGGCTTACCGGACCTTCCGTGCACGAACGAGAGAATCAACGGTATTATTAATAGCGGCCGTCATTGTCATGTTGGGGAGGGTTCCCATTGGGAACTATATTTCACAATACATTCCTGCAATAGCCGATTGGATTATGGCAGTTCCTAATCTTGCCGCCAAACGGGGCATCCTTCTGGGGGTTAGCCTGGGGGCAATAGCGACGTCTCTGAAAATTATCTTTGGTATTGAGCGATCTTATCTGGGCGGAGGTGAATAGTGGAAAGACTTTTACGGATAGACCGCCGCATTATTTTCGCAATAATTACCGTGGCTGTTATTGTTTCCCTTATCCTGAAATTCGAACTCCCAATACCTGCGTCAGAACCGGTTGAGGGTGTTTACAAAAAAGTTGAGTCTTTACCAAAAGGTTCCCACATTCTCATTTCCTTTGATTACGATCCTTCATCAAAGGAGGAATTACAGCCTATGGCCATTGCCTTCCTCCACCACTGCTTTAGCAGAGACTTAAAGGTGATCGGCATGACGCACTATCCTGGCGCCCCGGGTCTGGCAGAACAGGCAATAACCACGGTAGCAAACCAATATCAAAAAAAATACGGTGAAGACTACACCTTTTTAGGTTATAAGCCGGGATCTGCTTCACTCATTATTAACATGGGAGAAAATCTTTATTCCGCCTTCCCAAAAGATTTTTACGGACATGATACGATAACATTACCGGTTTTACAGGGGGTTGATTCGCTCAGGAATATTGACTTCCTGTTTGACCTGGCAGCAGGGACGACAATAGAAATGTGGATAGTGTATGGAAAAGAAAAATATAAATTTCCACTTGGGGCAGGGTGCACGGCGGTAATGGGCCCGGATATGTACCCGTTCCTCCAGTC
>CAZPUD010000114.1:0-11719 GCA_964589115.1 uncultured candidatus Brocadiaceae bacterium | reverse complement strand
TCTAAACTCTAAGAGATTGCTTCGGAAAAGACCCTCGCAATGACATGCTATACCTTTTTGGTTATTCACATACCGTTACAAATAATGTTGACGGTGTACTAGCAAATTAAATCATGTGTCCAGCGCTGACCTGTACGTTGGAGACATCTTATATTTACTTAATTAAAATATAACTTTACAAATATATGACCTCGCCAGAGTTATCTTACGTCCCTTTTATCTCTTCTTCAATTCTTTTTTATTTAAATGGAGTTAATTTTGAGTAAAAAGATTCTCATCATAGAGGACGAATCTGAGTTTTTCTTTTTCTATACAATGATGCTTGATGGTACCGATTATACCATCCTCAGGGCTGTTGACGGAAACGATGCATTTGAGAAGATAAAAGAAGATAAACCTGATCTTATTATTCTTGATTTATTACTGGACCAAATGACAGGTGATGCCTTTTTGAGACAATTGAAATCGAATCCTTCTTATGCCGATATTCCGATCATCATTGCAAGCAGTTTCTCACCACGTTCGTATAAAACCATATTCGAATTAGACCCTAATTTGATTTTTCTGGAAAAGCCATTTACACAGGAAAAGTTAATCGCCGAGATCAAAGCCAAATTAGGGTAATTAATGAAAAGTTTCTGCATTGTTATGTTTGTATCTACGATCGTATTTTCCGGATGCTATTCCCTGCAGCACGACAAAATCTCATCCCAAAAGGCCTCCAATCATAAAGAAATGTCTTTGATGAAAGATATGGAGGATGGCCGGCTGGAAATACCATTTGAGCAGGCATGCCTTATTGCATCAGGTGTAATTACAGATAAAAAGATGAGTACTTATCTGGCAAAGATTAATCTCCTCATCTCCCGAATCAGTCAGGAGACAGATATCTTAAAGATAAATGATACATTAGGAAAGACGAGGATCATATTTAACTGGTTACAAAAAAACGCCATTGAGGGAATATATGATGACTGCTATGATATTAAAGACGCCCTTAATCTTAAAGTCGGGAATTGCCTTTCGTATGCGATAAGATTTACTATTATATGCCGGCATTTTGATATTGACACAAAAAACATCTTTATCCCCGGACACATTTACAACATGTTAGTATATGATGGACAAAAATATTATTTTGAACACACCCACAGCGACGGCATAGTAAAGAAATCAGATTTGTTCCACCCTCAAAAAAGAATCATGAGGGATGAAGAACTTATTGCAGAAGTGTTTTTATATAAAGCACGAAACATGAATAACGAAATGAGATATGATAAATCAATAAAATACTGCCAGCAGGCACTGATGTGCAATTCCAATGATAACCGCCCTGTCATTCTGCTCATGGACAATTACATTGCGAAAAAAAATTATAAAGAGGCGTTTCGGTATCTGGATGATTACCTTTCTAACAATCCCGATGAAGAAATTTCATTGAAAAAGACACATGATCTCCTGAAAAAATTAAGCAAATAGGCACTTAGCGCCTCAATACCGGCAAAATTTTGTCGATATGTCAAAGCGTTGAAATTCTAAATCCGAATATCGAAATCAGAAACAAATCCAAAATCTTAATTTTCAAATGTTCGAAACTGAGTTTTTGTCATTGAGGTTTTGTATTTTCGGATTTGTTTCGTATTTCTAATTTCGTATTTTCTATTTTATATCTGTGCCATCTGTGAAATCTGTGGTTTCAAGTTTTTATTTGAATTTTGTTCATTTGAATTTGTTTCGTATTTCGTGCTTAGTATTTCGGATTTCCTTTTCGCAGTATTGTCTGCGAAAGGGCATAGATCTTTAAATCTTTGTGGCTTTGTGTGAGAAAGGGGAAAGTTTATGGCTTCCTATAAGTTTGTAGCAAGGGATTTAATGACCGAAAAGGTGGTCTGTGTCTATCCTGAAACACCTATCCGTGACTTGATTAAGATCCTTGTCGATTACCAGATTAACGGGGTACCCGTTGTAGATAAGAAAGAAAGGCTCATTGGTGTAGTCTCAAAAACCGATATTGTCTCTTTCGAAGAAAAGAGCAGGAAAAAACAGAAATCCGGCAGTAAAAACTCTTTCTACGGTGAAACCAATGGAAGACTGAAAAAAGACTTTGATAAAATATCAAAAACAAAGGATTTTGGAGAGACAGTAGTAAATGATATAATGACATCCCGGGTCATTACGGCAGATGCTGACGATACAATAGACCGTCTTGCAAAAATCATGTTCAATAAAAAGATACACAGGATCATCATTCAGGAAGATGGGTGCGTTGTCGGTGTAGTAAGTACCCTTGACATCCTCCGTGCTGTGAGTACTATGGGTTACGGCAGTAGTGCCTTTATTACTGATGAGGCAATTCTTGACTTGCAGGAAAAATTGGAAGATGTAGAAAACTCTATTCAGTCATTACGGGATATTATCGACAGAATTCATGGTGAGAAATGAAAAGAAGCACTCTTTTAGTGCTAAGCACCTTATTATGCCTTACGGTAATTGTAATTACTTTTCTGTCAGTTGAATATTACATAAATACAGGAAAACCGCACAGAGGCATAGGAAATAATTTCCAGAAGGTAGTACATGGTGTAGGTATAGGGGCTACGGCAAAGCCTACCTGGTGTTATATCAATTTTGATCCGAGAATTGACCCACGGTGCACATGTATCGAATGGCCGATTCCCGGAGGTTACTGTTATTGTCCTGACCATACAGGTACCGTTTCCTATATAGCCGGTAATATGGAGATGGGTGTTGCTATTGAAATCATTAAAACACCCTAAATTCAAAAATTATGGCGGAGGGAGTAGGATTCGAACCCACGGGAGACTTACGCCTCCAGCAGTTTTCAAGACTGCCGCCATAGTCCACTCGGCCATCCCTCCCCATATTAAAAACTATCCTCTGTTTTGCAAACCTCTTCCAGGACTTTCTTAGCAACAAAGATCGGTGTGTTTTTCTGCATCGCTATCGCAATGGCATCACTGGGTCGAGAATCAATCTCCACCGATGAATCGTTCTGCTGTATTACAATCTTTGCATAGAATGTATTATTCCTCAAATCACTAATTATGATCCTTACGATCCCGGCATTTAAACCCTCAATTATATTACCAATGAGGTCGTGCGTCAGTGGGCGTGGAGTAGTAATTCCTTTAACCGCACGGTCAATCGCCCATGCCTCATTAAGACCGATAACAATCGGAAAACTACGGTTCCCTTCTTTTTCTTTCAGTACAATAATTTGATGATCGCTTGTTTCTGTAATCATGATCTTTGAGAGTTCCATACGAACCATACTCAATCCTCTCATTTCTTGTGACACAAAAAATCGCCATTTATATGGTAATTCATAAATACTAGCAGTTCATCTCACCGCAAAGACGCAAAGGACGCAAAGGAAAAACTTTTAAAAGAGAAGAACCTTTACAGAAGAAGTGTTTTCAATAACAAAACCACAAGGTTTTTCAGAAATTTCCAGTATCTACTTTCTAAAAAATAATACCTTTGCGGTCTTTGCGCCTTTGCGGTGAACTATATACCATAAATATACATGGACTTATTAGAATTTTAGCACATCGACCCCTTTTGTCAAATGTTTTTTAATCCGTGATTATATTGTTCATCATTGCACCAATTACCGTGTTGCCTGCTGTTGTGTGATTTTGAAACTTATTGACACCCTAATGATAGCTTGATATACTAACTAAACTCTGATACAGTTTCTCAAAAACTTCAAAATAGCAAATCTTTCATGTCACTTTGCTAACCGAATCTTTTTATGAGAAAGGTCTATGATTCATTACATTATTCTTGGAATTATCCAGGGAATAACAGAATTCTTTCCTGTAAGTAGTTCAGGGCATCTGGTAATCTTTAAAAAGTATTTAGAAGTACAAGGGACACAGGGTGTATTATTGGAGATCATGTTACATTTCGGTACGCTTATCTCAATCTTTGCCGTATTTTGGAGAGATATTTTCGAGATTGCACGATGGGTCATTATCTCTCTCATAAAACTCTGTTCCGGTGGACGACCGAAAGAAATATGGACAGATGACCATTACACCCGCTTATTTCTTTTAATTATCATCGGAACGGTACCTACTGCTGTCATAGCAGCATTATTTGAAAAAAAATTTGAAGAACTATTCAGCCAACCAATTATAGCAGCTATCGCAATTATTATCACCGGACTCTTTCTCTGGTTTACAAAGATCTTTGGAAGAAAAAATCCTGGCAAAAAACACTTTGGAATCTTCCACGCATTGGTTATTGGAACGGCACAAGGAATTGCCATTACGCCGGGGATATCACGCTCAGGCTCTACCATTTCGGCTGCAGCATATATGGGAATAGAACGTGAAACAGCCGTACGGTATTCATTTCTCTTATGTATTCCTGCAATCCTTGGGGCCTTATTTCTTCAATTAAAAAAAACACCTTTGATCCACACTCATAATTTAATACCTCTGGTTATTGGAACAGCTGTATCAGCCATCGTTGGTTATCTGGCCTTAAGGTTTCTTGTAAGGATTGTGCAGCGTGGAAAATTATATGTATTCTCATATTATTGCTGGGGTTTTGGACTGGCTGCATTAATATTCTTTGTAACAAAGCAACTTGTATAGATGACATCGTATTTCTACCGCTCAAAAAGTCTGGCCAACAGTTTTTTATTTATCCTGCCCCTTCTTATCCTATATGAGGTGGGAATCGCAGTATATGACTCAAATGTAAAAAATACCGCCGATGTTATCATTAAAACTCCCCTGATGCTGCTTGGTAAAAACGGTTCTCTGATATTTAACTCACTGGTTATTGTTTTTCTTATTGTATCAGTATTCTATATAGAAAGAGAATACCGCTTCAGCCCCTTTATATTTTTCCCTATGCTCATGGAGAGTATAATTTATACGCTGCTTTTGGGTTTTGGACTTGGATTTATTGTATACAAAATGCTGCTTCCTTATATCCTTGCCAAGCCATTTTCTACAAATATATTGATGGGAATTATTCTTTCCCTTGGAGCCGGCGTTTATGAGGAAATTGTCTTTCGTTTCCTTTTAATCACATCATTATATTTTGTATTTACAGCTTTATTAAAAGTAAATAAAACCGCCAGCGCAGTAGTAAGTATAATTTTGAGCACCTCGCTATTCACTATGATGCATTATATAGGGACTCTGGGAGACAACATTACTTATACCAATGTTTCATTTCGGTTCTTAGCCGGAATAATTCTCTCTGTTATTTTTATGTTTCGCGGACTGGGAATAACTGTTTATACACATGCTATATATGATATTCTTTTAGTAGTAAAACCTTTTTCTGTATAAGGAAGTAAATATGGAAAACATTATCGTTGGTATTACAGGTGCAAGCGGAGTAGTTTATGGACAACGGCTCCTCCAGGTACTTTGCAGGAAGGGATATGCCGTCCACCTGTCAATATCAGACACAGCAGCTTTGATTATAAAACATGAATTAGGAATAGATTTTCATAATAACCAGCCAAACTTTATGGAATTTCTTGGCTATGCTACAGATAATATCGTCTATTATAAAAACACAGATATCGGTACAACTATTGCCAGCAGCCGGTATCACGTCAAGGCAATGGTCATCGTACCATGCAGCATGAATACCCTTTGTTCTGTTGCGCACGGTATTTCAAGTAATCTTATTCAGCGTGCTGCAAGTGTAACACTTAAGGAACGCCGGAAACTTGTACTGGTACCGCGGGAGACGCCATTATCTTCCATTCATTTAGAGGCTATGCTAAAGTTATCTTCTGCAGGGGCATGCATACTGCCTGCTATGCCAGGGTTTTACCATAACCCAAAAACTATTGCAGACCAGACAGACTTCGTTACAGCGAAGATACTGGATGCATTGGATATTAAACATACACTCGTCCCGGAATGGCAGGGTGTAAATATCATAAATAACCATTCAACTATTGACTTATAGTTAGTAACTATGGAAATTGAGAAATTTCAAAAACTAATAGAAGACATATACTTAAAAAAAGATACACAACGTGGTTTGTCCAAAACTTTTATGTGGTTTACCGAAGAGGTTGGTGAGCTCTCACGTGCATTGAGGGAAAACAACAGGGAAGAAACGAAAAAAGAATTTGCGGATGTGCTTGCATGGCTTTTTACCCTTGCAAGTTTATCGGGCATCAGGATGGAAGAGACCATTTGCAAATACACTGCCGGATGCCCGGTATGCAAAAAAACTCCTTGTGTTTGTGAAGAATTATAGAAAGGTGAGCCACAAGCCAAAATCTTTGGTTATGGAGCAATGGAGTATTGGAGTAATGGATTATTGTTGTAAAAAACCACAATACTCCATCACCTTAAGGTTGGTTCAATCTTGTAGATTGAACCATGCGTTTAGCATAGGACTGTACGTTTTGGTTTATTCCAGGCATATGAAACATGCTAAACGTTTCGGTTCAATCGTGGACGATTGAACCAACGTTGAATACTTTAGGGTCGAGTAGCACGGGTCAAGGTTTGGGTGGCACTGACAAACTTTGTTTGTCAGTGTTTTATATTCCATATCAATGAGCGTATTTAACAATCACGGACAAACGAAGTTGTCCGTGCCACCCTGAAAGCCGCTTAAATAAAATGAAAATTCCTATACAAGTCAAATTACAAACTTTAACAAGCAATAAGATCCGTTAGTAGTGGTTTGTTTGTAGAATATAGAAAGAGGTGCTATGATGAACACACAACACAATATAAGTCCATCAGGACCGGAATGGCAGCCGGTGTATATCAAAAAAAGAGGTGCAGGTTTTTGGGTTGCCGTAGGGCTTGCCTCGTTCTTTTTTTTATGTACCCTGCTGCTTTTTATCCTTTTTATCGGCTCACTTGCCCTAAGCAGGGCGTTTGTCACCAGCACCACCACAAAAGGCAAGAGACCTGTTTCGGAAACTGTGGTAGAAGGTACCGGTGAAAGTAAAATCGCCATAATTTCTATCAAAGGCATATTAAGCAACGAGTCAGCAGAAGGTCTATTCTTTGAAAAACAAAGCATTGTTGATATGATAAAGCAGCGCCTTGAGCAAGCCGCCGATGATACCCATGTCAAAGCCGTTCTTCTGGAAATAGACAGTCCAGGCGGTGGAATAACGGCCAGTGATATTATCTACAATAAAATTATAAAGTTTAAAACGGATACCGGGAAAAAAGTCGTTGTCTACATGCAGGATATAGCCGCCTCCGGCGGGTATTATATCTCCGCTGCGTCCGATGCCATTGTTGCACATCCAACAACAATTACCGGCAGTATAGGAGTAATTATGCCGCTTATAAACGTATCACAACTTATTAACCGGTTTGGTATAAAAGATAACTCCATCGCTTCCGGAGATATGAAAGAAATTGGTTCTCCTCTCAAAGAAATGACACCGGAAGAAGCAGCTATTTTAAAGGGCATTATTGAAGAAATGCATATGAGGTTTGTAAAGGTAGTTTCTACAGGCAGAAAGCTGGACATCGAAACAGTGAAAAAGATTGCAGATGGAAGGATCTATACAGGAAAACAAGCATTAGAAAATGGGTTGATTGATCAGTTAGGTTACCTGGAAGATGCCATTAACATAGCAAAAAAGTTATCAGGACTAGAAGAAGCAACTATCATAAGATATGAGAGATATCATGGATTTGCAGATATCATCGGCCTGATGTCCGGTAAACTCTTCCAAAATAACACCATCAAATTTGAAATCCCCCGCTTTCATGAACAGGACGATATCAAACCTATGTATCTTTGGACGGGTTATCCAATTAATAAATAAACGCTCAGCAAAGCTGCAACCGAAATTTTCGACATGGAGTAATGGATTGATGTTATGAAAAAAACTCCATTACTCCAACACTCCATTACTCCATATTTATTATGGATTTATAAATGACATTAATTTAAAGAAAACGAGTTTTTACAAAGAAACATTTTATGGTACGTGTTCGATTTGCACCATCACCTACAGGACTTCTACATATTGGTAACGCACGCATGGCCGTTTTCAACTGGTTATTTGCGAAGCGGCACCATGGTAACTTCATCCTGAGAATCGAAGACACCGATGTTGCCCGTTCTGAGAAGAGATACACAACGCAGCTTATTGAAGACTTGCACTGGCTCGGTTTAAGCTGGCAGGAAGGACCCGGTGTAAATGGTCAGTACGGTCCATATCTGCAATCAGAACGACTTCATATCTATCATGATATTTGCCAAAAATTCCTAAAGGAAGGTATGGCATACCGGTGTTACTGTACCCAGGAAGAGCTGGAAGAACGCAGGCGAATTGCAAAGTTAATGGGAAAGCCGCCCAGGTACGATAACCGGTGCCGCCTGCTAGCAGATGAACAAATAAAATCATTTGAAGCAGCAGGGCTGAATTTTACTATACGCTTTAAGGTACCCGACGAATTAGTTGTGTTTGATGACATGATTAGAGGAACCTGTCAATTCGATATGAGTCTCATGGGAGATTTTGTACTCATGAGATCGGATGGAACACCCTCATTTCACTTTGCCGTTGCAGTAGATGATACCCTGATGAATATTACCCACGTTATTCGAGGAGAGGATCATTTATCAAATACACCGTGTCATATATTGCTTTTTCATGCATTAAAGCACACCCCTCCGCAATTTGCCCATCTATCACTTACGATGGGCGCAGATCGAGCCCTGCTCAGCAAAAGGCATGGTGCCTTTTCTATATCGGAATATCGCAAGCTGGGATACCTGCCGGAAGCCATACTAAACTATATGATGCTTCTGGGATGGTCACCAAAAGATAAAATGGAAAAATTCAGGGTTGAGGATATTATCGATACCTTTGATATAACGTCCATGAGTAAGGCGCCCTCTGTATTCGATCAGCAAAAATTGAATTGGCTAAGTGGCCAATATATACGGGAAGCAGACCTTGAAAGTATAACTGATCTTGCGATACCATACTTACAGGAGACAGGACTTATTCCTGCAGACAAAACTGCAATTGACAGAACCAGGCTGAAATGCATAGTAGATGTAACAAGAAACAATATATCGTGTATCTCAGAAATTGTCCGGGAGGCAGATTTCTTTTTCAAAGAATTCTCAGTTAGCGAGAAACACGTTGATTTTCTATCATCAGGAACATCACAAACAATACTTTTATCATTCTATTCGAAGCTCCAGAAATTTGATACCATTTCCCCTGAAGTTTTTAAAGACACTCTTGCAACCATACAGAAGGAAACAAAAATAAAAGGTAAAGAGCTCTATATGCCTGTCCGTATTGCCTTAACAGGCCGGGAGCACGGTCCTGAACTTTATCAAGTTGTCAATATTTTGGGAATCGATACCTGCAAAAAGAGAATCGAACGATTTCTCTTTATAAGAAAATAGATGCTGCAAAGAAAGGTTGAATACAAAATTGTTTTTCAATACAATTATCTTTCGTAATTACTTCTGAATCTTGGGAAAGAAGGTTATGGCACTAAAATTTTATAATACCTTAACGAAAAAAAAAGAAATTTTTACCCCTTTATATGAGGGCCGTGTCAATATGTATGTATGCGGCCCTACAGTTTATGACCATCCGCATCTTGGGCATGCCAAGAGCTATGTCAGTTTCGACGTAATTGTCCGTTACCTCAGATATCTGGATTATAAAGTACGATATGTACAGAATATTACTGACGTTGGACACTTAACCGATAATGCGGACGCCGGTGAGGATAAAATCCTGAAACGTGCCCAAAGAGAGCATGTAGAACCCGCCGAGCTTGTCGAGATATATACACGAAGCTACTTTGAGGATATGGATGCGCTGAATAACGTAAGGCCCGATATTTCTCCAAGGGCAACGGCACATATCCCGGAGCAAATTGAGCTTGTAGAAAAGTTAATTGAAAATGGATATGCATATGAAGTAAATGGTTCTGTTTACTTTGATGTCCGGAAATTCAAAGACTATGGAAAACTCTCCGGCAGGAAACAGGATGAACTTGACGCAGGTGCAAGAATAGAAATAAACCCCGAAAAACGGTATTCTTCCGATTTTGCACTCTGGAAGAGAGCGGAACCGGGCCATATTATGCGCTGGAAAAGCCCATGGGGAGAGGGGTTTCCAGGCTGGCACCTTGAATGTTCAGCCATGTCAATGAAATATCTGGGACCCACCCTGGATATTCACGGCGGAGGGCTGGAGAATATCTTTCCGCATCATGAATGTGAGATTGCACAGAGTGAGACGGCTAACGATAAGCCTTTTGTCCGATTTTGGCTACATAACAATATGGTTACCGTAAACGGGCAAAAGATGGGAAAATCTCTTGGTAATTTTGTTACCCTTAAGGAGGCATTTAAGAAGTATCGGCCCTTAACGGTACGGTTCTTTATCCTCACAACACATTATCGCAGCCCGCTCGATTTTAGTAATGAGGCACTTGATGCTGCGGATAAAGGACTTGAACGCCTTTACAACACGGTCAGAAATCTTAGAGAACGGCTAAACTATGCAAAGGACGGCATAACTCCCGCAGGTATTTACGAGAAGCTTGAGCACTATAAAAAAACATTCCTGGAGGCAATGGACGAAGACATAAATACTTCAGATGCAATTGCAGTGCTTTTTGACTTCTCAAAAGAGATAAATACTTTGCTTAACTCCGGACAGGAAATCAGCAAAAAATGTCTGGAAGATATTAACACTATTTACCGGCAGCTTGGAGGAGATATCCTGGGTATCATACCCAAAACCATTGAATCGGAACAAGTTGTCGAAACAGAAACTCTGAAGAAAGTGATGAATGTGCTTATCGATACCCGTAATGAACTTCGCAGGGAAAAGCAATGGCAACTATCCGATTTCATACGTAATAAACTCTCAGAGATAGGGTTCGCCCTTGATGACAGACCGGAAGGTACAACATGGAAAAAAATAAAGTAGAGAACATAATGATTACCTTAGAACAGGTCAAAGACCATCCTGATGTCAAAGTATATATTACAAAGGCAAATTATTTCCTGGGTGTAATTGGTTATACGGAACACGGCGAGCGCCATGGAAATTACGTGGCGAAAAATGCACGCAAGATACTCAGGGAACTCGGATATGATGCAAATACTTGTGAGCTGGCAGCTATTGCCGGATATATCCATGATATCGGAAACGTAATCAGCCGGCACTCACACCCTGAATGCAGTGCTTATTTAGCCAGTCAGTTTTTACGGGAGTTGGGTATGCCGGTAGAAGACAGGGTTTTAATAATGAGTGCCGTTGGGAATCATGACGAGGGAGCTTGCGACGCTGTGAGTCCGGTTTCAGCCGCACTTGTAATTGCTGATAAGTCAGATGTTCATCGATCAAGGGTTCGAAGTAATAAGGAAATTAATTTTGATATCCATGACCGTGTCAATTATGCTGTAACAAAATCTGAACTGCATATGGATGCTTCAAAAAAGATAATTACCCTGAAACTTGAGATTGATAGGGAGATCTCTGATTTAGTAGAATATTTTGAGATCTTTACTGCCCGCATGGTAGCCTGCCGTCGTTCAGCCAAACTCCTTGGGTGTGCGTTTGATGTAATCGTCAACGGGACCACGTAGTATAAATAAGTCTCATGATTAAATGGGTTATCTGGTTTGAAAAAACATTAAATTAGGCTGCCTTTGGCAGCGACTAAGGTTGGTTCAATCTTGTAGA
>CAZPUD010000113.1:0-11811 GCA_964589115.1 uncultured candidatus Brocadiaceae bacterium | reverse complement strand
AATGGCATTCAAAAGGTCAGGGGTTCGAATCCCCTCAGCTCCACCAGTATTTTCAAGGGTTTCAGGCGTTTGATACAATTCTATTTTCCTCAACTGTGACCAAATTGTGACCAAGCTCTAATATCTGAACCCCGTCCCTTTTTTAGTATCTAATTCTTTTTCCCCTTGTTTTAGCATTTTCTCTACTCTATCTTTACCAAGGTAAGCCATTGCATCATTTATAGCCTCTTTTAGAAGATCTGTAGCTATTGCGGCTTTTGCAACACCATATTCCTTTGACAGAGCTAATAAAAAAGCATAATAACTTCTTTCCAATCTCAAACTAAGTGGAATAAATAGTTCATCGTAATCTTTTATATTTTCTTGTTGTGCTTCTAATTTATTTAACAAATTTTCTACACTCATAAATACCCTTTACTAAAGTGTACCCCATTGTCTAGACAATGTTATTTTAATTGCGTAAAATAACTTAGGGCACATAGCAGCAGCCAAGTTAAAAGTTGTAACTCTTAGCATTCAGCATATAACCTACGGCTGACCGCTATAGGCATTAAGATTTCAAGTAGGAAAATATAATTTGAAAGTGTATTTTCATTGTATTACTCTATAGAGTATCACAATTTATAGCATATCGTAAAAAATATTATTTTGGGATGTAAGGTTGATTTAACCCAGTATTTAATAGTGAGAATACAATAATTTTAACTGTCTCAGTGTAATATATGATAAAATTGATAATATGATTATTATCCATTCACATTGGACTCCCGAAAAAGAAAATGAATCTGCCTGTATTGCTTTATGGGCAGAACAGGACGTATCCTCTCAAAATATACAAGAGAAAAGAAAAAAGGGTGAAGTTTCTCAGCGTGGTGCCCGTGGGGAAAAGGTACAGATGCATCCTTTTTGTCTGGATGCTCCAGGGTTATTGAAGATCATGGCAGAATCTTCATTCTCCACAACAAACTATGAGAAGGGAAGTCTTGCCCTTTCGCTGCCCTCCGTTAAAGAGACACCCATTCCCTCCTCAGGTATTCTGGATGTAACCGTACCCCAAACGAATAAAGTAATTCTAAAAGAATGGACAGTTCCATGTCTGCTGTTGTCACCAATAAGGACTGTTGAATTTCTTGCTGAGATTGATGAACGTACCACACTTGATGCTGGTGTCATACTGGGACAGGATGTGATATTCTGGCAAAAGGTCTTCCGGTATGCTGCCGGCCTTGTACTTAAACAACAGCTTATACCATCCATAGAACGCAGAGGTACTGAATATCTGTCGCTGTGGGAGTCAAATTTCACTTCAAGAAATATCAATGATTTGACCCGATTTTGTAAGGTGATGCCGCCCGTATTGAGGGCTGTATCCTGCCAGGGTGATTTTTTGAGTTCCGGCGAGATTGTCAGTTCTTTTATGAAGAGTATGGTAGATGGTCTTGCCCGGATATCCATAATTCAGATCGGGGCGTCTTTTCCCGTTAAAAAAGGCGTTAAATTTGAAAGCGTCCATGATGCGTGGCTTGCCTCTTTACGGTCTGACTCTCCCAAAATACTTTTTGATAAGGCAGGGGTGAAGCAAAAGAAGGTGAAAAGATCAGATGGTGATGTATCAAAATCCCTTCCTGAAAACCCCCTTGAGATATTTTTAAAGCAATTATCGGAGTGGAAGCATCCTTTACATATAGCATCGGGAGCTACTTTTAGAACGTGTTTCAGAATGGAGGAGCCGGATGGGGAAGATGAGAAATGGTTTTTACAATATCTTCTTCAGGCATCTGATGATCCTAGCCTTATTGTGCCGGCAAGGCAGATATGGCAGGAGACGGGAAAAACCGGGGATTTTTTAAATCGTAAATTTGATAATCCTCAGGAACGCCTGCTTTCTGCCCTTGGCCGTGCGGCGAGCGTCTTTACGCAAATAGAGGAAAGTCTTAAGGCGGCGATGCCTGATGGTTTGTATTTAGAAACTCAGGAAGCATACCGTTTCCTGACCGAAGCGTCCTGGGTATTGGAACAGAGTGGGTTTGGAATTATTTTGCCATCATGGTGGAGTGGAAAGGGGACCGGACAAAAACTTCATATGCGGGCAAAGGTTAAGTCCCAAAAGATGAAAGGTATTAGCGGGCTGGGGCTTTCTGATCTTATTTCCTTTAACTGGGAGGCTGCCGTTGGCACTGAAAAATTATCGCTTCAGGAACTTCAGCATCTTGCCAGATTAAAATCACCATTGGTAAAAGTAAAGGGACAATGGGTAGAACTAAATGCTGAAGAGATCAGGGCAGCAATTAATCTTCTCAAGAGTGAAAAGGACAACAAGGTGCCGTTATCGGAAATTATTAAAATGTCATTTGGATATACGGAGAATGTTAATGGCGTCAGATTTGAAGGGGTTGATGCAGAAGGGCGTGTGGCGGATGTTTTGGACAGGCTTGCAGGAAGACAACAAATAGAGATTTTAGAAACACCAAAGGGTTTTTCCGGTGTACTACGTCCTTACCAGCAAAGAGGGTATTCCTGGTTAAATTTTCTGAAGAGTTTGGGATTAGGTGCTTGTCTTGCGGACGATATGGGACTAGGGAAAACGGTTCAAGCCCTTGTATTATTCCTGAAAGATAAAATTGAAGGCCAGAAAGCGCCTGTATTGCTTATCTGTCCAACCTCCGTTGTCGGGAACTGGCAGCGGGAGGCGGCAAGGTTTGCTCATGATTTGCGGATACTGGTACATCATGGTATGGAGCGCATTAAGGGTGATAAATTTAAAGAGTATGTGAAGGGGTATGATGTCGTTATATCGAGTTATGCGCTGGTACACCGTGATGCGGGGTTTTTATCTCAGGTCAGGTGGGGAGGCATTGTACTTGATGAGGCGCAGAATGTCAAAAATGCTGAGACAAAACAATCAAAGGCCGTGCGTTCTTTAACCGCAGGATACCGGATCTCACTTACGGGAACGCCGGTTGAAAATAATGTCGGGGATTTCTGGGCTATTATGGAGTTCCTTAACCCGGGATTCCTTGGAAGTCAGGCGAGTTTCAGGAGAAACTTCTTTTTACCCATACAACTTTCAAAGGATAAGGAGGCTATTTCACGCCTTAAGCATCTTACAAAACCATTTGTTTTACGGCGGGTGAAGACCGATAAATCCATTATCTCAGACCTTCCTGAGAAAATGGAAATGAAGGTATTCGTTAATCTTACAAAGGAGCAGGCATCGCTTTATCAGGCGATCGTTAACGATGTAGAGCAGGAACTCGATGCTGCATCCGGAATACAGAGAAAGGGCTTGATCTTTGCAACACTTGTTAAGCTGAAACAGGTATGCAACCATCCTGCACATCTCCTTGGTGATAACTCTGCTGTTCAGGGGCGCTCCGGTAAGCTGAACCGTCTGAAAGAGATGTTGGAGGAAGTGATCCTGGAGGATGACAAGGCCCTCGTTTTCACACAATTTACCGGGATGGGAGAGATTATAAAGAAATATCTTCAGGAGACTTTTGCTGTCGAAGTTCCCTTTTTGCATGGTGGGGTAGTAAAGAAGAATCGGGATATCATGGTAGAGCGGTTTCAGAATAATCACGGCAGGCTGCCTGTTTTTCTCCTTTCTTTGAAAGCAGGAGGAACCGGTCTCAACCTGACAGCCGCTAATCACGTATTCCATTTTGACAGATGGTGGAACCCATCGGTTGAAAACCAGGCAACAGACAGGGCATTCCGGATTGGCCAAAAAAAGAATGTACAGGTACACAAGTTTATATGCCAGGGTACCTTTGAGGAGAAGATCGATGAAATGCTTGAAAGGAAAAAGGAAATAGCGGAGGGTGTAGTCGGGACGGGGGAAGACTGGATAACAGAATTAGATACAGATCAGTTAAAGGAATTATTTGCATTGAGAAAAGATGCAGTGGTTCTGTAAGTGAACTTAAAATATAAGGAATTTCAATGTTTTTGTAGGGGGTGAACCAAGAGTTGGTTCAATCGTACACGATTGAACTGAAACGTTTAGCATATCTCATACGCCTGGATTAAACCAAAACGTACAGGCCTATGCTAAACGCATGGTTCAATCTACAAGATTGAACCAACCATAGGTTTGTCTTTTAAAACCAACCTAATTGAGGATTATTTATGTCTTATTATGATTATCGTTGGTATACGCCGCAAAGACCTATAAAAGTAAAAGGCGGAATAAAGGCACAATCCAAAAGTGGCAATTTCGGAAAATCCTGGTGGGCCAGGCGATGGATAACTGTTTTAGAATCATTCAGTATCGGTGCCCGTCTTGGGAGAGGCCGTTCATATGCAAGAGGCGGCCAGGTAATGGATATTTCCATCGGGAGTGGTTTGGTCACGGCTAAAGTGCAAGGCTCACGTGCAAGCCCTTATAAGGTTTCAATTGCTTTGAAACCACTAAGCGATAAGGAATGGGATAAAGTCATTAAACTTATGGCAGACAGGGCTATCTATTCGGCAAAACTCTTGGCAGGCGAGATGCCCCAGGATATCGAAGAAGTCTTCAATTCTGCCAAAGTTCCGATGTTTCCAGGAAGGCTTAATGATCTGGAAACCGAATGTAGTTGTCCCGATTTTTCAAACCCATGCAAGCATATTGCATCGGTTTATTACATTATAGGAGAGGAATTTGACCGTGACCCGTTTTTGATATTTAATCTCCGGGGTATGCCGAGGGAGAAACTCATGGAATCCATAAGGCGGCACCGGGGTAGTGGAAGTACATCAACAGAGTCTGCGGAAAATAAAGATGTTTCTCACATACAGATAAAAGTTGAAGATGTGCCTGTAAAGGAGGCCCTTGAAACATTTTGGCAAATGGGCGATATACCGGAAGCTGATAGCGTGAAAGATGTGACAGAACCACCGGGCAATGCAGCCCTTCTGAAAGGTTTAGGTACTCCACCTTTATGGAGGGGACACGAGCATTTCATAGATGCTATGAAATCTATCTATCCCAATTTTACAAAAACCTGTAAGAGAATTATTATGAATGAAAATATAGAATAGTTTTATTGTATTATGTAAGAGCACTTTTGGAGAAACTGATGATATTATGAAAGAAAAAAGGAAACCGGACAGGTCTGATCTGGAGGCAATAAGGAATCAAATACTGGACTTCGCATGTGCTAAACACGATTTTAAACTTGAGTCAGAAGACTTTCCCTTTGAGGGCAATTGGAATGGAGTTTTTATCATAAAATTTAAAGACCATCCCGTAGAGGATAAGTTGTATTGCGAGGTGCCATTGGGAGAGTATTTTATAAAATTTGGACTCGACCTAGAGGTCGATAAACAGGTTTGGCAGCAGGAAAGTGAAAATATATTCCGGAAGGCATCAGGGTATGATGTGGCAATTTATCCGTCTCTTTCGGAAAAGGATGGGAAACAACTCTGCCGCTTATCAGCAAGGGCATGGACTCCTAACTTCGGGCAGCGCATTTTTGGTCTTACACTATCGAATTTGATTGAATGTAAAAAAGCGATTTTATCCATGCTCTCGAAGGTTTAACGAGGCGAAGCCCCATACTAATAAAAGTGGATTAAAACCATAGATTTTGGTAGATGAGTAAATTAGTAAATGAGTAAATGAGTGGGTGAGTTAAATACCCATACACTCATTCACCTACCTACCCATTCACCTAAATTGGAATTGCTCAAGTTTCGAAATTTTCTTGGTTATCATGCAGATATCTGCTAAACTTGCTTTTAAATAGTAATGATTACATAATACAATGTTTGAGAACTGAAGCATTCCTTAATTGTTACTATTAATTTTTGTTTAAATTTAAAAATAATATTATGGGGATAGAACGGTAAACTTGGTATGAAGATTGCGGTTTCGGGTAAAGGTGGAGTAGGAAAGACGACGTTCGTCGCTACGTTAGCAAAGGTTTTTGCTGAAAGTGGAAAAAAGGTTATTGCTATAGATGCGGATCCTGTATCTAATTTGGCAGCGACCTTAGGTATTAAAAATGTATCAGACATAATGCCTATTAGCCAGATGAAGGATTTGATAAAGGAACGAACCGGTGCCAGTTCTGAAGAATACGGAAAGTTTTTCAAAATGAATCCTACTGTCTCTGATTTACCTGATAAACTCTCATTAGAGCAGGAAGGTATAAAGCTTATGGTCCTTGGGGCGGTAAAACGGGGCGGCGGCGGATGTGCATGCCCTGAAAGTGTTTTCCTGAGGACTTTACTCAACTTCTTAATTTTACAAAGGGACGAAGTGGTGATTGTTGATATGGAGGCAGGAATAGAGCACCTCGGTCGCGCAACGGTAAAGGCAGTTAACGCACTCATCGTGATAGTAGAGCCTGGCTCTAAGAGTATTCAGACAGCCTTCCAGGTAAAAAAGTTAGCCGACGATATAGGCCTGAAGCAAATTTATGCTGTTGGTAACAAAGTGGCTTCTGATGGGCATAGGGCATTAATAGAAAAGGGTTTGAATGGTATGCCCATACTGGGGTTTATTTCCCAAAATGACAAAATTCTTGAATCGGATATTCAAGGCCGGCCAGCTTTTACGGAAAATAATCAATTATTATTAGAAGTCAGACAAATAAAAAACAAGTTAGAGGAGTGTGTAAAAGTCTAGTAGAACTTTATTTTCTCCTTGATTTTATAACGTATTTTAATTAAGATGAAACGTTCTAATATCCTCCGGGAAAAGGGTAGATATTCAGTGTAATTGCATGATCACTTATGCCGGTCTCCTGGTATTTAGAAAACAAATAAAAATGGAGAATTTTCATATGCAGGAAAAAGAAAAAACAGTAGATCAAGTAATGCTTGATAGGATGAAAGAAATTAAAGTAGAGACTATGTACGATAGATACCAGGCGCAGCAGCCACAGTGCGGATACGGCAGCCTTGCGTTATGCTGCCGGCATTGTAACTACGGACCGTGCAACATTGATCCTTTCGGTAACGGGCCAAAAAAAGGAGTCTGTGGTGCAGACGCCAATACCTTTGCAGCCAGGCACTTCCTTCGTATGAGCGGGGCAGGCACTGCATGCCATTCTGATCATGGACGAGCCGTAGCCCATCTTTTGATTTCTACGGCAAGAGGTGAGGCACCGGGGTATAGGATTAAAGATACAGACAAACTTATGGCGGTTGCTGAATGTTTTGGGGTAAAGACAAAGGATCGCGAAATTAATCAAATTGCTGAAGAAGTTGGTGAGATGGCTCTTATGGAGTTTGGAAAGCCATATGGAACGCAACTGTTTCTTAAGAGGGCTCCGGAAACTCGCCAAAAGGTATGGGAAAAAGCAGGTATTGCACCCAGAGCCATTGATCGTGAGGTTTGTGAGAGTTTTCACCGGACTGGAATCGGCGGTGATCAGGACTATAGAAATCTCACAAAGCAGGCTATGCGTGTGGCATTGGCAGACGGCTGGGGCGGCAGTATGGTAGCTACCGAACTGCAGGATATTTTATTTGGTACGCCGAAACCTGTGCAGGGAAGAACGAGTTTGGGTGTCCTCAAAAAAGACCATATAAATATTGTCGTTCATGGACATGAACCTCAACTTGCCGAGGCTGTAGTTCTTGCCTCCAGTGATCCTGATCTTATGAAAGCAGCGACAGCGGCAGGGGCAAAAGGTATTGTTATTGCCGGTCTTTGCTGTACGGCAAATGAGCTCCTTGTCAGACATGGGATTCCAATGGCCGGGCATATGACTATGCAGGAGGCGGCAATATCAACCGGTGCGGTTGAACTGATGGTTGTCGATATCCAATGTGTAATGCAGGCAGTCGTAGAGACGGCAAAGCATTTCCATACAAAGGTTATTACAACTCTGTCGAAGGCAAAAATTTCAGGTGCAGACCATGTTGAATTTACAGATGAAAATGGAATTGAGGCGGCAAAGAAGATTATCTCTATGGCTATAGAGAATTATAAAAATCGTGATAACAGCAAGGTCTTTATACCGGGCGGTGCAGAGCCTGAGCTTATTGCAGGTTTCAGTCACGAAACTATTAAATATATGTTAGGTGGCAGGTTCAGGGCTAGTTATAGACCTCTAAATGATAATATAATAAATGGAAGGATTCGCGGGGTAGTTGGAATTGTAGGTTGCACGAGTCCGCGTGTTGATCCGGGTGCAATGACCTATGTAAATCTGGTAAGGGAACTAATAGCCAATGATGTGTTGGTAGTGGCGACCGGTTGTGCTGCAGGGCAGTGTGCCTCTGGCGGCCTTATGCTCCCGGAACTAAAGGATGCCTGTGGTCCAGGCCTTAAAGAGGTCTGTGAAGCGGTAGGTATCCCGCCTGTCTTACATTCAGGGGCGTGTGTTGATAATAGCCGTATCCTTATCGCATGTTCGGAGATGGTGAAAGAGGGTGGTTTAGGAAACGATATCAGTGATTTGCCGGTTGCCGGTGCATGTCTGGAATGGATGAGTGAGAAGGCAATTGCTATCGGGCAGTACTTTGTGGCCTCAGGTATTTATATTGTATTTGGTATGAACACACCTGTAGCAGGTGCACCTGATATGCAAAGGTTGTTAACGAAAGAAATGGAAGATTTGGTCGGTGCCAGGTGGGATTTCGAGCGGGATTTAAAGAAGATCGGCAGGATGATGATGGACCATATAGAGAAGAAGAGAGACGCACTTGGCATAAACGTTAAAAAGGAAAGAAAACTTTACGATATGGCTGAAAGAAGGGCGCTTGAAAGAGAGTGTAAACCAGTTTCATGATATTATTAAAAAAGATTTAAAAGGGGTAATTTCTTATGTCAAAAATCATCTGTTCTGCCGCTATCCGCGGTGCATACCAAATTGTAGACAAGGCTGATAAAAAGCTTTCTGAAGCAATTGCCCAAAAAGGGCGTGACTGTAAAGTAGAATTCCCCAACACAGCTTATTACTTGCCTATCATTTATTCTATGACCGGTATTCCGGTAAAAACCCTGGAAGATTGTGTGCATATTATAGGTCTGGCAAGAAGCATGTTACCACCTTTGCCTGCCGAGAAACATTGGGTTCCATATCTTGGGCACACATTGGATGCCGGTATGGCAACACTCTTTGCAGAAGAGGTTTATGAGGCCTGTAAGTATTTAATAGGACCTCACCCCGTTGATGGTATATGGCTAGGGGCTGCAGACGATGTTATCATGCGTGAGCGCGGTATTGAGTTTGTGGATGGTACGGCACCTGGGTTTGCTGCTATTGTAGGATGTGCCCCGGACGCAGACACAGCCGTCAAAATTGCAAGGGAACTCCAGCAGAAAAATCTCTATGTATTTATACAATCCGATAACCTGGGTGTTTCTTTTGCTGAACAGCTTGCAGAAAAAGATGTACAGATGGGATGGGATACTAGACTCGTTCCCTTTGGAAAGGAAACTTCTGCTGCTGTATATGCCTTAGGTTTTGCCAACAGGGCAGCGCTTTCATTTGGTAATGTGCCACCAGGTGATTTCAAGAAAAACCTCCTTTATAATAAAAACCGTATATTTGCTTTTGTTCTTGCTTTAGGTACCAAAGTTACCGATGAGCAGTATGCGAATGCTGCAGGTGCAATCAATTATGGCTTTCCAACAATCACCAATATTGATATTCCTGAAATATTACCAACGGGTGTTTGTACGTATGAACATGTGGTCTCACGGGTACCTGTTGATAAGATCGTTGACAAATGTGTCGAAGTGCGGGGTTTAAAGATATCAATTCATAAAATTGATCTGCCGGTGCCATACGGGCCAGCTTTTGAGGGTGAGCGTATCAGAAAAGAAGATATGCAAATTGAGATCGGTGGTCCAGGTACACCAGCCTTTGAATACGTATGTACAAAAGAGATTGACGAGGTTGAGGATGGCAAGATAGAGGTTGTGGGTCCTGACCTTGATGTAATTCCCCTTGGTCCTGGTGTGTCTGTTGGCATTATGGTTGAAGTATACGGTCGTAAGATGCAGCCGGATTTTGAGCCTATTTTTGAACGCCAAATGCACCGGTTTTTAGGTGAGGCGCAGGGATTGTTCCATATGGGACAGAGAGACACCATTCGTCACCGCATTAGTAAAGAGGCCTTCAAGGCTGGTTTTCGGCTTAAACATATAGGTAATATCATCCATGCCAAATTTCATGGTGAATTTGGTGCCATTCTTGATAAAGTTCAGGTAACTTTATATACAAAGCGGGAAGATGTAGAGAAGCTTCTAAAAGATGTGCGTGCCGCATACGCAGAGCGAGATGCACGTTTGAAGGGTATGACAGATGAATCCGTGAATGTGTTTTATAGCTGTACACTATGCCAGAGTTTTGCACCTACCCATATCTGTGTTGTTACTCCGGAGCGTTCTGGCCTCTGTGGTTCCGTTAGCTGGCTTGATGGGAAGGCAGGTTATGAGATTAACCCTACAGGACCAAACCAGCCGATAGAAAGAGGAAAGACTGTTAATGATGTCCTGGGACAGTGGGAAGGTACAAATTCGTTCATCTATAACGGTTCAAACAGATCACTTGAGAAAGTGAGTTTGTATAGCATTATGACAGACCCGATGACAAGCTGCGGGTGTTTTGAGTGTATTTCAGCTATGTTACCGATGACAAATGGGATAATGGTAGTTGACCGTGACTTTTCTGAAATGACACCCTGTGGTATGAAATTCTCCACTCTAGCCGGTACGGTTGGTGGAGGTCTGCAAACTCCTGGTTTTATGGGTCACAGTAAATTTTATTTAAGCAGCAGGAAATTCATTTCGGCAGATGGTGGACTTGCACGTGTAGTGTGGATGCCTAAGGCTCTGAAAGAAGAATTAAGTGAAATGCTTGTAAAAACTGCTGAAAGTCTGGGCTTGGGAGCAGATTTCCTTGATAAAATAGCCGATGAGACAGTAGCGCAGACAGAGGAAGAAGTTTTGGCGTATATGCAGAAGGTTGAGCATCCTGCATTAGTTCTGGCACCGATGTTTTAATGTGTTGTGGTATAATTCATTAATTTTTCATTATGGAGCTATTGATGATTTTTCATGGAGCATCCTTTAATAAAAAGGACGAGGAGAGTGAAGAAAAAGAAAAGCAGCGGGCTGGAGACTTCGTCACGAGGTTGCTAAAAACCCGGACAATTATGGTGACGGATGAAGTAAATAAGAAAATGGCGCAGCAAGTCATGACACAACTCCTGCTCCTTGAGGCGGAAAGTAATGATGATATAAGGGTGTTTATCAACTCCCCCGGTGGAGATGCCGATGCCGGCTTTGCTATTTATGATATGATGCGGTTTGTCAAACCAAGGATAAAGGCTATGTGTACCGGAGTGGTAGCCAGTGCGGCCGTAATAATCTTACTTGGCGCAAAGAAAGAGAACCGGTTCAGCCTGCCGAGTACACGTATCCTTATCCACCAGCCTTCTACCGGCATTCATGGGACTGCTGCTGATATTCAGATTGAAGCTACTGAAATCCTCAAATGCCGTGAGAAGATAAACCGGTTAATTTCTTTAGAAACAGGGCAGACAATAGAAAAGGTGGAGTCGGATACAAAAAGAAATTTCTGGATGTCTGCCGAAGAGGCACTGAAATACGGGTTGATCAGTAAGATTATAAGAACAAGTGATGAATTAAAAACATGATTTTTTATGGAAGTTACCAATAGCGACGGGAATTCTCTGTATTCTTATAACCACCTGTTTATTCTATATTTTATAAAGGAGAACGAATAGGTGGTTTTTTCATTTTATGATATGTAAATCTATTTATGTGAAAGGATAGTAAAGAATGGCACTAACTGGACTGGATATATACAAATTACTTCCCAAAACAAATTGTAAAAAGTGCGG
>CAZPUD010000112.1:0-11904 GCA_964589115.1 uncultured candidatus Brocadiaceae bacterium | reverse complement strand
CGTATTTCGAATTTGGTTGCGGCCAAAGGCCGCGCCAGGTTCTTCGTGGTTAAAATATTTTTGTGGTTTCAAGTTTCTATTTGAATTTTGGTCATTTGAATTTGTTTCGGACTTCGTGCTTCGGATTTTATCTTTCCAGACTCGTTCGGATTAGGTTTCTTATGTTAATACTATGTTATCCGATGACCGACGGGTGCTGTATGCTTATCGCTTTTTCAATATTCACTTGACAACTTTTCCATGAGCCATTAAATTAGACTGCTCTTTAAGTATAAATTGCTTTGAATACTGGTAGTTTAGCTGTTATTCTTATTAAAGAAAAGGTATTTTCACATGAAGTTTTTGACAGAATACATGACGTTTAACACCAAAAAACGCCGTGAGTTTATAAATATTACAAGAGATGTCGACAAGGTGCTCCGGAATAGCGGCATTAAAGAAGGCATGGTTCTGGTTTCTGCCATGCATATAACGTCAGGTGTTTTTGTTAATGATGCTGAGCCTGGACTACACCGCGATATCGAAGAGTGGCTCTTAAAATTAATTCCGGAAGGACATGATTATTACCATCACAGAACAGGAGAGGTAAACGGAGACGCCCATCTTAGAAACCTACTCATTGGACATCAGGTAATCGTGCCGGTAACCAACGGGAAATTAGACCTTGGACCGTGGCAGCAAGTATTTTATGCCGAATTTGACGGACAACGCAGCAAGCGGCTTATTATTAAAGCTATGGGAGATTAAATACTTTATATCCGATTTATTTTTAAAAATGAGTTAAGTTTTAAGTGGATGGGCATATGGGTAAATGAGTAGATGAGTGAACGAGTGTTTAACCCATCTACTCATCTACCCATTTACTCATATACCGACTTGCTTAAGAATATTAAGCTGAAAGCTGACTGCTGACTGCTTATTACTTACAAAGAGATTAACATATGACTATAGACAAAAAAGTAAATGGAGAGGCGCCCTGCATCCTGGCCTGTCCGATCCGGCAGGATGCCCGTGATTATGTCCAGCTTATTGCACGTGGACGCTTCAATGATGCATTTCGCCTTGTAAGATCAAGAAACCCTCTGCCTTCGGCATGCGTTCGCATTTGTACCCACCCCTGCGAGACCAAATGCCGGAGGAATAGTACCGATGCCCCGGTTGCAGTCGCATGGCTGAAACGTTTCCTGGGTGATAATTTCTCTGAAGAAACAAAAAAAGTAACTGCTGAAAAATATCCTGAGAAAATTGCAATTATTGGTGCCGGACCTGCCGGGCTGGCTGCGGCTAATGATCTGGCCCTTTTGGGATATACCTGTACAATCTTTGAATCCAATCCCACCCCCGGCGGTATGCTCCGCATGGGAGTACCTACCTATCGTTTACCAAGAATGGCTATTGATAAAGATGTAGAATTTATTAAAAAACTTGGAGTCGAAATCAAATATAATACAACCTTCGGCGCAGACGTTACCTTTGATAGTTTAAAGAAGGATGGCTTTTCAGTTATTTTTATCAGCGTAGGACTTCTTGAAAGCCGCATTTTAAATATAGAGGGTGTCCAGCTTGACGGTGTCCTTAAGGGTGTATCTTTTTTAAATGAGGTAAACGTTACAGGGAAGGCTAAAATAGGAAAAAATGTGCTTGTAATCGGTGGAGGTGCCGTTGCAATGGATTGCGCACGGACCGCCTTACGTCTGAAACCCGATAAGGTATCCGTCGCCTGTCTTGAATCGCGTAAAGAAATGCCGACTACCGATTTTGAAATTGAAGAGGCTGTTCATGAGGGAGTAGTACTGCACAATTCCGTAGGTCCGAAACGTATTCTTGGAAAGGACGGGAAGGTAACGGGTTTGGAAATCCTTAAGGTAAAATACGTCTTTGATGAACAGAAACGTTTTAATCCCGCTTTTTATGAAGGGTCTGAATCTGTTATAGAAGCAGACACTATTATTCTCGCAATAGGGCAAGCCCCGAATCTTTCCTTTTTAAAAGACCAGGAGTGTATCCAGGTTACCCGTGGTGGTACGATTATTGTTAACCCTGGTACCTTTAGCACTTCTGTTCATAACGTCTATGCAGGCGGTGATATCGTATTGGGCCGGGGCACTATGACCGAATGTATGGCCCAG
Organism: uncultured candidatus Brocadiaceae bacterium; assembly: GCA_964589115.1. Classification (GTDB taxonomy): domain Bacteria; phylum Planctomycetota; class Brocadiia; order Brocadiales; family Brocadiaceae; genus JBDIVL01. Next base: position 9,775 of record CAZPUD010000112.1, on the reverse strand, counting down.
GGGAAGAAAGCAGCAATCGCCATCCACAATGCACTGAGAAATGCCGCATTAAAAGATGAAAAATGGAACGAGAAGACCGCCGTACCTGATATCGCTTCATCCAGGATTCCCCTTATCAAAAAGGAACCAAAACAAGAGATGCCAACTATGCAGTCGGAGAAAAGATTGGACAATTTCGATGAGGTGGAGCTGGGATTTCCGCTCAATATAGCCGTGAAAGAGGCGCAGCGGTGTATGAACTGCGGTGCAGGCGCCTTTGTAGATGATAACCTTTGTGTGGGGTGCCTTACCTGTGTGAGGGTATGTCCCTTCGATGTACCGAAAATCAAAAGAGGAGAAACTACAGCTTATATTGACGGGGATTGCCAGTCCTGCGGTCTGTGCATTGTAGAATGTCCTGCAAAGGCCATTAGCTTTAAAACCCCTTTTGAAGATCGTGGTAAAGACACCCTTAAAGCAGTCTTTCAAGATAAATTCATCCGGGGTGTAAAACCACTTGTTGTTAATTTTTATTGCCAGTACGGTGCATATAATGGGGATAAAGTTGATCAGGTAAACGATTCACTATATTTGCACGTGAGACGGGTAGGCGTATTAGGATTAGGCAAGGTTGATCCTTCGCTGTATATTAATGCCTTTGAGTTAGGTGCTGACGGGGTATTGGTAACGGCATGCAAAGAGGATACCTGCCATTTTTGTAAAGAACATGAATGGATTGAAAGACGTGCGAAATATACAATACAACTCCTTCATGGATTGGGAATGGATACGAAACGATTTCAAACACATTTTGTCTCATCACAGGATGGGAAAGAGACGATTGATATTGCTTTCAAGATGATTGAAGAGTTAAGAAATTTAATGTAGAGGCAAATACCATATTTAACAGATGGCCAATTACAATGAAAAATATTAATTTCAATGATGTACTTGAGATCGTTGAGTCTTTACCTGAAGAACAAAGGGAATCGCTTATCGAGATTGTCAAAAATCGTCTGATAGAAGAGCGAAGGGACAGACTTGTCAAAAGCATTAATGAGGCCAAAGAGGAATACGCGCGTGGTAATTTTAAAAAAGGTACAGTAGATGATCTTATGCGCGAGATTTCTAAGTGAGAACGCTCATATGGAGCAACACATTTATTAGGGCATTTAAGAAGTTAATACGAAAACAGCCAAATTTACGGCAAGACATAGAAGACACTTTAAAATTTTTAGTAAAAGACCCTTTTGCTTTGCAACTTGAGACACATAAACTTAAAGGAAAGCTAGCTGGTTTATGGGCATGCAGTGTGGGATACGATTTACGTATTATTTTTAGTTTCGTTAAAAATGAAAAACAGCAAGAAGATGATATTTTCTTGATGGAAATAGGTACGCATGACGATATTTATTGATACTAAGAGACCGTCTGTGGTAAATTTTAACTAAAGAGGCAACTTTCATGATTGTAGCTGCATCAAAACCGTTTCTGGAAATTAAGCAGATGCTTTCCGGTTTTCAAAAGATCTGTGTACTGGGATGTGGTTCGTGCGTAACGATATGCCATACAGGTGGTGAGAAACAGGTTGCGGAACTTGCTGCTCAACTCCGGCTTTCTGCTAAATTAGAAGGCAGGCAGATCGAGGTTAAAGAGGACTCAACCCTTCGGCAGTGTGAATGGGAATTTATTGATGACCTCAAGGAAGCTATTAATGACTGTGATGCCGTTCTCTCCATTGCATGCGGTGTAGGCGTACAGTACATGGCCGAAAGATTTCCTGAAAAAAGGATATTCCCGGGTGTGAATACCACTTTTATGGGCGGGCCTATCGAGCAGGGGATTTTTTGGGAGCGCTGCTCCGGATGCGGCAACTGTATTCTGGCAACAACGGGCGGGCTATGTCCGGTAAGCAGGTGTGCGAAAAGCCTCATGAACGGCCCTTGCGGTGGTTCTCAAAATGGAAGGTGTGAAGTATCACAGGAAACCCCTTGTGTATGGAACCAGATATATGATCAGTTAGATACTCAACAACTTTTGGCCACCATGCAGACTATTGTCCCTCCTAAGGACTGGACAACCGGTGCGGAAAACCATCCGAGAAAGATGGTACTTGAACACCTGGTGATGAAGAAGCAATAAGTAACACCCTGTTTTTATAGTCGGGAAATACGAAATACTAAGCACGAAATCCGAAACAAATTCGAAAATACAAAATCTCAATGACAAAAACCGCGGTTGGTTCAATCTTGTAGATTGAACCACACGTTTGGAATTTTGGAATTGATATATGGCTTTTGATTGGTGCACGGCACAGGTAAACGAGTCAAAACGTTTCGGTTCAATCGTGGACGATTGAACCAACCCTGAAAAATTATAAAAAATAGTAAAAGTTCACCGCAAAGGCGCAAAGAGCGCAAAGGTATTATTTTTAGAAAGTATGGAGAGCGTTGTCCACCCTACATTTCTGAAAAACCTTTGTGATTTTTTATTGAAGACACCTCTTCTGTAAAAGTTCTCTTTTTTAGGTTTTTCCTTTGCGTCCTTTGCGCCTTTGCGGTGAGCTGAACAGCTACAACAAATCTTTTAATTATGTCTTTCTTAGTGTCCTTCGTGACCTTTGTGGTTAAAATCTTTTGGTTGTGGTTACTTTATATTTTGGTAATTAAGACATTAGAATTTAGGATTTGTTTCGTATTTCGATATTCGAATTTAGACCTTCGCATACCGCAAATTTTGTAGATATCGAAGCTTTTCTTTTAATGTAAGCAGGATTAGCAAGGATGAATGATATAAAATCAGGTAGTAACTTGGAAAAACTACTTAGAAGCGGTCAATTTGCCGTTACGGCAGAGCTTGGTCCTCCCCGGGGTGCCGATCGTTCGGTAGTAGAAAAAAAAGCCGGGATATTGAAAGGCTATGGAGATGCCTTCAATATTACCGATTGTCAGACTGCTGTAGTGCGTATGTCCAGCATCGCCTCAGGTCGCATTGTGATGGATGCAGGATTAGAACCCATCATACAGATGACCTGCCGCGATAGAAATCGTATTGCCATACAAAGTGACCTGCTGGGTGCTGCCGCCTTAGGTTTAAAAAACCTGTTGTGCCTGACCGGTGATCATCAGAAATTTGGAGACCACCCGATGGCCAAGGGTGTCTTTGATATAGATTCGGTGCAACTTATTCAGATAGTAAAGACACTTCGGGATGATAAAAAATTTCAATCTGGCCAGGAATTAAAGGCTGCTGAGCCGAAGTTTTTTATCGGCGCAGCCGAAAATCCCTTCGCTGATCCATTCAAATTCCGGGCTATAAGGCTTGCCAAGAAAGTTGCCGCAGGTGCTGATTTCATTCAAACGCAGATCATTTATAATGTCGAAAAGTTTAAGGAATGGATGAAAATGGTCACCGATATGGGCCTTCACGAAAGAGTATTTATTCTTGCCGGTGTGGCACCCCTCAAATCCGCTGGCATGGCCAAGCATATGAAACATAACGTACCGGGTATGGATGTGCCCGATGAGGTAATGAACCGTATGACAGCCGCCTCTGCCGCTAAGAAGGGCAAAGAAGAGGGTATCAGGATATGCCTGGAGATTATAGAACAGGTTAGAGAAATAAAAGGCATAGCCGGTGTGCATATCATGGCAGTTGAATGGGAAGAGGCCGTTCCTGAGATTGTCCAGCAAGCCAGGCTATATCCAAGGCCGGCTGTATAATCACACGTGACGTAGCCATAACCAAAAGTATTTTAACCAAGAAGGGCCTAGCGCAGCCTTTGGCAGCAACTAAATTCGAAATACGAATATCGAAATACGAAACAATTTCAAATGACAAAAAACTCAATGCCCCAAACTTTACGTAAGCCCCATCTAATCAATGCCTTATGGCTATGTGTTTAAAAAAACGAGCATAAAAAACAAGAAGTTGATGGATAGTAGTACGAAGAACACGAAGAAGAACTTTGCTAAAACTTGCCCTCTTTAACACGGCTTGAGTCCAGTGTCTGTTTTGCCTCTCCAGCTATATAGGCCGAGCCGGTGATACAGATCAAATCTTCCTTAGAAGCCATTTGTATGGCACCTATTACTGCATCTTGAGTATTATCCATCATCTTAGCTTGTTTTCCACAAAGTCTTTCTATCCTTTGGCATAAATCTTCTGGCGCTGCGGCACGGGGATTTTTACTTTTCGTTACAATAATTAAATCACCAACCGGAGCGATTTCCTTTAAAATATTGTCCAGGTCCTTATCCTGTGCAAGTCCTAAAACCAGGATCAATTTACGGAATTTGAGATTTTCCAATAAGCCTTTTTTCAGAAACTGCATGGAATCGACTGTATGTGCAAAATCTAAAATAATAAGCGGGTTCCTTGCAACAACCTCAATCCGTGCAGGGCAATATACCCGGGCAAGGGCATCCCGAATTATTTCGTCTTTAATTGAAATATTTCCCTGTTCTTTCAGTATTTCAATCGCACCTATCGCTGCAGCGCAATTTTTAGCCTGGTGAGCGCCAACAAGCGGCAGGAAGATATCGTTGTATGTATGCCGCCAAGTTTTTATTGTACATAGTAATCCCATTGTTTTATTTTTGATAGTTTTGATTTTACTATGGTTACAATAAGCAATTTGACCTCCATTAACGCAGCGTACATTTTCAATAAAAATATCCCTTCCCAGGAGATACATTCTGGCATTTTTCTCCTTGCACGTCTTCTCCAGTACAGATAGGGCTTCAGGTGCTTCTGCGGCAGAAATAACAGGGACTCCTTCCTTAATAATCCCTGCTTTTTCGTAAGCAATACGTGAGATGGTATTTCCCAGAATAGCCGTATGGTCAAGGCCTACATTAGTAATAACAGATACCAGAGGTATAACAACATTAGTAGAATCGAGACGCCCCCCGAGTCCTACCTCCAGAACTGCCATATCTACACCTCTTTTCCTGAAATAGAGCATAGCTGCTGCGGTGAGTATTTCAAAAAAAGTGGGAGATGCAGGTGGGTTCGTATCACGTAGATATTGGATGTATGATTGAAGGCTGCTTAAGGCATCTGTAAAATCGCGTTCCGATATGTTTTGGTGGTTTATCCGGATTCGCTCTTTTAGGTCAATGAGATGTGGAGAGGTGAAGAGTCCGGTCTTGAGGCCTGCACGTTCCAAAACAGCCGAGATCATAATTGATGTAGACCCTTTTCCTTTTGTGCCTGTTATATGAACACTCCGGAATTCTCTGTGTGGATTTCCTACATGCTCAAGCATATGTATCATCCTGTCCAGGCTGAATGTTGATGTGTTATACTGGTAGCTAATCAGTTTCTCATAATCAATAGCCTTGTAGAGAAAGGATTGTGCTTCTTCATACGATTGAAATGGTGTTTTATCTTTTATACTCATAATTTTTTCCATGAAGTCTATCAGTTCATAGAAGGCAAGTCAATAATTTGGAAATAGCAATAAATATTCGTAATAGACGACATTTTATTTTTTAATCACAAAAATAACATTGAAATGAACGGAGAATTGCCTATGATGTGGAGTATTATAAGTTCATCGGACAGGAAATTCAAAGTTTCCGAGTTGGTTCAATCGTCCACGATTGAACCGAAACGTTTAGCATGTTTCATATGCCCGGAATAAACCAAAACGTACAGGCCTATGCTAAACTAATGGTTTAATCTACAAGATTGAACCAACCTTAGTCGCTGCCAAAGGGCAGCCTAATTTAATGTTTAGGAATTTCAAAGTTTGTCATTATACCCTTAACACACCCCTAGCCCCTCTCAAGAGGGGAATCAAGAAGTCCCCTCTCGGAAGGGGATTTAGGGGTGGGTAGAAAGAAATGCCGTTGGGTTTTGTCTTTTAAAAACCCAACCTAATTTAAGGAAACAATAATTTAGTATGCTGGCAAAAATCACGAGTGCTGCTGTTTTTGGAATAGACGCATATCTCCTTGATGTTGAGGTCTACATCGCTACAGGTGATATGCCGTATATTGTGGTTGTAGGATTACCCGATACGGCAGTTAAGGAGAGCCGTGACAGGGTCAAGGCGGCAGTAAACAACAGCGGTTACCGGTTTCCCCATAATCCGTTAACAATAAATCTTGCGCCTGCAGACCGGAAGAAGGAAGGCCCTGTTTTTGAATTGCCGATAGCAATCGGGGTCCTTATAGCAACGGGCCAAATCGAGGTCACGGATATACAAGATTATGCTATTGTTGGTGAATTGTCATTAGATGGCAAAGTGCGTCCGGTTAAGGGCTGTCTGTCGATGGCTCTCAAGTGTAAAGAAGCGGGTATTAAAAAATTTCTCGTACCCGGTGAGAATACATCCGAGGCCGCTATAATTGACGGAATTGATGTAATTCCTGTGGAAACACTCGCTGATACAGTAGGTATCTTGACAGGATCTATTCCATCCATACCACATAAGGTTAATTTGCATGAAGTATTTGCAGGGTCTACAGGGTATGATGTAGATTATGCCGATGTAAAAGGTCAGGAGCACGCTAAAAGGGCGCTGACAATCGCAGTCGCCGGGAATCACAATATAATTATGGTAGGACCCCCGGGTTCCGGGAAAACCATGCTTGCTCAGCGTATTCCTACCATTATGCCCTCCCTTTCTCTGGAAGAGGCCTTAGAGACCACAAAAATTTACAGTGTTGTGGGACTGCTAAGTCCGGGGGGTTCGCTGATTACCATGAGGCCATTCCGTGCGCCGCATCATACCATAAGTACTGCAGGGTTAATTGGCGGAGGTTCATTTCCAAGGCCGGGTGAGGTAAGTCTTGCACATAATGGTGTACTATTTCTTGACGAGCTTCCTGAATTTGAGCGGAGAACATTGGAGGTGCTCCGGCAGCCGCTTGAAACGGGCAGCGTAACGATCTCACGTGCAATGAATACCGTGTCGTACCCTTCGAGACTTATTCTTGTCTGTTCTCTTAATCCCTGCCCGTGCGGCTTCTTTACTGATAGATCCAAGAAATGCCGGTGTACACCACATCAGATTCAAAGTTACATGTCAAAGATTTCCGGGCCATTATTAGACCGTATGGATATACAAATTGAAGTACCTGCAGTGCACTACAGTGAACTTATGATAGAAAAAGATGTACAATCATCTGACGATATCAGAAGGAGAGTGGTAGCTGCACGCAGCATACAGGAGGAACGTTACAGGGGTTCTTCAATTACCGTGAATGCGCAGATGTCACCCCGGCAGATCAAGAAATATTGCATCGTGAAAGATGAGGCTGAAACCCTGCTCCTTCAGGCGATGACGGAATTGGGGATTTCTGCCCGTGGATATGGTAAGATTCTTAAAGTAGCACGTACTATTGCGGATCTGGACAAAAGCGAAATTATAAAATCAGAGCATATATCGGAGGCGATACAGTATAGAAACCTGGACAGGAGTTTGTGGAAATAAATATACGTTAAGGAATTTCAATGTTTGTTGCAGGGGCAGGTTTTAAACCTGCCCCTGCGTGGTCACAAATAAAGTTGCTGTAAGGCCTAATTTAAAATGCAAAGGAATTTCAAAATTTCAGAGTTGGTTCAATCGTCCACGATTGAACCGAAACGTTTAGCATGTTTCATATACCTGGAGTAAACCAAAACGGCTAATGCCAAACAAATGGGGGTTGTCCAAAAAGCCCACAAACCATACAAAAGGTAGGGGCTGAAGATTTTCAGCCCCCACATGTGGTACATTCATAAAACTTTTTGGACAACCCCCAACCATAGAAAGCTTAATTTAATCGTATAGTAAATTTATTTGCCACTTTCCGATGCGACTTTGTTTAACGCCTTCATTAAAGAATCTATATCTACCCCGCTCATCCCTGCCGTCTTTTCAATACTGGCACCGCCCCCACAACAGGAATCTACTTTAAAGTTACTAAAAACAGTAATTGTCTTTGGATATTTTTTAATTACATCATTGATGATCATATCTTTAGTGATAATTGTTTTTTCCTCCATTTTACCTCCAATCTAAGAATTAGGGCCTTTTATTTTGAAATTAATATATCATTTCTGAAATGTGTGATGTATTTGGCCTGGTATGATGAAAAATTGCTTATTCTATAAGGGTAATAAATTTAGAGGTTTATGTCAAGAAATTAAATATCATGAAATTTTTATAATTGGAATACAACTTGTAAGCTAATAAAAATTACGTATAATGCATCTTAATGGAGGGCGTGTACATATGGTAATTTCTTCAAAAGGAGAGTGATTTACAGATGAGTGTTATTAGGAATACAATAAAGACGTTCCATCCCGCCTATTTCGCTATGGTGATGTCTACCGGAATTGTTTCAATTGCATCAAGCCTTCTTGGTTTTAAAAGCATCGCATACGGGCTTTTTTACTTAAACATTTTTGCGTATGCAGTTATTTTATCATTACAATTGCTTCGGGTAAAAATGTTCTGGTCTAATTTATACAGCGACCTTTCCAATCCTAAATTAAGCCTGGTCTTTTTTACTATCGTTGCAGCCACAAACGTACTCGGCTCGCAGTTCGTTACCGTGGTAAACCATCCGGAAGTTGCAAAGGTATTCTGGTATTTCGGCATATTCTTGTGGGTAATTGTCTCACTATCCACATTTAACATCCTTTTTATTAAATGTGAACAGAGGATTGAACTGGTAATGCATGGAGGATGGCTGATAGCTACTGTAGGAACGCAGTCTGTGGCTGTTCTCGGCGCAATACTGGTGCCGCAGTATAGCAGTAATGCTGATTTTGTTATGTTTTCTTCTTTTGTATGGTGGATGATCGGCTCTTTCCTTTATATGGTGCTAATTACTCTTATAATGTATCGGCTGGTATTCTTCAAAATATCTCCTGATGCGCTGGTACCTCCTTACTGGATTAATATGGGTGCGCTTGCTATCACAACTTTAGCTGGGTCGGCTTTATGTATAAGCATTCCGAAAGTTGGAGCGCCCTATACCGATTTCCTGGGTTTCACAAAGGGACTCACATTGTTTTTCTGGTCTTTCGGTACCTGGTGGATACCTTTTTTGGTGATCATCGGGATATGGAAATATGTTTTTAATAAAACACAGTTTAAATATTCTCCACTCTATTGGGGTATGGTGTTCCCTTTAGGTATGTATACCGCTTGTACATACAGGCTTTCTCAAGCAATCCAGATCTCATTTGTTGCTAATATCTCAAAATATTTCATCTATGCTGCATACACTGCATGGACTTTTATATTTATTAATATGGTACTTTCGATGATAAGGGTTGCCACTGCGAAAGAGGTCTCTCAACAGAAAATAAAAGATGAAAATGTATCGCAGTCCCAGATGACTACAGTTGCCAAAGGCTAGAAAATAGTTAAATAGTTATATGTTGTATGGTTGAATGGTTAATAGCCGTTTAGCCATTCAACTGTGCAGCCATTTATCCTGGCGTTGGTTCAATATTCATGATTAAATAGAAACATTTTGCATCTTTCATATGCCTGTATACAAATAAATACAGGTAGACGTTTTGCTAATATGGTAGTATAGGAAACTCAACTAATACACTGTCAACATAATTGTTAATAATAGATTATATAGTATCTGTCATTGCGAGGGTGTTTTTCCCCGAAGCAAGTCCCTTATTTAGAGTTTCTAGTTTCTAGTTTAGAGTTTGGAGTTTAGAGTTCAAACTCTAAACTCCAAACTCTAGGAGATTGCTTCGGAAAAGATCCTCGCAATGACGTGCTATACCTCTTTTGGTTATTCACATACCGTTACAAATAATGTTGACAGTGTAC
>CAZPUD010000111.1:0-11958 GCA_964589115.1 uncultured candidatus Brocadiaceae bacterium | reverse complement strand
GTTTTGCCTTTCTTTTCAAATAATCCCTCCTATAAGCCTCAGCCTTTTCTATTTCTTGTTTTGGTGTTCTTTGGCTCTTTTTCATAAATCCGTGCGTCAGCACAACGACCGAATTGTCAGCAAAGAAACATAATATGCGGTAGGCACTTGAACCAAATTTTATTCTGCACTCCCATATTTCTTCAGTACCTGTTAGTTTCTTGAAATACGAAGATGGTATGATATCAAAATCTTCCAATAAACTAAGCACCCATGTTATTTTCTGTACAACTTTTCCAGGCAAGGAATCAAGAAAGTCTTTTATTGGACATTTACCATCGATAGTTTTGTAAAAAATAACAGTTTTATTCACAAGATTATGTTAACCAGAATGTTAACCTTTGTCAACTGCATTATGGACAAGAGTGCAATGCAGTACTCAAGAAAGATACTGAAGTAAGAGGATTGCTAATGTTCATAAGTTATCTATTTTATTCATCAAAAGGCTTTTCATGAACGGAGTAAATCTTTTATCCTCTCAAAATGGAATATCTTCACTATTGATATCATCTTCACGTTCACGATCGGTGCTATGGCTTGAAGGGACACATGGCATCATATCTTTACTTGTTTGTTGCGAGGTTATCTCCAGGGCTTTTTCTACCGTTAGAACGTAGTGTACTGATGCTGCACCTCGCCGTTCCATTCCTGATGTTTAACCTTAACCGCCAGTTCTTTTCCATACCAGTTCGATGGGTTTATGGTGATCTTTCCCTTATATGGTTCACCGATCAGTTTTAAGAATGTTGCGATTCTATCGAGCATGAAAGCTGCCTTGTCTGGTTCGTCATCCGGTAAAGGAAAGACGATGTTGTGCAACAGGTGATTGTTTGGATGTCTTTTGAATCTGCCGGACTCAATTTTGTTCAATATCCTGTACATGATGGTAATCATCCGGGCGCCCCTTTGGGTTTGTCGTTCTTCCGTATTTTCAATTTGTACGGTGTAAAAACCTAGTTCGATAAGGCTGTATTTTGCAGGTTCTTTTTCAGGGAAATGGTAATTATGCATGGTTTTTTCTCCTTCTTTCAAAATACAGTGTCATCCGTTAGCCTTATACGGCAAATCCCTTCTCTTTGGCAAATCCGGGTATAACCGATATAAGGCATCTTTGATAAATACGGGAATTTTGTATTTGTCTGCATGCTCTATAATGGAAACAACCCATTCCTTGCACGTACCGCCTTTCTCCGGTGGAACAGGGCTGCCATGTCGATTGAGAGAACCAAGGATAATCCAATTGATGGCATCGTAATCAACGTTCTTTGCTATATCTTCCAGGAGTGGTTCTGCCGATATGAATTTGTGAGAACTGTTTACCGTAAATAGTACGTCGGTAAACGTAGCGGCGTGGTTTGCCGTATCAGTGCTTGCACCTATCCAGCAGTTTTCAGGGAATGGTTCAAATGCATAGTACCTATGAGGATGCTTTGTCAGGAACAAAAATGTATGATGTGGACATTTTTGTATCATTGATAGTACCTCTCTTATTTGATTGTCTGGCGTTGAAGGATGCCATAAATCACCCATGCTTTGGACAAAAATGGCCTTTGGCGTTTTCCATTTTAGCGGTTTAACAAGTTGTTCAGGGTGCCAGTGGGGAATGAACCTGTTACAATCGGGGCAATTCCTTAATTCCCGTGAAGCGAGTTTTCTTGCATAACAATAAGGGCAAGGATTTGGGTTGTCTTTCGTCCCAGTAGGACCAAAACAACCCCAGCCCTGGGGATTGATCGTTTCATCGCACCATTCAATTTTCGTTGGCATTTACATTCCCATCCTTTAAATACTTTACGTTCGGTTTATCATAACATATGAGCTAAGTTTTAGAAATAAGCTATCAGCGATCAGCCTTCAGCTTCTGCCCAATTGCCAATAGTGGGTGAACGAGTAAATGAGTATTTCACTCATCAACCCATCTACCCATTCACCCATCAACAGTAAGCTGACAGCTCATAATCTCTTCTTATCTGCCTGCGGCCTCGCCTCGTAAGAACGTTGTCACACAGATTGCAGTACGGCTGCCTCCTTAAGCTTTTTGTACAGCTCTATTTGCCTTTCCCTGTCAAAAAGCTCCTTAATGGGTTCATATGGTTGGCAGACGTTACGGAATGTTTCAGGATCAACGAGTCCTTTTACCTCTTCGATGATCTTCAGGAAATTCGAATTATACCCTGGTAGTTTTTTCTTCCTGAACGTCTTTTTTTCTTCACTTTCCCGTGTTTCCACTTCCTGATTACCATCTATGACGAGTTTGTTCTGCACGGGTACTTCAGATTTGACTGATGCATGCGCTTCGTTATTGTTCATCACGGGCTTGTGAGGTGAAGTATGGTTCAGCCACATTAGTATCTTTTGTCCTGTTGCCCTGTCTGGTTTGAAGAATTGGCCGTCAAATAATGACGTTCTGTCCTTTGTAGACGAGGCAACGTGTTCGCTGGACATGTCAAATACGATGGTAAATTCGTATTCCATCCCTTCACGCAGTACGGGATCAAGCCCAATCTTCCTGATGCGTTTGATCTTTCCGTTTTCTTCTTCCGCTGCGTATTTCATCTTCGACCTTGAGGTTGCTATAACGTGGCATCTGGACTGGAGTATTGCCTCTACAAGTTTGTTATGGTGAGGCGTTACGTGTCTCCATGCAGTCCAGTCGTTACCCTTGCCCGATTGTACGACCTTTTCCTTCATGTCCAATAATCCTCCCTCGCCTGCCCAGGCGTGTGAGAGTGAATCGATTATGATGATATCATACCCGGTATTTTCTGCCTCCCTGATACCTTCTATATACTTCTTTGGTTCAAAGGGTGGGTGTAGTTCAAGGATATCGTAGTCGAGCATGTCGGAATAGAGTGCGCCTGAACCATGCTCCGTGTCGATCATGGCTATCTTGTTACCAAGGCCTGATGCAATGAGTAATGCAGAATAGGTCTTACCGGACCCTGCAGGACCTGCAATGCAGATTCTTGCCTTGCTCAGTGATTTTTGTGCTTTTTTGAACATGTTTAACTCCTTTCTTGATTTATTGGCTATCAGCTATATTAAGGGTTTATAATTGAAAATGAGAGTGCTTTTTTGTACCAACTATTCACCATCTTGAGTGAGAATGTGACTTGCCAGTAATTTTATGTGCTTGCAATAGGTGTTTCTTTTCCTGTGATACAGATGAAACGATTTGCAGGTACACTGGATGCGTTCATCCTTGATGTAGATTTTGTACGATACTTCATCATCAGTAAACGATGGACATGTTATCCCTGCGATTGCTACTGGCTGTGGTGGTACTTCTAATTTGATTTCAAACATGTTTTTTCCTTTCTTTTGTAAGCATTCAGCGATCAGCCTTCAGCTATCAGATAAATGCTGGCTGCTGATAGCTGTTTGCTGAAGGCTATCTATGTACAATTTGACGGCTTCAGCTACTATCTTTGTAATAGGCTTTTTCGTCTCCGTCTTTATCTTGTAGAGCCGTGCCATGTCTTCTTCTGAAATCCTGTTTCCTATCCATGCATATTTACTGTATCCCATCTTTTACCCCTTTCCCTAAAATTATTGAAATAAAGAAAATAAGCATGGGAAAAAATACACTCAGCTATACTTTAAGAAAGCGAGTAGGGTCAAGTAGCAAGGGTCTACCGATAGACGAGGGACGTCTTTCGTCCCTCATCCCTCGTCTATCGTCTATCGCTTACAATTTCTGCAAGCATTGTTGATCTTGCCCCCTTACTAGCCTTATCGTTCAATCTCCTCTAAAATGGCTATTTTAAAAAGGTATGACATCTTGCGATGTCCATGATACAGTCGTTTAAGTTGTCTTGTTTCTTAGTTGGTGTTTCGGTTTCTTTAAGTACAGGTTCATTGATTGGTTTATTTTCATGGCCTAATTTCTTATCGATAATTTCCATGATGTCCGATTCGATTTGATTTACCTTGTTTCTGAGTTCTATGATCTGGTTTTGCAGGTAAAAGAATTCTTCTACGTTTGGAGTCATGTTAATTTCCTTTCTTCTGTGCCTCACCGTCATACACACAGACAAGCAATAAGGTTCAATTGCACGCCTTAATGTTTACGTGCATGTCCAAGATATGGTTAATGGTTTTTAAGTTCTTCAAGATTTGTTGTGTTTCCATAGGAGACGCCCCATCGGGGACGTCTCTACGTTTATAAATGTGCAGTTTGTTTAATTGTTCTTGCTTCATTAATTTGAGCGTTTCTATTTCTTCTTCGTTTAGTTCCATACGTTTTTCCTCTCCTGTCACGGTTTATCAGGGTTATTTGGGTTAATTGATTTTCTCGTACTAAACTCTATAAACCCAAATAACCCGACAAACACAACAAACCCTAAATGTTAATCGCTTCCTCGATTTTCTCTATTTCCTCAGTGGTTATTTCTTTCTTCTGGTCAGTGGTGAGAGAATGTCCACGGTTTGGATAGAGGGCGCGCTTATTGATTATCTTGGGATCGAGGAAATACTTTACCCTCGTCCTTATGATTCCTTCATATTCTTCGTGTTCTACCTTTATTCCTATTTCTTTGCCAATCCAGTCCTTGCCGGGATTTACCTTGATTTTCCCTGTAGATTTTAGACCCAGGTATGACAAAAACTGGGAGTTCCGGTTATCCATGAATTCCTTCTTTTCAACGTTTTGTTCGTCCGGCAGGGCAAATACGATGTTATGCCATACGATGCCTTCTTCCGTTTCAAATGCACAGCTTACAAGGGGTTCTCCAAATCTGGAAGTCCTCTCGATGGTTTTTGTAATGACTGCCTTATGTACTCCTTCACTTACTAAGGTTGCTACGGTCTTTGGCAAATTAATTACGAACGACATTGTCCACCTTCCTTTCTTAAAAGATAAAAGAAATAAGAAAAAAGATAAAAAGCATGGACAAAAAATAACTCATGCCTTGTTTCTCAGTAGATTTACCCAAAAGCAAAATTAGCCTTTCAAATCATTCTTTTAGCCTTCAATTTTCACACACGGTTGGCATACCATGTCAATAAGGGTGCTTAGCTCCTTGCAGTTGCTTCGGGTGAGGATGCCCCTTGGGTATGCTGCGGGTGGGATAAATGTCTTTGGGAATAAAAAAGCATTCTGATACCTAAGTCGTTTTGCGTACGCAAAAGTTAAGAGTGCCTTGTGCAGATGAACGTGCAAAAGTTTCATTGCACAAGAGTGTCCGCATAAAAGACAATGAAATTTTTGCACTTTCATCTGCCGATATATGTTTTATGCTGCTTCCAGTTTAGCCTTCTTACCTGTATCGCTGGGGCTAGCACAATGGGCATTATTGCGATCGTGCCGCAACCTTGTTTAGCCTCAGCAATGATGCCCAACGGTCTGAAAAAAGCCCTCAGATATGGCTACCATCCATACCTGAAGGCTCTTGTTTATTCACTTCTCGTGCGGCTAAAATACTGAGGGAAAGTACTAATGACCTTTTCTCTATATTCGGTAACGATTTCACCAAATACAAAACACGTAAGATATTTTGCCAGTGATGGAATGCCTTTTTCATTCATAAACTCCGGGATTTCCAGCCATACCTGAAGGTGGTTTCTTAAGCACTTTTTGGTGAAACCTGAGATTTTTGCCCAATTGTGATCATCGATTGACTGGTGACAATATCTGTATATGGTTGCATTGTATTCTTTATTCATTTTAATAAACGGAGATGGTGAGCGGATCCACTTAAAATTTGGCGTTGCAAAAGAGATGGACTTACCCAGGACAATGTATGGTTCATTCTTCTCGACCCCATCGTATTTAAGCTGTAAAAGCCTGTCATCTTCGTGACGATCCATGTGATAAGCTTTTGTCTGGAAATCTTCTGATGGGCTTTCCTGTTCAAGGTTAGGAAGGATAAGTTCTCTGTCTGGATCTAACATTCTTACCAGTTCGTTATACCTTTCTATTTCCTCTATCTCCGGATAACCATCATTAATTTTGTCCTGCAATTCCCTGAGTTCCATCCATTCGAGTGATTCTGCTTCCTGAAACGTATAATCGTTTTCTACTTCACGGATAAACATGTTTTGCTCCTTTCTTGAAAATAGGAATGAATAAAAGATAAATAAAATAATTACGGTTAAAATATTACTCATATATAGCTGTCAGCACTCAGCTATCAGCCGTCAGCTAACGACTGAAGACTAACTGCTGAAAGCTGACCGCTAAAATCTACGAACGATAACCTTTTTCCCGCACTTTCGTGCATAGGAAAACGTATATTCTGTACCTCTGCTCACGCCATTCCATATGGCAATCACCAGATCAGCCTCCCTCACCATGACCCTATCCCGATGGAGATAGCTTTCGTGGAGGATGACCTTTTTGCCGTAAGGAACTGAGAACCTTAGCTGGCCATGAGCGCCATAGACCACAGACCTCCTTGCCTCGTTGAGAAGTGCCATCTCCGTAAGGGCGATCCTATCAACACCCTCTGCATCTCCTACAATAAGACTATGGCCATTATTCGCTATCCACCTTACTACCTCTTTTGTTTTTAACTTCATATTCAAACTGCATTTTCTTGAACCACAGACCAGAATCTTCATAGTTTCATACCCCCTTTCTCTTCAAAAATTCAAACAACCATACCAAAACATCTCCATGACAACTCTCAGGTTTACAGAAACACCCCAAACTTTTTCCTTCCAACTTCTTTAACTCACTAATCCAAAAATCTTTCTCACTCCCCCTTAACCTCTCCATCATCAAATCAAAATATCTTCTAATCACCTCTTTTCTATTTCCATCAACACCAATCCTAAACTTATTACCCCAAATACTTCCTCTCCCAATATAAACATCATATTTTTCATTCTTTATATTCACTACTCTCATAAAAACCTCCTTTTAAAATAAAAATAAAAAACACACTAAACAGGAAGACACGTGAAATTTTGGAATGCAAGAAACCGGAGGCTTGAAAATGAAAAATATTTTCGAAAGTGCGGCGTTTTTTCGTCCCTTCTATAAAATAACGATCGTTCCTTGAGGGCGGAAGAAACGCCGCACTTTCTATGAAATAATGTTTGTACCTCTGAAAATATTTTTCATTTTTTTCTGGCATTCCAAAACCCTAAGGGCGGGCTGCTGATAATAATGATTTTTCAAGCCTTGCAGCCCGTTTCACGTGTATAATTGAGAAGGTGTGTTGGCCTATGCGGCCTGAGCATACCTTAGTGTGGCTTGGGAAGCTCCTTGCTTAGTAGGAAGGGGGTTTTAAGGGGGAATGCCTTCCCCTTAATTCCATAGCGCACCGTCAAATAATGATTTTTCCATATTTCTTTACTATTGTGTGCCCAGATGCCAACTTGATGGCATACGGGAAGGGTCTGGGAAGGGTGTCCTCCTTCCCAGCCAGCCACGGGCCCTGGGTTAGCTCCTTGCAGTTGCTTCGGAAAGATGCATTGTGTTTGAAACAAAAATAAGCGTAGGATAATACGAAGGTGAGACTACATGGTGCGTGGCTGGCAGAACGCTTAGAATAACCCAAAAATCTGGAATGCCCCGTCCCCGGGGCACGGGCGCATACGCAACTTGTAGCCGTGTGCGATACCTTTTCCATTAACAACAAAAGAGCACACTAACCGCCGGCCGGTGGCTCAGAGATAACTGAAAAATGGCAATTTGGATAACTGATGATTTAAGCCGGCGGCTGGTTGCGTTCAAGCATTCAATTAGTTTTGTTTTTTGTGGATGACTATGGGGAATTAATGCTATGTGTTCCTAAATAGGTCGTTCCTTCTTTTGTCTTTTGTTTCCATACATGATCGACATGACTTGTCAATAGGGGTGCTTAACTCCTTGCAGTTGCTTCGGGTGGGGATGCCCCTTGGGTATGCTGCGGGTGGGATAAATAAAATGTTCTGTCCTTTTTCGTTAATTACGTTTTATCCATAATTTTCTCAAATTACTTGATAATTTGATATGTTATCATTAATCTATTGAAAATACGTATATATGATGTGCAGTAACTAAAATGAAAACTTTTTAGGAAAATCCTTTGAAGTTTCTTGCGGATGTATCCAAATGGATGAAAAATTATTAAATAGGATCGAGAGAAATCCCCAAATAATGTTCGGCAAACCGGTAATAAAGGGAACTCGATTAACGGTAGAAATAATCTTAGAGAAGCTTGCTTACGGTAAGACGGAGGATGAGATTTTAAAAGAATATCCTTTTCTTAAGAAAGAAGATATCAAGGCTGCACTTCTTTATGCTGCCAGGACGTTATCACTTGAAGAGGTTGTACAAATTTAAAATCAATTCCTATTTTCCTGCATGGTCAGATGATAACCGCTATGTTGGTTCTGCACATTTAAGAACTGATCTTTGGCGACAAATTCATGTATTATCCTGACGTAATCATCGTACCCCTTTGGATAATCGTTGTGATCCCAACACATGTAATGTTGCGTTACGTTTCCAGGCATTTGCATTCCATCAGACGGTTTAAAACCGAATCTGCCACTCCATCCCGTTCCCCAGAGTGCTGAAGACAATACCACGATATCACGTTTGCCCACAAAATTATGAATGTCCAGTTCATAACAACTCCAATCAAATTTTCTCGGTACGACGGAACCTACAAGGATTACCATGTGTAATCTGAATTCCTCGAATAAATCCCTTACTGCCTGAGCCGTTGCCCAGGTACCAAAACTATGCGCAAAAACAATTGTCTTTGCGTTGGGATACTTGTAGGTACAGGTTGCCAGTCTGGAGGCAATGTAATTACTTACCAACGTCCGTACAAAGGGAATACGGCCAACAGATAACAATAGCCTTCCGTATTTGATAACAGAAACCTTCGTCCTTATCCCTTTAAGTCTATCATCCCTCGAAAACCTTTCTGCAAGTTCATCAAAGGAGTTGCCGTTACTCCATACACCGTGAACGAATATGAGATTGAGTTCTATTTCGGGATATACTCTATTTTTCTGAAAGGATTTTGTCATACTAATCTCCGTTTATTTGTAAGCATTCAGCCGTTAGCTGAATGCTGATAGCTGACGGCTGAAAGCTGTAAAAACCACAGGCCTGTGGCTGTATGAGATATGCACGTTCTCGGTTACTATCTGGGGATTGTGCGTATCTCTTCTTCATAAAACTTAAGCCTTAGACAGATTAAAATTTTTTGTTGTGGTCTCAAAGGCATTTATCCTTACCGATGCTTCCACACTCTTATAGCCATTGGCGGTTGTACGGAGTGTGTACGTACCTGCGAGCAGTTGCAACCAGTATGCACCATCGTTATCTGTTGTATATGAACCATTAGTTCCTACGGCAGTTACTACAGCCCTGGCAATATGTGCCCCGTATTGGCATCAGATACGTATCCCTTAACGAATCCCGGATACAAGGTTTTTTCCTTATCGTTCTCCATATTGTTCCTCCTTTCCCTGTTTAAAAGATTTACAGTAAACTACGTTTCTCCTGTACATTTGTTCTCATGGTTTGTATGCGTTCATTACCTCCTTTCACTTAAAAAATATCGGTATAATAATGGCAGCTATGGCAATTAACGTAGACAAGACTGCAAATAGGGTAGTGAGTCTTGTCTGATTTGTGTTGATCTTCAGGTCAAGATCGGTAATCTTTTCTGACATCTTTTCCAGACTATCCGACAGGTCAAGATTTTCCAGTTTTGCCAGGAAGAGGTTTATCTTTGTAATGTCTTCCACCTTTGTACAACAGGGATTTTGTTGCATCTTCTCTAATTCCTTTGTCATGTTTCTTATCTGAAATTGAAGGTCTTGTAACGCAAGCTCTGTTTTTTGTTTTAGATTATTAATAATCTTCAGGAGTTCGAGTACCTTTTGTTGTAACTCCCTGATTTCTGTATTCTGGGATAATCCAAGCGTTATCGGATGTTCATGGTTATTACCATTACTCATGATGTTTTTTGCCACAATTCAGGATAAAAAAGCCCGTTTTTTGCCAAAAATACTTTCACAAAAAACTTTATTTTTTTCGTATTTACGGCATCCTTTAAAGATCTTCAGAATTATCTTTCAGGTATGGGGCATCGCTGGTGTCCTCAAATAATTTACCCAGCACAACGTTCTGTTTCAGATCACTGGTGTACGGAATGGATCGGTTTTCCCAAAGATCAATAAACCTTTTTTCAAATACCTTTGCGATTTGTTTGTTCGAGATGCACAGGAGATCTTCGGCATTTAGCTTGTCTGCAACGCTTGACCAGTTTGCCGAACCACAGAGGACGTACTTTGAGTCGATTACGCAGAACTTATGATGCATCTTGCCCCATCCTGTACTGATCTTTACGGGAATACCATAATCGACCAGTTCACTTGATTCCGATATGCCGTTTGAAGTAAACTTGTCCAGGACTACCTTACAATCAACACCCCTTTTAAAGCGTTTGTACATAGCCCTTGAAAAGTCGGGATGGGTGAATGAGTACATGGCCACATAAATACTCTTCCGGGCCTTCAGGAGATAACCCGTTACGAGTTTTTCAAGGTTCGTTTCCGGTAAAAAGTAGACATCAATTTCAGCTCTCATGGCTGTGATTAAGGCCGAGGTCAAGGTTAAGGTCAAGAAGCCCTTAACCTCAGCCTCAGCATCAACCTCCACCTCCTTCAGTTAATGCTCTCTTTCAGACCCTTGCTGCTTACGAATTTCACCCTGTTGTGTGCCGGAACGCTGATGCTCTGTCCAGTCTGAGGGGATTTTATGGTGCGTGCCTTTACCTTAACCCGTTTAAAGGACCCAAATCCCGGCAGTGAGAAACTTCCACCCTGCTGCAGGATGGTAGCGATGATGGTAAATATGTCGAGAACGATACCCTTTGCCTTGACTTTTGTAAGGGCGTGCTGGTTTGAGATCTGTCCTGCAACGTCAGAAGCATGGATCTTTGTGCCCTTTGAAACCCTTAATTTCTCCTCTCTCTGTTTTGCCACGGTCGTTTTCTTGCCTTTTATTTTCTTCTTTGCCTTCACCATTTTTGTTTCCTCCAAAAAATTGTTTTAAAAAAGGGGCAAGGGGTATGTAGCAAGGGTCAAGGGAAAAACCTGCAAGCCTTGCTACTTTACCCCTGCCCCTTGCCCCTTCAAATACCCACTGCATTAAGAAAGTTCTTGTTAAAGTTGGCCTTCACGGATTCAAGCTGCGGCATTTGGTCAAATCGTTGTGCCTTCAAAAATTTCCTTGTCTGTGCAACGAGACTCGAATAAGACACGTTGTATTTGGCCTTTGATAAGGACTTTTGGAGATAGTACGTAAGCGCACCGTGGTACTTCGCAAGTTCAGGGATGTATGCATCTGCCGACGTCTGTTTCTCCTTACAACCCGTGATAAGAACCGTGTTGTGAGACGTAACGTTATTAAGCCGTTTGACCTTCCATTCCCTCTTCCCATATCGGTTGAGCATGGATAAGGGCGGCTTAAGGAATCGTGGTTTTCTGTATACGTGATTGTTGCCCTCCCCAGGTGTCTGGTGGCATGGTTGATTCCTAAGCATGGTACCTGAATGGCAGGAATCGAGGATTATGACAGAGTGGCAAGTAATGTCCTTAAAAATATCTTTGAGAATATCGTCAGTAAGCATGTTGTCCCAGTCAAGCTCATAAGGGCAAAGGCATTCGTCCAGGTAATCTTTTTCGTCATTATCGAAGTCTGGTACCTGGGAGCCATGACCGGAATAGTGAAAGAGGATGGTGTCATTTGGTGAGGTGTCAGAGACAAGCTGTCTGAGTGATATGGTAATATTCTCAAAACTTGCCTGTTCGTCTTTCAGTGTGGTAATTGTATCGAATGAGTAGTGGTGAGAAAGCAAATCGTGCATAAGATGAATGTCATTGATGCAACCATTCAGATTAGCATTAGAGTCTGAATAGTTATTGATTCCTACAAGCAATGCTTTTTTCATACCGTCTCCTTTA
>CAZPUD010000110.1:0-12069 GCA_964589115.1 uncultured candidatus Brocadiaceae bacterium | reverse complement strand
TCAATCGTGGACGATTGAACCAACTCTGAAACTTTGAATTTCCTTAGCATTAAATCAAGCCTTCGGCAACTTTTAACAGTAGGATTGCACGGACAAACAAAGTTTATCTGCGCCACCCCGTGAACCGCGTAAATAAAGTGAAAATTTCTATACAATCAAAATAAGGAAAAACTATGAAATTATCAAAAAAGAAGATCGAATTACTTGCACCCGCAGGACGCTGGGATGCATTGGCTGCTGTAATAGAGGCCGGTGCCGACGCCGTATATATTGGCGGTAAACGCTTTAATATGCGGCTTCACAGGTCAGACTTTCACTTTACCGACGAACAAATCGCAGAAGCTGTACGATATGCCCATGATAAAGGAGTGAAACTCTATGTCGTGGTGAACAATCTGCTCTGCGATGATGAGATGGGAAACATGAATCTTTTTCTTCAATTTCTACATGAAATCCAGGTAGATGCTGTTATAGTTCAGGATCTTGGTGTCTTACACTTAATCAGGCAAATGGCAATTCATACGCCTGTTCATATCAGCACGATGATGAATATCCATAACACCGAATCTGCATTAGTGATGAAGGAGCTTGGCGTTAGCCGCATTGTCACTTCAAGGGATATATCTCTGGCCCAGGTAAAAGAAATCCAGGAAAAGACGGAAATTGAAGTTGAATATTTTATACATGGAGACCTCTGCATTTGCCAAAGCGGCCAGTGTTATGCCAGTAGTATTCTTTTTGGTAAGAGTGCCAATCGAGGTGAATGTATGAAGCCATGTCGCTGGCATTATTCAGTGGTAGAAAGTAACTCAGGACAGCCTATAGGAGATTTACCTTCCGGATATTTATTAGCTATGAAAGATATGTGCCTCCTGAGGCATATTCCAGACCTCGTTCATGCGGGGGTTCATTCATTAAAAATTGAAGGACGCATGAGGCATGCCGACTTCCTGCGTACAATTGTTAGTACCTATCGAAAAGCAATAGATACCTATCTTGATAATCCGCTTGCTTATTCTATGAGTTCAATGGAGTACGAACGATTATATAACCACCGGGTCCGTGAATTTACGACATCGGTAGCATTCTCACCTGGATCTGCTTCTCTGATTGATATATCAGGCAGCCGGGAGCCCCTCTTCTTAAGCCGTGCGGCAAAAGAAACATCCCTTGTAAAAGATGATATTTACCATAACCCTTTTGAAGAGTCTTTTATAACGCAAGGAAATGAAACAACTCCGGTACTATCAGTTAAAGTTGCTTCGATGAATGGTTTGAGGGCAGCACTTGATGAAGGTGCGGATCGTATATATATAAGCGGTGAAGTCTCACTCTTGAGAAAACAATTTTGGACAAAATCATCCTATCGTGAAGCCTGCAGCAGGATCCATGATGCAGGTAAAACTATAGGAATGGGTACGCCCCGTATAACTACTCCACAAGAAATGGCCGATGTAATATGGTTATTTGAGCAAGCAGCTTTACTCGATTTTGATTTCATGTTGGTTCACAACCTGGGTACTATGCGCCTTGCAAAGGAATTTGGTTTAAAAGTTTTAGGAGATTATTCGTTGAACACCCTCAATGCGGGAGCCTTAAAGCTTTTAAAAGGACTTGGTATTTCAGGAATTACAGCTTCCATGGAATGTTCCTATAAGCATCTGGGGCAGTTATCTCACGAGGCACTGCTTCCGGTGGAATGCATCGTACACGGACCGGTATGCAGCATGGTACTGGAGCATTGCGTTCCCGCCATGGTAACCTCTAAATCACACAAAAAGGATCATTGCAGGCAGGTATGCCAGTACATGGGGTATGCACTGAAGGATGAGCGCGGAGAAATAAGAAGCATTGAAATAGATCAATACTGCCGCAATCATCTCCTGCTTGCAAGGGATATTTGCGTGTTACCGTATCTTGGCACTTTTGTACGGACGGGTGTACAAGTAATGAGGATCGAGGCGCAGTATTATGAAGATACTTTGATAAAAACCCTTGTTGGCTTGTATCGAAAGTATTTAAACATTGCAAAAGAATATCCTGATCTCTCATTGCCAATACAGGGAAGTGATTGGGATACGCTTGCAAGAGAAAGTCCAAGGGAGTTTAATTTAGGCGGCTATGTACAAGACGTAACCCATTCCCGGAGTACGGCAGCAGTAATGAGGAGTATGAAATAGGGGAAGTTACTTTAGAATAATTAAGCCTTCAGCGACTTTTAACAGTGTAGTGACAAGGCGCGCCTTGCCATTACTACATTGTCAACTTAATTTACTATAATAGCCTTTCCCATATGTGTCATTGCGAGGGGTTTTTTCCCGAAGCAATCTTTTTTTAAACTATTCAAGGGATCGCTTTGGACAATACCATCGTAATGATAAGTTAGGCTGCCTTCGGCAGCGACTACGGTTGGTTCAATCTTGTAGATTGAACCATGCGTTTAGCACGTGTTTGTACGTTTTGGTTTACTCCAAACGTATGAGACATGCTAAACGTTTCGGTTCAATCGTGGACGATTGAACCAACTCTGAGAAAACATTATTGTAAAATTAAGGACGGTATATGATAAATAAAAACCTGGTAATTCATAAATTAAACTCTTTATGGAAAAGTATTCTTTTAGTTTTAATCCTCCTGTTTTTTGGCCTCGAAATATATACGATGTTTATACAAAATTATGAGGGTAATATTGATTTACCACAGCGAACCGGTAACTTTACCTGTGTCAGGGAAACATTGACCAAAGAACACCAGAAGGAAGAATTCTGTTTTGCAGTTATTGGTGATACCCAAAGTCGCGGAACATTCGAACAAATTGCCAAAGAGTTACGAAGTGAACCATTATCATTTGCTGTATTTCTCGGAGATTTTGTTCGTAAAGGTACAGAAGGCAGTCATAACTATTTCAAATCTGAGTACACCACTGAATTTGCCTTCCCCTTTCCAACGTTTTTTGTCGTTGGAAACCATGATGTTGATATTAACAACTTTCCTTTATCAAGATTCGAAGAAGTCTACGGACCAAGTATTTTTTCATTTGAATATCAAAAATGTCTATTTGTTGTTCTTCGTATTCTGAATGAGCCTTACTCAAATGAGGAAAGTCTTAAGTTCCTTGAGAAGTTATCCTCAGAAAAGGACTTGCCAAATTACAATAAAATATTTGTACTTATGCATATTCCACCACCGATTTCTTCTGACTTCAGTGCAAGAGAATTTAAAGGTTCGGCAGAAATTATTTCTTTAATTGAAAAGTTAAAAGCAGATTATGTAATTACCGGTGACTATCATGGATACGCAAGAATTGCAATAAACAATACTGTATACCTTGTTACAGGTGGAGGCGGCGCCCATCTAGAGGAAGGGAAATTTGGCCGATTTCACCACGCTCTGGTATTAAAAGTTGCAAGAGATTCCGTCTCTGAAAAAATTCTCATGGTAAACAGAAAAGAAGAACTTGGAGACCGGATTGAAAATCTTGTCCTGGCAGACATTTACCCATGGATGAGAAATAATTTATTTGCCGTTTCTTTCCTGAATATCGTAGTAATGCTTTGCGGTTTCAAAGTTATAACTAGTACACTGTCAACATAATTGTTAATAATAGATTATATAGTGTCTGTCATTGCGAGGGCGTTTTTCCCCGAAGCAATCCCTTTTGAAGTATCCAGGAGATTGCTTCGGAAAAGGCCCTCGCAATGACATGCTATACCTCTTTTGGTTATTCACATACTGTTACAAACAATGTTGACAGTGTATTAGAATTCTCAGAAATGATTCAATCGTAGACAATTAAACCAAAATATAGGGTACATATGACAATAAACCATATAGGACCAGATGCAATTCTTCAGAAGAAACAGGAATATCTTATTCCCTGTGTGTATCATTTTTATAAAAAGCCTATGCAGATTGTCAGAGGTGAAATGCAGTATTTGTATGACCATACCGGTAAACAATATCTGGATTTCTACGGTGGGGTGTCTGTAATGAATGCGGGACATTGTAATCCTGAAATCACGGAAAAAGTGTGTGAGCAAATAAAAACCCTTCAACACACCACGACTATATACCTCACACAACCTATCGTAGATCTCGCAGAGAAATTGGCTCAGATCTCTCCGGAGGCACTCAAACGCTCATTCTTTTGCGCCAGCGGTTCTGAGGCAAACGAAGGGGCAGCACTCCTTGCCCAATTGTTTACAAAGAAACGCAGGTTTATTGCTGTCCACGAAGGACTTCATGGACGCACGAAATTCACGATGAATCTAACCGGTCTGCCTATGTGGCGCACAGACCCTCATCCACTTGGTGACATCGTCCATATCCCCGCAGCATATTGCTACCGTTGTCCTTTTGGACTTTCTTATCCTCTATGTGACCTGCGGTGTGCAACATGCATTGAAGATGTAGTTAAGGATGGCGATTTTGCTGCCTTTATTGTCGAGCCTATTCAAGGCAACGGCGGTATTATTACACCACCTTTAGAGTATTTCAAGGTGGTTCGTGAAATCCTCGATAAATACCAGGTTCTTCTGATAGCAGACGAGGTACAGACGGGTTTTGGACGGACGGGAGAGATGTTTGCCATGAAGCACTGGGATGTTATACCCGATATTATGACCATGGCTAAGGCCATATCCAATGGCACCCCTATGGGTGCCTTTACAACAAACGATAAAATAGCACTATCTTATACACGCCCGGGTGCTTCTACAACAGGAGGTAATCCAGTTTCAGCCACGGCTGCTTTGGCAGCCATTGATGTTATTGAAAAACATCAGCTTGTGCACAGGGCAAAGGACCTCGGTGATTATTTGAAGGGCAAATTATTAGAAATGAAACGGAGGCACACGATTATAGGAGATGTTAGAGGAAAAGGACTCATGCTAGGTGTTGAGCTTGTAAAAGGAGATAAAGTTCAGGACTCTGAAGAGATCGATTATATCCTTGAAGAACTGAAAGATCGTGGAATCCTGGCAGGGAAAACAGGCGTATCACGGAACGTACTTACGTTCCAGCCTCCCTTGATAATTACCCGTAATGACATAGATCGGGTAATAGAAACTTTGAGTGACATATTTTTGAGTATAAAAAATACTATAACAAAAAAATAAATCAGGTTGGGTTTTAAAAGGCAAAACCTAACGGTTTTACCTTTTTACCCACCCCTACCCCTCCCAGGAGGGGAATTCTTAATTCCCCTCCTGGGAGGGGTAGGGGTGGGTTCTTAAGGTTGGTTCAATCTTTTAGATTGAACCATGTGTTTAACATAGGCCTGTACGTTTTACTCCAGGCGTATGGAACATGCTAAACGTTTTGGTTCAATCGTGGACGATTGAACTAACCCTGAAACTTTGAATTTCCTATACATCAATTATGAACGAAATAGAAAACAAGTATTTCTTGAAAGAATTAATAGAGAACAATATTACGAGGCGATTAATTCCGAAAGGATTAAGCTGGTTTGGATGCATGGGTGGATTATCACTGCTTGCATTTATCATCCAGTTAGGTACAGGAATATTTCTTATGTTCTATTTTATTCCAACTTCTGGCAATGCGTTAACCAGTATCCAGTATGTGAGCCATAGTGTTCCTTATGGATGGCTTATCCAGCGCATCCACGCCGTCGGACCTCATATTATGGTCGGGATGATACTCAGTCACATGCTCCGTATCCTGTTTAAAGGAATTTACCGGCATCCGAGAGAATTACATTGGGTATCAGGCGCATGCCTGCTTATTCTGACTTTACTTATGTATTACACAGGAAATAAATTATCTTTCCACAACGGAAGTGAACGCATTACGATGCATTTAATATATTTTTATGCCCTGCATGTAATTGGTATTCCATTGGCGATGGTATTGTTTATGGGTATGCACTTCTTTATGGTTAGAAAGACAGGTATTTATGAGCCGTTGTAATAATCATGAAAGATTATACAAAGAATAAAAAGCCGGAAGAACTTGAACCGTTTTTCCCAAATGAGATATTCAGGCATATCATAGCCGCCTGTTTTTTAGCCGTTATTGAATTAATTGCTGTTATCGCATTCCCATTACCATGGAAATTTAGCAACAAACCGGATCATATTCCATGGTTTTTTTTACCAATCTACAGGCTGCAAAAGCTTGTTCAGAGCGATATTTTATTCATTACTTTATTAGCTTTTAGTGCATTGATATTCATTTCATTACCGTTTCTCGCGGATATGAGGAAATGTAGCGTACCACCCTTTGGTAATAGACACGATATGCGTATGAAAAAAATTAATAATCTGTGGCAGAGGCCCATACTCCTTTCAGCAGTTATTGTTGTAATCATTTTTGTAATTACCTTATGCTTTATAAATCCATAAAACTCCCAAAAGTATGCATCTTTACCCTTTTTGTAATCTGGTGTTTTTTACCTGTAAGTTGCATCATGTATCCAGAACTTGTAGAAAAAGGGGTAAAGTCGCCAAAATCTGAAAGGTGCGGGGATTGCCACAGGGATATTTATCATGAATGGAAGGATTCACCCCATGCACGTAGTTTTACGAGTACTGCGTTTAAAGAAGAAACGAATGAGTACCAATTTACCTTTTGCCTCGGATGCCACGTCCCTGAAACTATTTTTACTGATAACAGTATCGAACCACGCAAGATAAATTTGGCAGAGGGTGTGAACTGCAATAGCTGCCATCTAAATGACTGCAAACTAAGTGGTCCTACACCTGCACGCGGCCCACACCCTATTTCCGAAAGAAACCCATTCTATAAAACAAGTGAATTGTGCGGGAAGTGTCATATAGGTACCTTCAAGGCATGGCAAGAATCAGACGTTACGGGAGGCAGAAAAACATGTCAGGACTGCCATATGCCAGCCATACAGCGTAAGCTTATCCAGGATGATCCATGGCAAAAGATATATCCGAAAAGAGAAGGAAAGCAGCATTTATTTTCACATCCAAACCTGAAAGATAATACTTCATTAGTAATGTCATTTACAAAAGTAATCCATTCCGAAGGTAAGATCGAAGGTCTGCTGGAAGTTGAAAATACAGGTATTCCTCATAGTGTACCGACAGGAGATTATGGATACAGGGAAGTTGTTGTAACAATAGAAATATGGGACAAGGGAGGCCATGTAATAAATTCTCAGAAAGAATCCCTATTTGTAGAAATGGATACCGCCCTGAAATATAAAGAGAAGAAGATCATACCGTTTTGCTTCCGTTGCGATGAAGACGTGTGGATTTTAAAAGCAAATATGATCCGTACCTCCTTTCATGGAGATACTGATATCTTGCTGACGGAAGTAGCATATAAACCATGAAAGATTGTAACAATTTAGTTTTTTGAAAACTCCTGGATGAATAGCATTTATTGTAGGGGCAGGTTTCAAACCTGCCCCTATACGGCATGTAATACACCGTTATTGTTATAAATTTTTCAAAAAACTAAATTGCTGTGAAAGACTTTATATGTATATCAAAGTAAAAGAAATAAATAAAAAAACGGCAGTTAGGCTCGCAATATTTTCCCTTGCAGCCATTGGTGTGGTTATTTTTGTATTTTTTATTACCCTGACAAGACCGAATTATCCTCAATACTGTGCAAAATGCCACAGTAGTATTACTTTTAATAACACTTGTAAAAAGCCATCAGGAAATATTACCTGTGTGGACTGCCATACCCATAATAATAAAGTCACACCAGTGATGGCTGTGGAAATAAAAAATGAACACTGCACTGCGGAGCCGTGCCATCCAATCCGTACGCTGTCAGCGAAGGCAAGTTCGTATAAAAATATAAAACCATTTCAACACAGAACGCATGTCTGCGATATTGCCGGAAATTTTAAACTCAGATGCACCTCGTGTCATTCCGGCCTCGGGGGAAAAAAACATTTTGAAACCGATGAAATGACGTGTGACATATGCCACTTCATAAATACTCAAAAATCCATATACGCACAAGACAAAAATCCTGACTCTGATTGCACCTTGTGCCATGGCCACATTGCGAAAACTAAAGAAATTTACGGAAAAACTTTTCATCACGATATGTACGAGGAAAACGAAAATGTACGTTGCTCCGATTGTCATTTTCAAACCATTCAAGGCTATGGAGAAGCAGATAAGAAATATTGTCTTCAATGCCACTCAAGTATTACAGATATACATTTAGGTACGTCAGATATACATGATATTCATATTGACAAGTATAAAACGGCCTGTACATCATGTCATGCTTCTATTAAACATGGATGGCCACAAACAAGTAATACCATTTATGAAGACAGTAATCCTGAGTCTATAAATAGAAATAATACCATCCAGAATTTGATTATGATGGGAGAGGGTGGCAAGGGTGTTAAAGGTGAACCGGATCCTATGCATCTTGCAACACTGAATTGTTCTGCATGCCATAAGAATAAACGATTCTCTGCTAATGTAACACCCGAAGTATGTAACAATTGTCATAAGAAAGGATTCGACAGGATATTATCCGGACAAATGCATTTCACCGCATCAGGAATGCGGCTATTAAAGACTTTGCTGGTAAAGGCAAAAAGGCACAACACTGCAGGAAATACTGTAATTCAAGAGGCAGAAGTAAATTATAAACTCATCAAGGAAGACGGCAGCTTCGGTGCCCACAACATTAAGTATGTTAAAGATCTTTTAAACTATAGTATCGAAAACGTAAAGCAAGTTTCTAAAAAAGGAAGAAATGCTTCTTCTTACCGCAATAAACAAGAAGCCGCATCGGTAGTATCTTTCCAGGAATATCGATATCCAGTAAATTCTTGTACCGACAGGTGCCATGTAAATTATGCGACATATCGTACAGTATACCAGGAAAAGATTTTTCAGCATAAAACTCATTCACCTGATAAAGGACTGAAGTGCAGCCGGTGCCACAATAACGACCCTGTTAATATAGAAACACACGGCAAGTTGATTATCCAGAAAAAGGATTGTACGGCCTGTCATCATAAAAAGATAGATAAGTTATTCATACCTTCATCTTTGAAGGATAACAAAAATTTTGGAAAGTTTCTAATCTCCCCAGCTTACCATTTGTCAAATGGAATTTTGAGAGACCCCACATTGGACAATGAGTCGCTGAACGAAAATGATTGCCACAAATGTCATACTGATACAAGAGATTACATAAATGGAGACTTTAAAAACGTTATCCCGAAAATAACGGATTGGATGTACAAGGCCGTTTCTTGTACAGATTGCCACAAGTTGGAACTGGATGGGTATTCATTTAGATCTGTTCGGGAATATTGCGTAAAATGTCACAATCCGGATTACGGGTTATTGTATGATGCGTGGCAGGAAACACTCAACCGTAAAGCCGAACAGATTTGTAATAATGGCATTAATGGAAATGTAAAAGACCTTTTAAAGCTGGTTCAATCGCAAGGTATGCACAACTTCCGATTATCTCAAATACTTTTAAGGTCAGTTGAACAAATTAAGGAAAAAGAAAAAATAAATTAGGCTGGGTTTTAAAAGGCAAAACCCAACGGCTTTTTACCCACCCCTATCCCCTCCCAGGAGGGGACTTCTTCAATTCCCCTCTTGAGAGGGGTTAGGGGTGTGTTAACAAATAACGAAAAAACTCTGAAATTCCTATACGTCAAGCTAGGCTGCCTTTGGCAGCGACTATGGTTGGTTCAATCTTGCAGATTGAACCATGCGTTTAGCATGTGCCTATACGCTTTGGTTTACTCCAGGTGTATGAAACATGCAAAACGTTTCGGTTCAATCGTGGACGATTGGACCAACTCTGAAACATCATGCTGGTTTGAATTTCCATACGTTAAATTATTACACAAAATTTATGTTTTGGTATATTTGAAATATGATTGAAGAACGTGTACATTTTCGGGCAAATGGTCTGGAGTTGGAAGGTATCCTGACATACAATGAAGACGCTTTACCATCTCCGGCAATACTATTATGTTCACCACATCCAGGTCTAGGTGGTGATATGGATAACAATGTTATTATGAGCCTTGCAAGGGTATCAGCTCGTATGGGATTTATATCCCTCCGGTTTAACTATAGAGGTGTAGGGAATAGCGAGAGCCGTGAAAAAGATATTGCACAAAAATACCGATACTGGGAAGAGTCTCTGTACAGAGGAGATTATGCTGATGCCGTTAATGATACACAGGCAGCATTAAACTTCTTAACCTCTCAAGTTGATAGGGATAAAATCTTCATTGCCGGATATTCATTTGGCGCTGTAGTCGGTATGAAAGCCGGTACGGAAAATAACCGTGTGGTAGCCTTTGCATCCATCTCGGCACCATTTGGCAAGTATAATCTGGATTTTTTACAATACTGCAAGAAGGGGAAATTATTTCTTTATAGTGAAAACGACTTCGCAGCCACTACAGAAGAGACGTTAATGGGATTTTCAAAAATATCTTCTCCAAAAATTCTGGAGTTAGTACAGAATACAGACCACTTTTACCGGGGATACGAAGATTATATATCGCAAAAAGTCTATAATTTTTTCACAACATTCACACTGGCATGAGGTTTCTTCCTGCTATTTTTGATCCTAATTTCCATGACATTCGGGTTTGCCTTCTTTCGAGTTTTGTCAATTCAGTGTATGATGCAAGTGCGTTATCATTGGATTTGATACACTTGCTTACCGCCTCAGCGGCAAAAAAGCCTGTTGACAATGCACAGGAAATCCCCTCTCCAAAGGCATTCAAAAATCCTGCAGCCTCCCCGACCAAAAGTATATTCCCTTTCCCCAGGAAGAATTTATCCGTTGTACACATGTCATTACCAATACAGCCGGCTTTTCTTACAAGCTTTTTAAGCTTTAACCCGAACCTCTTTTCTAACATCTCCCGATATTTTTCAAGATAAGGATATATCTTTACACCCTTTCTTACCGCTGTACCAAAGATTTGCAATCCATTCTTTACATTATACCATGCATATATTTCTCCGTATTTTGAATCCAGGAAACCATGATAGAAATAAGGGTCTAAGTCGCAATTCCCCTCGTAGTAATTCTGGTATGCTACAAACCATGCAAGACTTTTTTCAAATTGTGGTTCAAGTTTCTCCCTGATTGTTGACCTGCTTCCTTCTGCACTTATGAGGTATCTGCATGTGATATATATAGTTTTATGGCTGTGAATTTTACAGCATTCTAATGCTACGTAATTACCATAATCTTTAAACTCTTTTAAACCACAGTGATCCCAGACTTCAGCCCCTGAATTTTTTATCAGCCAATAGTCATATTCAGAACGCCATACATTGGGGGCACCGGCACTGTTATCCTTGTGAAATGACCAGTCGGCAAAGTGTTCGCTGTCGGTCCATAATCTTACTCCCTTTAAAAGATTTGGTGTAACATAGGCTGCTTCA
The DNA here is from genome assembly GCA_964589115.1 of uncultured candidatus Brocadiaceae bacterium. Taxonomy (GTDB): domain Bacteria; phylum Planctomycetota; class Brocadiia; order Brocadiales; family Brocadiaceae; genus JBDIVL01. Next base: position 661 of record CAZPUD010000110.1, on the reverse strand, counting down.
GGAATTTTCCCAAAATACTTTTCTGTTATATCTTGCGATTTTTTGAATATAATACCTGAACAAATCTTGTATCTGGGTAGTTTCTTTTTTTCTACTATAAGGACTTTCAATCCTTCATTTACCAAACCTCTGGCAGCTGCCGCCCCGGAAGGGCCTGCTCCGATAATAACAACATCATAATCTCTTCTTAAATCGATATTCATATTTTAGAAAGGAGACGGGATTGAAATTTCTAAACGTTAAAGTAATACAAATTTCTACAGTATAATCCTTTCATGCATTTTGTCAACAATCTTGGGTGATCTTAGCCGTAATATAAAAAGGAATTACTTTCAGTCTTGAAATTATATGATTTCTGGTATAGCATTAAGTCGATACCCAAATCTATATCTAGGAAAATGTCCTGTTGTAGGGGCGAACCTTGTGTTCGCCCAAATGGTGAAAAAACAGAAACATTTTTAAATCGTACAAGGCAAGGGTGAACACAAGGTTCGCCCCTAACTCAATTGTAGAGACGCAAGATTTTGCGTCTCTACAGGGGAATTAGTAGGGACACGGAGCACCGTGCCCCTACACGGGATAAAACCCACCCCTCACCCCTCCCAGGACTCATCCTTACCCACAAGTATAGGAGAGGGAAAGGAGAAAAGAGGGGAATGAG
>CAZPUD010000109.1:0-12161 GCA_964589115.1 uncultured candidatus Brocadiaceae bacterium | reverse complement strand
CAGGCATATGAGGCATGCTAAACGTTTCGGTTCAATCGTGGACGATTGAACCAACCCTGAAACTTTGAATTTCCTATACATCTTGAAAATTTGAAACTATCCATCCTGTAATTTTCTTGCCGTTTCAACAGAGCTTATTAATGCCCTTAATCCAATATAAATCAGATCAATATTGGCGACAGAGATTGTAATATCTCCATGGATCACTACACCGGTGTTGAGTAAGCGGTCAAGTGTTTCACACAATGACAAATGTTGGTACTCCAGCAAAGGGGGGATTTCACATGTCTCTGTTTTTTTATTGACTGATTCTTCTTCAAACAAATAGTTGGTTCTTTTTTTTGTATATCCTATTTCTTTGCCATTTTCGCTAATCACAGGGGTTGACGCTTCTCTGGATACAGCACTTCTTTTCAATAAATCACCACCCTTGTTTTCTTCCTGTAAAGAGGCAGGCTGAGATTCAGGAGTCGCAACATGGAAAAAACGTTCCCTTATAAGGAAAAATATCTGAGAGGTTACGCCATATACTTTTTTTAATAAAAACTTTAGCCACTTCTGAATATAAGAAAATAGTTTTTTTATCATTATTTATCCCTTAATCCATACAATTTTTTCCCGAAAAGTTGTAATGCGTTTATCCCAATTATCTCTTTTTCCTGCTTGTTTATAATATAAAAAAGCCGCTGCGGAAATTTATTCTCATAAGCACGAAGTATCTTTTCTTCATAAGCAATCCTGTGTAAACACAGAGGACAATCAATAAAGGTTTCAGGTAACATGGAAGGCGGGTGCACCATGTTCATCACTATTGGAGAATGAGGAATATTTAGTTTTTGTATAGCATTTATAAGGTCATTTGTCTCTTCCAGGGCCATTTCAGTAGGAACTGCAATAGGAATAAAGAGTGACTTCTCATGGTCACGCAGTAAGAGTAAAAGCTTTTTAATATTTTTTGATAATTCAACAAAAAAGGCGGTTATTTTCGGTATTCGAAATATATTTTTGTATTTTAAAAAAAGAGTGAAAAAAAATTTCAGCCATTTTTGCGCTAATTCAGGCATTTCGAGAAACCGTATCAGATGTCCTGTCGGCGCTGTATCAAGAACAAAAATATCAAAACTTCCCTTATCCATGTGGTCAATAATCCTGGTAACAGCCATAACTTCGTCAATACCCGGAGGCATTATATCCATAAGTGAAACGATTATTTCTTTTTCAAATATAATATTTACCGCTCTATCCTTTTTGGTAAAGGCTGACAACATATCTTTAATCTCGTCCGAATACAGGCCTTTTAGTTTGTAATATTCTTTTTCAGCATCCATTTCCTGTACATAGAGATTTTGTCTAATGAATTGACCTTTACTATCGACATCAATATCCAGACAGTCAGAAAGGGAATGGGCAGGATCGGTTGAAAAAAGTAAAATACGTTTCTCAGGATACAAATCCGACAGTGTTAATGCCGTTGCACCGGCGATTGTCGTTTTACCTACGCCTCCCTTGCCGCTAAACATTATAAATTGAGTTGCAGATTTAGGTACCGGGATATGGAATATTTCTTCATGTGAAATAATTTCTTCACCGCCCTTTCCTGCCATAAAATTGTTTGAAAAGATACATTCGTATAAAAGAATCCCATAAGGCAGCGCATCTGTAACCAAAAGGCCTTATATGGAGTAATGGAGTGGTGGAGTAATGCTGTGAAAAAATCCAATACTCCATAGATCCATCACTCCATTGCTTACAGATTTACGAATTGAAGGTTTCCATCATTGCCCATGCATACTCCAGAAGCGGTTCTCTCCCGTGAACCTCTTCTTCATATAAGGGAACCTCTAAAAGATTGTATTTCTTGAAGCATTGTTTTATATGATCAATATATTTTTTTTGATATAAATATTGTTCTTTGCAAAAAGGACAATCACTCTCCGGGCAGACCTGGTTGATGATGATATTGTGTACAGGGATTTTGTATCTTTCCAGGGTGGACAGAAATCGCCTAGTCTCATAAAAACTCAAGACTTCAGGTAACATCACAGCTACAAATTCAGAAGACTTACCCCTCAATAAGCCATCAACTTTTTGTGCACTTTTTGTAAGTCTATCAATAAAGGCATCAGTATCATCCGCCTGATAACACTTTTTATATAACCTGGACATATACCGGTGTTTTTCCATCATTAAATCAAGTACATGTGTCCAGCTTTTTAACAGATGTGGCATTTGCAAAAATTTTATGGTATGGCCGGTTGGTGATGTGTCCAGCACGATAACATCATACTTATTCCCTTCTATTAAATCGGCCAATTCAGCCATAGCCATGAGTTCGTCCATTCCTGGAAGTGAAATTGATAAAAAATCTGATATATCTTTTTCGTCAAGGAAGGTACCTCTACTCAATATTTTTTTAAAAGTATTACTGTATTTCTCTTTAAACTTCTGAAAAGAAACTTGCGCATCTATCTCCCATACCTTAAGGTTCTGGAAAATTTGTGTATCCTTTAAGCTGTCGAAAAGGGAATGCGCAGGGTCAATAGAGGCTAACAGTATACGTTTTTGTGGATTTTTATCTGCGATATACAGCGATGTTGATACTGCCGAGGTGGTTTTCCCAACACCACCTTTCCCCCCGAAGCAGATTAAAGACAATGACGGATTTGTAAGAAATGAAGGTCCTTGCATACATACCCCTTAACTTAGGTTGGGTTTTAAAAGGCAAAACCCAACGGCTTTTATTTTTACCCACCCCTAAATCCCCTCCCTAGAGGGGACTTTTAATTCTCCTCTAGGGAGGGGTTAGGGGTGTGTTAAAGGTAGTAGATAGATGGCTATTAACCATCCAACCATATAACCATTCAACTATTCACTAACTACTATTCACTATCTACTGTTTCTCCAAAGTGTTTCTTTTTATATTCTTCAATCAGGTCCAGCCGGTTCAAGAGTTCAGATTCTTTTTTATCAAATTCTTCTTCAGTCATCTTTCCGGTTTCAAGCATCATGTAGAGTTCTGACAATTGTGCCGTAATATCCTCTTCATTTAAGAACTCTTCTTCAGCAGCATTATGAATTTGTTTAAAAATATAAAATAAACCTCTTACCGGTGATAACAAGATATCATCAACTAGTAACATAGAAAACCTCCACCACATAAGCGCTAAAAGGATAAGAAAATCTTATAATTCGAAATTCCTTGCTAATACGCTCGAAACAGGCTCCGCATGTATCCAATTGCAGATTTGGGATTGCGGATTGCGGAATGAGAAACCAAAGTGTAAGATCCGAAATCCGACATCTAAAATCCGAAATCCAAATTCCCGCTTTGAGATTGCTTCGGAAAAGACCTTCGCAATGACATGTTATAACTCTTTTGGTTATTCACATACCATTAAAATAATATTGATAGTGTACTAGTTGCTGATAGCTGACTGCTTATACCATATAATCTCTTTCTAAAACATCACTTCCACTTACTCTGTTTTCAACTTTACATCTACAAAATTATACGGTGCCCAGGGGCCGTTAAAATCAAAGGCGAAATTATCATCAAATACCTTTGCAGCCTCAAAAACACCATCCTCAAATTGTTTTATCTTTGCCTTTTCAACGAGGCATGCGAGCTTCGTTACGGTTTTTTCATCCCTGGGTTTGCTTGTTTTTATCTCACAACAAGAGGGTTTTAAAATATCCTGTATTGTTGCCGTGTGCTTTTCACGTTCCTGATTAAGAATTGTATCAAACATGCTTCCCAATTCTATTTTCTCTTCTTGCGTAGCTCCCGTTGGTTTCAAAAAGACATTATCCCTGAAAAGCTCAAGTACACGGTGGGTTTTGACCATAAACTCGAAGATATTCCCGACGTCCCAAATAACTTTTAAACCCATTTCGACTTTACCTTCCAGCATCTTCAACTGGTTTGCTAAATTATTTCGATTTAACTTTAATATTCTTTTTATCCCTGCCTCATGATCAGCAACAGCACCAAAAGAAACCGGGAGAATCGTACATGACTTCATAACTTCATTAATAATACTACTATGAGCACTCAAATTTTTTCGTTCAGGGCGTAGTTTGCTCTGCGGACCATCGCTTACCACTGCTGCAATACCGTTATCCGGGATGATATAAACCGGCTTACCGTCAATGCCTGAAAGTACTGTGTTAAATCTTTCCTCGCTTTTTATAAAACCATAGAGGTATTTTCCATTGGTAGACATAAATAATCTCCTATGTCTTAATATTATTTAAAGATGACTTTTTACGTAATATCTGATTTATAATTACCTTAACGTCTTCGATATTGAATGGCTTTTCTATAACATTTATTATCCCGATATGTGCAGCTTTGTTTATTATCTCGGTTGATTTGCAGGCTGTAATCATTACGGCCTTGATATTTGGCTGAAATTTTTTTATCTTCGAGATTAATTGCAATCCATTCATATTAGGCATATGTAAGTCACTGATTACTAAATCATAGATGGTTTTACCGGCTAATTTTAATGCCTCAACACTATTGGCAGTGCTTTCAATATCGTAGTCTTCTCCACCGAGAACCTCATGGAAAACCCATAACAACGTTTCTTCATCATCTACTACCAAAATTTTTTTTGCATGTATTTCCATGTTTAGTATTTCAACAGACGCCCTTTATTATTTCCGTACATATCATCCGTTTTTGTCTGCACCTTTCTATTTTCCTGAAGATATTCTGCTTTTGCTTTAATGTGATTTAATAAATTACCCTTTTCAGCATCGATCTCTTTCAATCGATCCATAATAGTTCTGATACGCTTCTGGGCACTCTCCATTTCCCTGAGACGGTGTACCCGTTCCATTTCAAGGGTAGAAATCCTCATATATACTTCGTGAGGTAAAAACGTTTTTTTTACCGTTCCGGCATGTGTTTTTATATCACGTATACCTTTCCGTTTTTGGACACTCATCGTTATCGCACCTTTACTTTCTTGCAGATAATCCGCAGTACTGTGTAGAAACATCGGATACTTCTTTTTTATCTATTCCATTTCTCATATCACATATTTTCCGTACTATCTCCGCAATCTTTTCCTGTACGATCAATTTCCCGTCACGTGTAACCTTGATTGTGTTGGCATTGAGTACATCTTTGCATATGCGCCGGAATATTGGATCATCCCAGGCTGCACGCCCACCTCTGTGTGCAAGTATACGGGCTATCATAATACCGGTACGTATACTGGGGCGGTGGTTATTAACTCCCATATTTCTTAGTTTTCTGATGATATCAACAATAATCTCCGCATCTTCCTTTAAAATGCCGGACCTTGCCGTAAGGATCTTCACTTCTGTTTCCCTGACAAAGTGGTTAATTTGTATAGTAATAAGCCTGTCCATGAGTGCATCCTGTGTCTTATGAGTACCCGCATATTCCTCTGGATTCGAAGTAAAAATTGCACGAAAATCAGGATGTACTTCAATAAATCCATTTCCACGACCACGACCACATTTTGGAACACTAAGAATCCCTTCCTGAAGTACGCTCAGTAACACATTATTTGCCTCCGGTTTTGTCCTGTTAAACTCATCATAGATGAGGATATTACCATTTTTACATGCATGGGTAAGCGGATTGTCTTTCCATAGAGTTTGCATTACTTCCTCCGATCTCACCACTGAATGAATAAAGTTATCGTAAAGCTTCTTTTTGCGATAACCGTTATCCTTACCAACAAGATCCGAGGTGCCAAACTCGTCATCACCATGTATAAGCGTTGCGTTTCTTCCTATCCTGGCAGCGATATGAAAGGCCAACGTAGTCTTCCCCGTACCGGATGGACCCGATAGATGAACCGGATACCCCGCATGAAGATATGCAAGGGCTGATTCAACTACCTCTTCTATACATGGAGTAACCACAAATCCATTACTTGGTTCTAAAGAAAGTCCTGTTTCGTTTTGCTGGTTACTTTCATACGCTATTGTTTCCATACCAGTATTTCCTCTCTTTTTTGTTCTAATTTGAACATGTTCCAAACATTATCAAGAAATTTTCTTACCTCTTCCTTTCTCTTTTGTACACAACGAAGCATTTCCCTTCTTAGTTCAGATCGATTATTGCGCATTTTTTGAATATCATCCTTAAGCTGTCTCATATCGTTGGTTAATTTTCTCACGTTGATTATCTCCCTCACTTTTGTTACCGTGAAGCGACACTCCAATATCTTATGTGGCAAATCAAATTTTGTATACCGTTAATTACTAACGTCCTGCATACGTAAGATGTAGGGGCTGAATATTTTCAGCCCCCACCTTTTGTATGGTTTACGGACTTTTAGACAACCCCAAAGTTAGACCAATAATCCGTCTCTGGAGCATTTTCTTTAGCCCTCTACCCTGAATACCCCTAAGCCGGTGCAGCAGCAGTTGCTGTCAGACCAATTGCCTCGGCATACTTCAGATATGTCTCAACCGATGCAATGACAACCCTGGCCTCTATTGAAAGCAGTTCGATACCTACCAACGATACCTTTACCCATGCATCAACCACGATACCCTTATCGAGTATCCTGTCGACTACTTCGGCCAGACTGGAAGAATCAGTAGACTTTTGTACTTTTGCCATGTTTATTACTCCTTTCTCTCATAAAAATAAATTTGATGGACACCTAATCCAAACAAACCGCAAGGTGCAGCGCGGGTGGTTTATCCCCCGCACAAGCCGACCACAAGGGATCGGCCCTACAATTTTTGCAGAAAATGCAAAAATATTTTATGTAAGGCGCTGTATAACTAAGCCGGCGCAGCGGCTGTTGCCGTCAACCCGATAGCCTCGGCATACTTCAAATAAGTCTCAACCGACGCAATGACAACCCTGGCCTCTATTGAAAGCAGTTCGATGCCTACCAGCGATACCTTTACCCATGCATCAACTACAATACCCTTGTCGAGTATCCTGTCGACTACTTCGGCCAGACTGGAAGAATCAGTAGACTTTTGTACCTTTGCCATGTTTATCACCCCCTTTCACAATATATAAAAATTTTTTCTGATATAAAGAATCACGAATTGAAAAGTCAGTTGATAGTTGATAGTTGATAGTGAATAGTGGATAGATGGTTAAATGGCCATTAACCATATAATCATCTAACTATTCACTAACTACTATTCACTATTCACTGTTTCTTCAGACACAGAACGATGTGTCCTTGCATATTTCAGAGATTTCAGTTTGCCCTGCTGCATCCTAATATTCAGGATTCCCCCACATACCCAACATTTAACCTCTCCCTCGTAATCGTCATAGGCATCATTCAAGTCGAAATTATGGCCGCAAATAATACAATTTATTTTCATTGCCCGACTCTCCGTAAAATTTCTACTTCAAAACAGCGTACATCTTTTCAAAAGTTTTAATCCAACAAACGTCATTTTATGTTTAAGCGAATGTTATGCCTCACATGTATACCAATATAGCTATTTAAAAATATGTCGTATCTATGTGAAAAATAATGAAGTAAAACAATCCGTTTCTTTTCACGGACAAAATATATTATGTGTGAACGCCTTTTAGGAAACGAATTCTATGGAGTTACTGCTATATTTTGTGATATGAATTCCACAATAGTGGATAGTAGTTAGTGAATAGTAGTTACTTACTATACACTAACTACTATTCACTATTCACTATTCAAAATGAAGCGTTATGAAAGGAAAGACATTTCTATGGCTGAACGTATTTCAGAAATGTTAAATGGCTTGCCGATGAAACCATCAAAGAGTCCGTGGGTAAGTCCTTGTTGTACTGCCTCTGTATCACGGTAATAATAACCAGTAATAATGATAATCCTTATTTCCGGATGATCTCGCCTGATGTAACCTGCGAGCTCGAGACCGTCAATATCCGGCAATTTAACATCAAGGAATATCATTCGAATACTCTGATTCAAATGTTTGAGTAATTCAAACCCTTCTTTTCCACTGATTGCTGAACGTGCCTTGTAACCTACTAAGGTTAGAATATTTTCCAAAGCCCAACACATATCCATTTCATCATCTACTATAAGTATCTGTGGTTCTTCTGTCACGGCAGTTTCCTCTTTTGTGGGGAGAATTACGATTCATGATTTATGATTTACGATTTACGAATTACGATTTAGTTTGGAAGTTTTTATGGCAGCGGTAAATATAGCTACCAGCTCATTCGCCTCTTTTAATAAATTCTCTAACAGTTTGAAGTCAATAAGGTTTAAATCCGCAATAAACTCAAGCCAAAATAGAGACTCGTCAGATTCTTCCTCGACAATTTTTAGTTTATTGATAAAATCGGCTCTTGACTTAGCTCTGCATGCCGCTCTGTAATTTGCTGCAACTTAAGTAGATGCCTTTAAAAGTTGGTAAACAATTACTTCAACCCCTTTTGACTTGGGTAACTCTTCAACCATTCTAAAAATACTAAGCGCAAAGTTTTTTGTTCTGATTTGTAGCTGAACTTTATCCATTTTTTACTGATAATAAATTAAAATCCAAAATCGTAAATCCAAAATCGTAAATCTAAAATATCAATCTCCCCCCTGCTTTACCGGCAAATAAATCGTAAAAATAGAGCCTTTTCCGACGCCGCTTTCTACATGGATAGAACCTTCATGTTGTTTTATGATACTATAGGTAATTGACAATCCAAGACCAGTCCCTTTCCCCACGGGCATTGTTGTAAAAAACGGGTCAAATATCTTATCAATATTTTCCGCCGGTATACCACAACCCGTATCTTTAAAAACAATAAGGATCCTATTTTTTCCATCGAGTGAAGTAATAATAGTCAAAGTCCCGCCATCAGGCATAGCATTAGCCGCATTGAGAATCATATTCAAAAAGGCCTGCTTCAGTAAATTCTTCTCTGCTTTTACAACCGGAATATCAGGGCCGAGATTTTTTTTTGTTTCAACACGCATTAACAGCATTTGCTTCTCAATGAGAGTTAGTGTTTCTATAATGGCATCATTGACATTCGTAATCTCAAAACGCCCTTCGGAAGGGCGTGCAAACTTGAGCAATTCTTCAATTATTTGAGAGGCACGCTTGATACCTGAATAAATCTTTTCTGCACATTCTCTCTGCAGGCCTTCATTTTCCGGATACTCCAGCAGGATTTGTGCGGCAGCAGAACTTATGCCCAGTGGATTTCGTATTTCATGTGCTATACCACCTGCCATTACCCCAAGAGAGGCTAGCTTCGCAGAATGAAACAATTGCGCCTCAAGTTCACGCCTTTCGGCAAGGCCCTGCCCTACGCCTACAATACCTATTACTATCTGGGAATCGTCGCGCATCAGGGCAAAACTCCATGATATAGGGATAATCTTTCCTGCCTTTGTCTTCAGGCCAAGCTCGACATGCTTAATAGTTTTCCCTCTGGAAAGATCTTCAATAATGGAGATCAAAGTTGATTTTTGTCCATCTGCACAGATCGTTGACAGAGGTTTGCCCACAAGTTCCCTGTCTATATAACCAGAAATCCGTTCGGCCGCATTATTCCATGTCATAATCATACCATTTGAGTCTAATGAAGTAACAATATCATTGGCACTTTCAACTACACTGGCCAGATGTCGCTCCGTCTGTCTGACTTTTTCCCTTAAACTTACCTGCTGCGTAATATCATCCATGATCAGTAAGACACTTTCAACGGTTCCACGGTCGTCTATAAGGGGAGTAAGGTTGTAAAAGTAAACCCTGGTTGGAAGGCCTGGTGAGCGGTAATACATCTCCCGGCCCCGATCACCTACCCCCGTTTCAAAAACCATCCGTAATCTTTCTGCAAGCCTGGTATATTGCAATATAACGCTAGGGAATATATCATTAACGTGCCTTCCGATAGTTTCATCTTCGGTCCTGCGTGATTTTTCCAGAAAATTCCTGTTAGCAATTACAACTCGGAGTTTTCGGTCAAACATAAGAAGAGAAGAAGGAGTACATGAAAAAATCATTCTGCAAAGACGCTCGTATCTTTTCTCCGGCAAGCTTATTTCGTCATTATCTATTTTATTCATAATATTCTTCACGTCTAAAATTTCCTAAAGAAACAAAATGATAAGGGGGCCACGGACCTGAACAGAGAAACCAGAATTCATCCAGACTTTCCATGAGGTCGTAAAATCTTGCCTTGAATTCGGACAAAGAATCTTTGTAAATTAAATAATTCAGTGACACTCCATATAGAAAAGGAAAATTACTATCCAGACTATATTCTGTATAAATACCTTCAAACTGTGCATGACATGTGTTTACAACCTCCTTAACACAGCCGTTCATTTCATCCTTAGATGCATAATAGATACGTCGCCGTTCCAGATAATCAATACAGGGATCATCCTTCTTAAATATAAGACCGAAATTTTTACTTTTCAGATCCTTTTTTGTCACATAGTGGTCCGCACAGGGTTTTACGGATTCTTCATTTTTTTTATTTAAATCCCGAATAACAATGCGCAGCCCCATTTCAAGTTTATTCTGTAAACGTTCTAAATCAGAGGCAAATAACTCATAATGTTTTTTTAAAAACTTAAGCACTTCTTCATCATCCCTGAGGACAGATGAAAACCTTACAGGAAGTACGGTCTGTTCTTTTTGAACAGCCTCAACCACTGCTGAATGGCACAGTACATTCTCACTTGACGCAGGTATTTTGACCTCCGATACATCCGATACTACGGCTGCAATTTCACGATATTTCAGAAAACGGATATCAATATTACCGAAGCCATGTATATTTTTGTTAGGTGTATTTATTATGTTTGTAATGCAATATACATATAAATACATGATAAAATCCCTTTTTTACTTGAAATTATTTTAAACTAAGTTGGGTTTAAAAGGCAAAACCCAGTGGCTTTTCTTTTACCCACCCCTAAATCCCCTCCCAAGAGGGGACTTCTAATATTCCCCTCCCGGGAGGGGACTAAGGGGTGGGTTCCCTCCCAAGAGGGGGCTTTTTGATTCCCCTCTCGAGAACATCTCCAATTCCTCTCTTGAGAGGGGTTAGGGGTGTGTTAACGGTATTATGAAAAACTTTAAATTTCCTATTATTTGCTTCCAGGTTGTAATATTGGGCAAAAGTTATAGGGGGGCCAGGGACCGGAAAATTCAAATATGATCCCGCTATCCCGATATCTTTCTGCCAGCATGTTTACAGTATTTTGAAACAAATTAAGCGCCCCCCACTCTATAAGGAAAGCAGAATTCATAATCATGTCATGTAATTTGCCGTGGACATCCCTTCTGGTACATCGCAAAGATTGAAAGCGGTCAGCATGCTGTGATAATGTATTATAAATATCTTCCGGAATCTTTCTAATATCCGCCTTACACATTTCTTCATGCAGTCTCTGTTTTTTTTTGGTCATGAGATAGTTCTCTCCAGGCAATAATGTTGTTTTCTGTTCAGCCACATGAAATAGCCCTCTTTCCTTATCAGAATAACTCTTCATAAAAACTGTTTTATCGTGAAATACCTTTATCGACCATTCTGCTTTATGAGCAGTATGGTCGAGAAACTGCATAATCTTATCCCTGTGCGGCTTTATCGCCTGAAAGAGGTTGTCCGGATTTCTATAAATCGTACAAAATCTTAAGGGAACTACCGGAGTATATAATTTTTCAAATAATGAAGGCTGCATGGATTGATGAAATTTAAAGGAAGGTTTGCCGGCCGGCGTATACATCATGATAAATTCAACGATCTCTTCATGTCTCTTTGCCGTGGGCGCAAGCCAGACTGCATCCGTAATTTTCTTCTCGAGTATATCTTCATTAAACTCCTTTATGGATACATCACTTACTACGGCAAAGATGCCATTATGCTCTGCATAATATACTTCATGCTTATCATCAATACCTATAACAGGGTGTGAAAGTGTTTTCTGCATATTCGTAAGGCAGTAGGTATAAATTCCTGGTGAACTATTGAGCGATACATTATCAGTATCAAGAAGCATGGTTTTTTCCTATATTAAATTAGGCTGCCTTTGGCAACGACTAAGGTTGGTTCAATCGTCCACGATTGAACCTGAACGTTTTGCATGTTTTATGTATTTGTAACAATTAAAAATGTACAGGCCTGTGCTAAACGAATGGTTCAATCTGCAAGATTGAACCAACCTTGAGTTGTCCCTATG